>NZ_JBEONZ010000020.1:0-69980 GCF_040308705.1 Pseudoalteromonas sp. 19-MNA-CIBAN-0066
CTTTATTTTTCGAGTCAACACTTTGTTTTAAACTTTCTTTTTGGAAGATTTAAAACCGAAGTTTTATTTAACTCTCTGAGTAGTTCGCGTCTCGCTAGGCGTTGTCCGCTGCGCGTCGCCATATCCCGTCTCAGTGGGGTCGCATTATAGGGAGCCGCAGATTTTACGCAAGCGTTTTTATCGCCTTTTTTGCATTTAATTTTTACCCCAAAGATACACAAGCCAGGCTCACAGGTTACCCACAAAACCCTGTGGATAACTGCGCGTTTTATTCCTTAAACAAGCTTACTGTTATATTGCTATAAACTTAAAAATGTAAAAAGCACCTAGATAAGGTGCTTTTAAAAGTAATAGTTATTAAGTTTTAGTACAAAATACTATATAACTTGCGACGATACTTTGCTGCAAGTGCATCACCGTCGGGTAAAGAGGCAATAATAGCTAAAAAACTTGGTTTTGCTTCGTTAAAATTCAGATCTTTTTGCAGCACTGTAAATAGTACATCTAATGCTTCTTCTTTTCTGCCGGCTTCATTGAGTAAAATACTTAGCTCTTCTTTTAATTCTAAGTCATTTGGGTACTTTTCTACTTGTTGTTGTTTTTCTTTAATCTCTGGTGAATCTTTTGCTTCAAGCGCAGCTTCGCATTTTGCTTTTATATTATTAAAGTAAGCATCTTGCTCTTGTACATCTATTGTATTAATTAGTGCTTGCGCTTCATCTACTTTATGAATTTGAATACATATATCTGCAAGTACTAATTTAATACGCGCGTTGCTGTTGTCAATTTCATAAGCTTGCTTTGCATAATTAAACGCGGCATTTAAATCTGACTTTAATAATGCTTGCTTTGCTTGCTCTAATAGTAAGTCTTGTTGAGCGGGTAAATGTTTAGCTAATGCTTCACGAATTTTCGCTTCAGCTTGGGCACCCGATAATACATCAACGGGCGCTGAGTCTTTTAACAACACCAGTGTTGGTAGTGTTTGTAAACCAACTTGCTGTGCTAATTGCGAAGCCAGAGCTTGCTCGGCATCGCAATCTAAATTTGCTACTACTATATAGTCGTTATATTCAGCGGCTAATTTATCTAATATTGCTGCCTGGTTAATACATTCAGGACTTTGCGCTGAGTAGAAGTTTAGCAGTACCAACTTTTGTTGTGATGTTTCGCCGAGTACTTGCTGAAAATTTTGCGCGTTGATACTAACTATGTTGCTCATTGAATTGATTGCCATATTCATTTATTTAGGTTTTTATATGGTGCTGAACATAATTATTACAAGTCATATATCTAAATCACTTGGATATACATTTATCTCAATAAAGGAAAATCATGAAGTTAACTTACTTAGGCACAGCGCTATTATTAGCTAGCCCTCTATTGGCGGCTAAATCATTAGACTTAAATTTACATAGCAGCATGCCAGCCATTGAAAGCTTTTACCTCGATCTGCATCAATCACCCGAGCTTTCGTATCACGAGCAACAAACCGCAAAAAAAATAGCAGCGCAGTTAAACAAGCTTGGTTTTGAAGTTACAAGCAATGTAGGTGGTTTTGGCGTTGTAGGCATTTACAAAAATGGTGATGGCCCCACAGTAATGATACGTACCGATACCGACGCCTTACCTATTACAGAACAAACAGGTAAGGTGTATGCTTCTAAAGTAACAGTAATAGACGAGCACGGTGCAAAAGTAGGTGTTATGCACGGCTGCGGTCACGATATACATATGAGCTCATTCATTGGTACTGCTGAACAACTAATAGCTCACAAAAATGCATGGCAAGGCACGCTAATGATGGTGGCACAACCCGCAGAAGAAGTAGGCGGTGGCGCTAAAGCCATGCTAAAAGAAGGCTTATTTAGTAAATATGCAAAACCTGATCACATAATTGCGCTACATGTAAGTGCAAGTGTGCCTGCCGGTAAAGTTGCGATGAAAAACGAATATACTATGGCCAGCGTCGATTCTGTTGATATAACTATAAAAGGTAAAGGCGGACATGGAGCTTATCCGCATACCACTATTGATCCGGTTATTATTGCTGCGCGCACTGTGCTTGCACTGCAAACTATTACGAGTCGTGAGCTTTCACCATTAGAGCCATCAGTTATTACTGTTGGATCTATTCATGGTGGCTCAAAACATAATGTAATTTCTGATGAAGTAAAGTTACAACTTACATTACGCAGCTATAACCCTGATATTAGAAATGCACAAATTGCAGCAATTAAACGCATTACCGCCGGTATTGCACAAAGCGCAGGCCTTGAGGAAGCGCTCTACCCTAAGGTGCAAGTACATGAAGATGAGTCAATTCCATCTACATATAACAATCCGGCACAAACCAACCTTGTGCGTCAAAGTATTGCCAGCGCTATTGGTGATGAAAATGTGCTTGAAACCCTCCCTGTAATGGCAGGTGAAGACTTTGGCTTATATGGCCGCACTGACGAAAATATTCCTATCACACTATTTTGGCTCGGTGGCGTTAACCAAGCAAAATATGCAAGTGCAATAAAAGCGGGCAAAACATTACCTTCACTGCATTCAAGTAAGTTTGCCCCAGACTATAAAGTCGCACTACCAACTGGCATTAAAGCCATGAGTAATGCAGCGGTAACTTTGTTTAATCAATAGTTTTATTTAAATAATAGCTCTGTAGTTAACCTGTAACAGAGCTTTTTTTATAACTCGACTTTTTATAAGGCGTTTTTTGGCCACGTTTAACAAAACGCTTTTTAGCTGAAGTTTTAGGCAGCTTTGCAAATACATTGCTATCGCAATTTGCAGCTTGTTGTACAAAACTATTTAAGTCGGCAAGTAAAGGCTGTAAAAATTGCTGATAGCTCATTACTTGCTGTGCAATATCACCTAAGCTCGATTCCCATTTAGCGGTTAAATCGGGGCGAACTAAACCTTGCGGCAGCACGCTAATAAGTGCACTCCCGGTTTCGGTTGCTTTAATTAATTTGCCTTCACGTTTTAAAAAACGGCGTTTAAATAATAATTCAATGATCCCCGCTCGCGTTGCCTCTGTGCCTAAGCCATCGGTGTCTTTAAGTACTTTTTTTATCTGTGGATCTTGTACATAGCGGCTTATGCCTGTCATGGCTGCAAGTAAAGTCGCATCACTAAAGTGCGCTGGCGGAGAGGTATATTTTTCAACAACCTCCCCTTGCGAGCAAAAAAGTAACATGTCTTTTGTTAAAGGCGGTAGCGTGGCTTCATCTTTCAATTCAGACTTACCCATTAGCACCTTAAAACCCAAGCTTACATCTTGCTTTGCATTTGCTTTAAATAACCCGCCAGCAATAGTTATCTCTGCTTTAGTTTCGTTGTAAATATAGTCGGGATAAAACTGTATTAAATAATGACGACATATTAATTGATAAACCTTTGTCTCATCGCTACCTAAACTTGCCGACTTTAACTGTTTTGCCGTAGGGACAATGGCGTGATGCGCAGCCACTTTTGAATCGTTAAAACATTTACTACGTTTTTTACTATCAGCTGCTTTTACTAACTCAACACCTTGCCCGCCATTAGTGCTTATAGCTTTTAAAATAGCAGACGCATCTTGGTGATGATCATTAGGTAAGTAGCGGTTGTCTGAACGCGGGTAGGTAATTAACTTATGACGCTCATAAAGAGTTTGGCATATATCCAGCACCTTTTGCGCTGGCATAGCAAATGCTTTTGCCGCGTCTATCTGCAAAGCAGATAAGTTATAAGGCAGTGGCGCAGTTTGTTTTTTTTGCTTTTGTTCAAGCGCCGTTAGCTCAGCATTTTGCTGTGTGATACGCGAGGCTACGTTTTCAGCCAATGCTTTATTTAATACTCGCCCTTCTTCGTCTTGATAAGGCTCACATGCCTTACTGGGTATCCATTTTGCACTAAATGATTGTTTTTCGGGGGTGACTAAGTGGGCTAATACTTCATAAAATGGCTTCGATACGAAATTTGCTATGTCATTATCTCTATTAACCACCAAGCCAAGTATGGGTGTTTGTACTCGTCCCACAGAAAGTACGTTACCAAACCCAGCTTTTTGCCCTGCTAAAGTATAAGCGCGGGTTAAATTCATACCAAACAACCAATCAGCACGAGATCGCGCTAAGGCTGAAACGCTCAACGGAATAAACTCACGGTTAGATCGCATAGTCGTTAATGCTTTTTTTACTGCAGCTAAGTTTAAATCACTAATTAATAAGCGTTGAATATGCTGCTTTTTAGTTTTACTTATTTTGGCTTCTTCAATAACTTGATCGACAAGTAATTGCCCTTTTGCATCAATGTTACAAGTTATTTTTTATAAAATGTTTAAACAATTGTTTTATATTAACTATTTTAAATTTCATCTTTTCCCGGCTTTTCAAATTTTTATGTAATAAAAAGACTGAAAAACAAGCAGTAAATAACACTAATTTTCACACTTACACAGTATGCTTTAACTATTTAAACCACTGTATAGTCAATTAATTCAGGTAACGTCATTAATCTACCTCTTTTATAATTGAATTTTACTAACATCAAAATGAATGTATGTGTAGCCAGTTAAGTTGGCTGTTTTGGCCGCCTCTCTAGCACCTATTTTTGTTAGGAATAAAGGAATATTAGACTTAAGCAAAGTAGAAACACTAGCATCATGGTCAAGAACAATCTTTGTAAAACCCCCAATAGTCATGGATATTCCATTTGTGCTTTCAAGCTCGTTTGCATGAGCAAACTTTATATCACTAACAACCTCATACTGCTCCCTTTGAAAGTTATAGAACATCAATGCTTTATCTACTTTTATAACCGCCCACATAATTAAATCCCTTTTTAGTTTTCAGTACTCAATCACTGTTTGTATCTAGCAGTACATAGTTTATGCCATTTACTAAAAAATAATCTAAAAGTGCGTTAACTGGTTTTGTTTTTTATAAGTTTTTACATCCGATATGTCAGTTGTTCCTGCGAAACTTTTGCTGCCTCTTTTAATGCTTTTCACATACCAAAACTTGATGGTGTCGCTTGGAGTAAGAACTTTAATTTTGAACATTATTATATTCCAACACATTTTATAACTTAGATAGCTAGGTTTTCTTTCACAGACAAACGCCAATTTTTATACGAATCATTCAATGATGCTGACAAATCCATCATTTGACGAACCAATACATCATATTTAGGCCCATCTTCCCATGAGCCACCTCGGTCACAATTCAATTGTGGGGCTAAACACATTCTAAAGTTTAGCTTATCTTGCCCGTATGGATACTCATCAAACTCCTTGTTTATAAAACAAAGAAGGCCTTCCAATGAAGTTAAAAACGACTGAGTTTTTAGCTTTAACTCTTGGGTCAAGAACTGGTTTCTTGACTCTGATGCATAAACAACAAAATCTCTGAGCTTTGTAAAATCATCCAAAAAAATTGCGTCACTTGTATGCATATGAGCAAATACATTTTCGATATACGGTTCATCAATCATTTCATCTAGAGATTTAAACACTTGAGTGTCATGCACCTCTTTTTTTTGATTTAGGGCATCTCCTTTTCGAGCTATAACAAACTCATAAAGGCCTGTATTGATAAGATGGTAAAGCAAACCTGTTACGACAAGAGCAAATCCCCAAGCCGTATCAGAGTTTTCTGTTATTGAGAATTCAATCATTTTTTCGAAGGCAATGTTAATTAGCGTTAACCACAGAGGCTTGGACATAATACTTAAGCCGCTAATTACTATTAACCACGTTAGTTTATTGTAGAATTTTGGACGAAGTACCTCTATGATTTTTTGGATTCTATAAAGCCATATTCCGAATGAATCTTTCACCTAGACAACTCTCTTTTTATTCCAATTAATTTAAAACCGCGATGCAGCGAACATTAGATCTTCCAATATTATTTTTTAGCTGCGAATGATGGATGAATCATTGTTACTTCATGACATTCAGTAACCCATTCAGACAAAGGCCTTTTTTCATTTGGATCATACTTGCCTTTATCTTCACTCAATGAGCTATGGCGATGGGACAAATAAGATTGAACATCTTCTCCTAGCTCTTTATCTTTTGCGTTTTTCGCAAAATAACTAATCTCATTTGCTGTTAATTTGATGTCTTCCATTTTTAGCTCCAATATTCGTTAAGTCATTATTCTATTAAACCTTGTTCACGCGCCAAGTTAGAATGGATAATACTAATTACACTTTTTGTATCTCGAGCAACATTACCTTTAATGACTTGTACATTGGAGAAAGTATCTAATGCAGCCTTTCCTTCGTAAGTTATAGGTTTTGCCATACGATCTTCATCAACAATAAACATAACTCGTTTTTCATTATGTTGCCTTGGAGTAATATCAACCAAAGATTCATTAGAATTACGCCATACAGAATGAAAAATTGCTTCACAAAAATCATTTTTTGCGTCATACCAAACTAACCAACCAAACTCTTGCTCACCATCTTCGAAATCTTTCATTAGCATAGTGTTTATATGACATTCATTAGCTACTGGTTTGAAATATTGAACTTTTGTTAATTTCAGACGGTGTATATCTTTTAATTTTAAGTGCTGAAGCAATATTTCTATTGTTTTATTTATCTTTTTTGGGTAATCAAGTTTCGTTTTAATAATTGCGTCCATACTCCCGTTGTATATTTGTTCTGATATTCTAATGCTTAATTCGCTATAATTTGCGTTATTAAATTCTCTAATTTTGCGCCAACCTTATACGGTGGAATACTGAATAGTTCATTTCGTGTAATTATAGTATTTTTCCAAAAAACCTCATGGGTAGAGTTATAGCTGATTTTGTCTTTTTTAAATAACCTCAAAGCCAAAGTTTTAGCTTCATTTTTAGAAAAGTGCTGTTCTTTATTCTCGCCCTCAAGCCATTTATAGCAACAACGGTATTCATCGAAATGTTTATGAAGCAACGATTCGTACTTAGAATTGTTTACAGCAAGTAAAAATTGAAAGTCGTATTGCCTGTACTCCCTACAATGTTGATGCTGGTAAATTCGCCTGTTGAGGTCTGGTATTGCCCGACCAATCTTCATTATTCTTTTATTTTTTGATAACAAAACATAAGTCCAGCCAAGCTTGTAAGGCCTTGCTTCTTCTAAATTTTTAATTATCTTCATATTACAACATTAATATTTTTATGCATCTTTGTAATACCTGTTCCATGTATAGTTAAGACCATCTGCACAATCAGGGCACATAGTCCCAAACATTTGAATATTTCTGAGTTTTTTCGAGTAATGCCCACAGTACTCACCTGTATGCGCTTTAATATCTTCACGCCACTCTTTTAAATTTCCCAGCTCTTCTTCAACAGCTATTAATTGTGTTTGTAATTGTACTAAGTATTCTTTATGTAAAGTTAATTGCTCTACATACAAATCAAAGCTATCAAGGAACTCATCAAGCTCTTCTTGGTTATCCGAATTACAGAGCCCTTCCTCTATCAAGGCTCTTTCATTTGAATAAGAGATAAACTGAGTGATTTCTTGATATTTCGATGAAGTATCGACAAATTTAATATCTTTCGCGTATTCCCCCAACTCGAGTTTAATTAGTTCCTGAGATTCTTTTGGGCAGCAGATAACTTCAATCTCTTCATAGCTGAAGCTGAAACCATGTTTGTCTGTATAGCGCCATTCTCTCTCCCAAGTAAACCCTTGTCTTTTGGCATTTTCACCTAATGGGTGAATAAGGGGACTGAGGGAATCTAAAAAGCTTCGTGTTTTTTCATCTAAAGATTCTATTTTCTTTAATTCAAAAAAATTGGCTAACTTTGTTCCATCTAAATATAAAGTTGGTCTTACACCTAGCTCCACCATAAGAGTTTTTTTAAACCCTATCCCATAGACCATTTTTTCGTTACTTCTACGTTTAGATATTTCTAAAAATGCTCCTATTGCATGAATTGGAGTTTCAGTAAAGCAAGCTATTTCATGACTAAAACTATCTTTGTTTGCGCCTTTTGGAATAAGTGCCTTTATTAGTCCTTTTGAATTACTCCCACCAGATTTTAGAATACTGTTAAAGCTCTGCTCATCAGTCATATGAATAAGGTAGTTGGACATGTCTGGTTTAGTAACTGGATCAATTTCAAAAGCCTTCATTAACTTTCCTTAATACTTATTCAGAAGCCAATTACTTGGTGATTTTTATCATAATCATTAAATCACATCGAGAAGTGGTACTGTTTAAAATAAATTGTTCAGTGTATCTGCTAACTTTACAGTATAGGGTGTTATATAAGTATCGATCATATCATCACTTAAATGATCTATATCATTAAGCCACTTTAATATTAATAGGAATACCAATAAACAAAAATTAATCACTAAATTTTTTGGAGCAAACTGTTAAGTTAGATATTTTAATAATTTTATTACTCGACCACTGCTTGCTGGATATTATTCAATGCTGCTAGCTTTCCCTTAATTGATAGCAGACGTGCTTGCCCTTTATCTAAAAACACTGCTATTGAGTCATAGCAGTTAGGGTTTGCCTCTATGAGCCGCTTATACTCTTCAAGCTCACTAACTAATATTGTCATTTCTAACTCATGTGTTTTTATAGCGTCAAGAAGCTCATTGTTAAAGCTTTTATCTATAACTTGAGATTGTGAAAGGCTTAGCCCCGAGTCATTTGTTACTCTAGTGAATACTGATGTTTTAAATAACGGAGTTTTACTATATTGAGCACGTTTCGGGCTTGGGTTTTCATCTCTAACTAGCAAACCTTTATCAACCAAGCGCATTACCTGCCTGTAAACAAAGCGTCTAGCCTCATCTGGATTTTTATAAGTATTATTAAGCGCTTGCAAAGTATTACGAAGTGCAGTGATAGTGAAATGGTTAAAATTTTTTTCTACTAAAAGGTGATAGATATCTTCATTGAGCTTAATTGCTTTGGTCATTTGGAGTCACCAACAAAACTTAGGATTGCTAAGTATACTAATATAAGTAAAACTTAGACAATCTAAGTTATTCAGGTGAACAAGATGAAAGCTAAGTGTCTAAACCAAACCCTATTCCAATCAGGCTTAAAGAAGCTCGTAAGCGAGCGAACATGACTCAAAAAGAATTAGGTATTCGTATTGGCATGGATCAAAGCTCTGCAAGTAGCAGGATGAACCATTACGAAAAAGACAGGCACACCCCTGACATACAAACATTACAGCGCATGGCTGATGAGCTAGGTGTTCCATTGAATTATCTATTTTGTGATAGTGCTGAGTCAGCAGAGCTGGCTTGTTTGATTGATTGCTTACCTTTAGAAGAAAAACAAAAATTGATTGAGCTGTTGAGTAAATGAATTTGAAAATTTCCAAGATTTAAACTGGTAAGCTCATAGTAATAAAATTACCCACGCCTTAATTATAGCTATAAGTAGCAATGACTTGTATTCAATGTAGATAAATGAAAAGGCTAAATGGATAAAAAACCACCTAGAATAATTAAAGTTTAAATAGTTACTTTATTATTAAATTTCAAACAGCTCTTCAACTGTAAAGTAACTGCGAGTTACTCCTCCAACCAAAGCTAACCTTTCTGAGCCATTTCCAACTCTGCACTCTACCGGAAAAAATAAAGCCTCATTTGCTAGCAACCATATAGTTCGGGTAACGCCATTAGTAAAAGCTACATAGTCAAATTGCTCTTTTCTCGTACCTATTAAAGTTTTAAAAAATAAAAACTTACTTTCATAGATAGGTTGGTTGATAGTGACTTTAGAGCAACTTACATCAGCTAATGGAACAGGGTTATTTATCCCATACGAAAAACCCCTTTCTGCATATCCATATTTGTAATCACTAGTCCAAACTTTTGGAGTTCCCATACTAAGTTTAGTATGAATGCTGTAGGGCTCTTTTCTCCATAACTTCAAAAACCTATTTGAATCAACTAAAACCACACACCGCTCATCATTACAGTAGTTATATTTTTTAATCGACATATACACAGTTCTGCCACTTGAAACTGGTATTTCAAAAGTGATCCTATCAATCGTTTTTTGAATAATTATATCGGTAATTTCTTTCATCATTCACACACATTAAGTCTTGTTTAGCTAAACATTAAAATAAATTTAAATATTTAATCCCAACATCCGTTTTTGATAATTAATGTTATTACTAAAATAGGATTAACGGCTGTTTCATTTGAGTCAATACTCTCTCAATAAAGACAAGCACATTATTAATGTTTAAATATGTATAAATCCCATTTAACTAACCCTTATTTTTTAGAATATCTAACACAGGTGCATCAAAAACCTCATCAGGTATAATAGGCATATCGTTAGTATTAATTGCTACACGCTCAGGATCATTTAAGCCTATTTGCCATGCCTCTTTTTCAATTAGCTCAAACTTGAATATAGCTAAATCTTCACTATCTTTAGGCTTATATTGCTTATTTCCTTCCAAAACACCATAACTTAAAATATAACCACTTTCTTTTTTATATTCCTTTTTAAAACGAGCTAAGTTTTCACCATTGCTAGGAGTCATTTCTTGAATTCTACTTATCATCTGTAAGGTCTTATGAGATTCTTCAATTGAAATATTCTCCCCTATTATAACTTTGTAGAAATGTGGGTTATTTTTAGAAAACTTAGTAATAATTGAAATTTTTATACGGTTTTCTTTATCATGTTTACCAACTTTTTTAACTAAATTTTGGAAAATTCTCTTTCCCGCCAACTCATTTTTAAACAAAAGATCCAAACCCACTTTTCCATTATCATATATGGTAAAACCTACACCAGACCATTTTGCATCATCCCACAGTCTTGGTTTTATTAAACCTTGCATCTGCATATCTTCATGAGATATTTTTTCATGATCAAACTTACAATCTTTTGTATTGCCAAACTGTACAGTCGCCTCTTCTTTCGACTTGGCCATATCATGATCCCAACTTTTACTCCGTGTTAAAGGATAATATTTAAGCTCTGTTGCAGAAAAGTAACTTTTGAGGTTTGAAACTGCATCCTCTCCTAAAACATTATATGTGCCAGCAAAACATGAGCCAAATGAAGAAGCCCTATCTAAAATTTGATCCCCATTGAACAGCTGCTCCAAAGTAGACTCAATATCTTTAATAATAAATGCTTTAGAAAGTAGTTCGAAAACAAACTTTAAACACCAATTTTGAACTACTTGCTGAACCTTTCGATCGATTGTTTTAACTTCAAAATTAGAGCACTCAATTAATACAGTAAAATCATCCTCATCCTCAAAAGAATGTGAAATTAAAAGATCACCTTCATCATTATCAACTACAACATCTATTAAAATTGAAGATTCAATAGGCATAAGATTATCGATATGACCGGTCGCTAAGAAAGACTCAAGTATAGATAAAATTGATTCAGCAAGCTCCAAAAACGGAGAGCGTATAGGAAAAGATATTGAAAATTTACAGCCTAATATTGATGTAGTTACAGTTCCTCTTTTACCAACTAAAACTGACAAAGCTGCTAACTTAGTTCCAAAATCATAATCTCTGACCAAGACTAAAAAATCTTTATCTACATCGGTTTCATACTCTTGTTTAAATTGTTCCTCATCACCTAATGCTATCAGTAACATGCCACGTGAGTTATCAAGAGCTAGTTTGCCTAATGAATCTGGAAAGTGTGTTAACTGACCTATTATATCTAAAGGAGCATTTAATATAATATGACTAAATGCGGCATCTATATTAATTTTGTCATTTTCAGTTAGAACTTCTTCGTCTAAGCAATTTTGAATTACTAAAGCAAGTTCTAACCATTGTAATGCTTGCCCTAATCTACCTAGCTTAAGCTCAATCCAAACTAACTTTACGTAACTCTGAACTTGCTTCGAGTTTAATTCATTTCTTTTCCAAAATTGATCTGTTAGCAAAGAGGCTGCCAATAGCATGCTAGATCTTGAAGCCCAGAGTAACCCAGCTTGCTCATAAGCCGCAGAAATAAGCCTAAGCGCAAAGGTAACTTGTTGAGTAGCCTCTTCTTTATATAAACCCTTTAGCGATTTACCTACGAGTTTGATTGCTTGGTAAGGCTTACCAGATTCTAACCTTTTGACCCCTCGTCGTAACAAGTTCATTGAACCTGTAATTTCTCCATCTCTTTTTATTGTTAGTTCTGTAATAAAATCTAATAAGTCCTCATACACTTCGTTATCTAAAAATAACTCATCTAATGCCATTATCATATTGGCTGTTTGTTCAAAAGGATAACCAACTAGATTTTCACTTTTTTCGATTATCAACTTTAAATCAGCGAACATTTGTTCAGCATCAGCAATTGTTTCTGGCGCTTGATACTTTAAAAAACATAAATGTGTTTGTGCTAATAAAGAATTACTAGGCTGGTCAATTTCCTCTGCTAATAGTGTTAATTTCTCAATAGCAAGATCTTTAACGTGATCCATTTTACCAACAGCATTGAAAGTTCTTGTATGAGACGAATAAAGGTTAAGAAGAGTAACTGCTTTTTCCCACTGAGTTGAGCTTGTTGAATCTCTAATGCAATTTATTGCCTTTGCAGCATTTTCTTGAAACAAATCGAAATCTTCAAACCAAAAATTAGCTTTCCAAGCATAATGGTAATACGCCTCTAACTTCTGCTGAGTCGAGCCAAACTTATTGGCAATACTTATTGCTCGCTCAAATAAACCTTGAGTTTCTATTACAGGTTTTTCTAGTTCAGTGGCTAAGATAGCTAACCTAAGGAACCAATATACTTGCTCAATTGTAACTTTGTGAGGCTCAACCTCTGACTTTATTTTTGACTCTAGCTCATTCAGTTCTTTTTGTTTACTATAATCATTGACACCAACGGAGACTTCTCTATCAAATAATACAGGTATTGAAAGTTGCTCGATTGCCAATAACTCGTACTGATTTTTGTAAATTTGATCCAAAATCCAGCTAATATCTAAAACAATTACATCTATGTCGGTTTCTGTTGTTAGTTCATCTTCAATAGCACTTCTTTGGTCTGCTTTTGCATATTGATTGGTTATACAGAACGCTTTGACGTACCCTCTATTTGTTTTCTTAATTTTTCTAACATCGGTTCTACATTTTTCTTTCCATTTTTTATTAGTACTTACAGCAAACGCCCACTTTTCTTTATGTGATGATTCATTAATGCCTTCGTACCAAAGTAAGGCATTTTGCTCAGATACAGGAAATGTCTGCGTATCAGTTTTTCCATCGCCCCCTGCAACTGGACCCGTTTGTTCTAATAAGTTCGAGCAAATAATTTTTTCGCATAGCGATTTAGCAAAAGACTCAAATTGCAACTCTTGGCTACGAGTGTTTAATGTAAAAATATGGTGCTCTAGTACAGCGCGATCTAAGCGACCTCTTTCAAATACCTCAGAATCTGAAAACTCATCAGGTCTTCGTGCCTTAAGGTATTCTTTTGAAGAAAAAATTCTCTGCTTGTCTGTCATCTGTTTTCTATTCCTTATTTGTAGAACTTTAAATATTTTCAAGCACTTAAAAATGAATTAAGTTTTAAATACTGAACTCAGCTTTTAATTTTTTGACTGAAAGAAAAAGGTATTTAATCAAGGTAATCTGTGGCAGCTATAAACAACATTAAGTTGCAGTTTTTCTTTTTACTTTTGATCTACCATTTTTTCTCGACTTATAAGGCACCCCTTTGCCTTTTAGCCCACTAAATGTAACTGTTTTAACCTCAGAGATTAAAGTATCTATACTTTGCGTAATTGGATCCATGAAGTTAGCATATTTAATTTCTTTTTGGCTAATAGCTTCTAATTGAGATTCCCAATGGGCTGTCATATCAGGTATTGTCATTCGTTCGGGTAAAGAACATATTAATTGCGTACCAACATCAGTCGCTCTTATATCTTTACCTTTACGAGTCAAAAATTGACGCTTAAATAATAGTTCAATTATCCCTGCCCTTGTAGCCTCAGTTCCCAATCCATCAGTATCACGTAATACTTTTTTAATTGAAGCATCAGTTACATATCGAGCTATACCTGTCATAGCTGAAAGTAATGTAGCATCAGTAAAGTACTTAGGTGGTGTAGTTTGCTTTTCTATTAAATCAGCTTGTTGGCAATGTACTTCATCTCCTTTTGAAACATTAGGTAGACTAATCGCTGAAAACTCACTTTCCCCCTGTGATTTTTGTTTTGAAGGAAATAAAGCTTTCCAACCTTGCGATACCACGTCTTTTTGTTTGGAAATAAATAAACCACCCGACATTTCTGTATCTATTTGCTTATCTATATACTCAAACGGAGGGTAGAACTGAATAAGGTACTGGCGAGCAACCAGTTCATAAATATTATTTTCAGCCGATGTTAAGCGACTTAAATCAGTTGACTTTGATGTAGGAATTATCGCGTGGTGGGCACTTACCTTTGAGTCATTCCAGGCTTTACTTTTTAGACTAAGATTCGCGTTGTTTGCGGCATCACTTAAAGCTGAGCAGGATTTACCAATAGCGCCTACGACTTGCTTAACATCATTCAAATGCTCTTTAGGTAAATACCGGCAATCTGAGCGAGGGTAAGTGATTAGTTTATGTCGCTCGTATAATTGCTGACATGTATCAAGTACTGACTGTGCGCTCATACCAAACCTTTTTGCGGCATCAATTTGTAAAGCCGATAAACTATAAGGCAATGGCGGAGGTGTTGCTTTTTTTGCTTGAGTTACATTAACTACTTTCCCTGCTTTATTTTGTACCTTTGAAATAACATTTAATGCTAATGCTTTAGACAACACCCGATTATCTTCATCCATGTAAGGCTCACATGCTTTACTTGGCCTCCATTTAGCCTGATACGCCTCACCTTTTGAAGTAAGAAGCGTACAGATAACCTCATAGAATGGTTTTGATACAAAATTCGCAATCTCTAGGTCTCTGTGGACAATTAAACCTAAAACAGGTGTTTGTACCCTACCAATTGATAAAACGCCATTATAGCCAGATTGACGACCTTGTAGCGTGCATAGGCGAGTCATGTTAATGCCATAAAGCCAATCTGCTCTTGCTCGTGCTAATGCAGATGTAGCTAAAGGAATGAAGTCTGTATTTTGACGTAAATTGTTTAATGCTTTTTTTACTGCTGCTGGGTTTAAGTCACTAATTAAGCACCTTAAAACCTGTGCTTTTTTTGCTTTAGACACACCACAATGATTAATCACTTCGTCAATCAGGATTTGTCCGACTCGATCTGGATCGCCCATATTAACTAGCGTATCGGCTTTTTTTATTAATGTTTTTACTACAGTAAATTGCTTTCTTGTTTTACTTTTAACGACAAGCTTCCACTCATTAGGAACAATAGGCAAATGCTCAACAGCCCATTTTTTATAATCAGGGTTGTATGCCTCTGGCTCTGCTTGTTCTAATAAATGACCTATACACCAAGTAACAACATCGCCATTACCAGCAGTGATAAAACCATCACTTTTTTTATGTGGTTTAGGTAATATATCTACTAGTGCCCTACCAAGGCTTGGTTTTTCTGCAATAAACAATCTCAAACTTTTTTACCTGTAATTGGACTAACTTTATATATTTCTAGTTGCTGCTCTAACAAAGATACCTTTTCTAACGCTTCAAAAAGCGTGAATTCAAGTTGAGCGTTATGAGCTATAACTTGATCACTAAAAGCTTTTATCTGGTCGCGCTGCGTTCTATAACGTTCTTTTAATTCTTTTTCTTTGTCGCGTTGTTCACGTAACTTACTTTCAGCCTGCTTACTTTTTTCACTTTTACTGACTGCTAAGCTTTGCTTTAGTAACTGAATTCTTTGATTAGCAATTTCGACAAATTCTGAATAGTAATAAATACCACCAGAACTTAAGCCAGCTTCATCATTGATTCTTTTTAAGCTAATGCGTCCATCAGGTTTAGTATTTAATGGCTTGCCTTCAATAAGTCTATCTAATGCTTGCTCTAACCTGATTAACGTTTCTCTGCCTCTATCTGATTGTTCAGCCATAGGTGCTCTTATAAAAGTGTTTGGTTAATGTCATGTTTGAATACATCAAAGGTAATATTATGATCTTTAAAACATTGTTCTATCGATTTAATCTCATAATAGAGCTTCGACAAAATGTTAGGCATTTTCAACCCAAACTGGATTAATGATTCAAATTTGGTGATCAATAATTGCCTTTTGGGGATAAGTTCTAATGCCTTAGCTTTAGTGACAACCGCATACTTACAGACAGGCGCATCACAAATACGATCACATCGGGGATTTGTACAATGGCCAACAGGTGTTTCTATTATGGACATTTGACCATCTCGAACTTGCCTTGATATTTCATCACGACTCAAATAAATGGTACTTCTGTCATCACCACGTAAATTTTCTATTCGTTTACCTTCAGCACCAGATAAAGACTCTGCTTCATTATAGATATGGTAAAAAGTGTCGGTCATAAACTCATGATTTTCTTGTGCTATGTCTAAAAGTAATTCTTTATCTAGCATCATATCGAAATAGCCTGCGACATTGGCTTGGTTAGAATACCAAGAAGTCATAGCTATATTGATGTGTTTAAATTGGTATTTTAAGTCTAAAAGTGATGCCAGTTTATTACGAACAAGGAATACAGCAAAAGTTCTTCTAAAGCAGTGTGGGTTTGGAATTAGTATTTCACCAACAACTAAACTCCCCTTTCTCGAAGGGTTTAATAAATTAAACTCCTCAACATCATGGGGGGTTGCTTTATAACTGGTAGCCTTAACAAAGTTTTTTAAAGACTTATCGATTGCTTGCCTGCCTGCTGCAGGATATTTTGCTGTAGGCGAATATGATAAAAAAAGGGAGTCGGCTTCTTGAATCATTTTATTTTGCTCATCTATGTGAGAACAAAGCAGAGCACGATCTTTCCAATTTTTTCTTGAGAACTCATAAATATCCCATATAAGCTCAATTGCCAGCTTAACAGCAGGAATAGTGACCCAACTTGTTTCTCTTTCTACCCCTGCGATATTAACTTTGGTATGAACCCCATTGATAATAGGGATAGTCATACCCGCATATTTTTTTTCTTGGTAAGACTCTTTGGTTAAAGACTTTATTTCGCCATCTCTACAGCCAGTAAAACCAGCTATAACTATATAACACGCCGCTCGAATGAGGCTTAACCACTGCCCAGTGAGATCTAGCTTGAAATCTATTGCTTTAGTTTGTTCTTGATAATTTTTTTGGGCGTACCCCCTAGCTGTAGGAACACCATACCCTTGTTCAATATTTTTATTATAATCCTGAATAAAGCTTTCATATGTATCACTAATAACCTTTCTACTTGGGTGATACTTAGCAACAATATCTAATGCAACTTTAAAATAATTAGATGCTATATTTTCTGGTAAAGCTATTGTTTGATGTGAAATCCGCTGACTATTTGAGAGTAAAACAGCTAATTCATCAGCATTATCAATTACTCTGGTGATAATTTTTTCTTTTTTTAATACACTGAGAATTATTAAGTAGTTTTTCCATGTTTTGTATTTTAAATTACGACTTTGGGCTACTTTTATAAACTCTCGGAACCCTCTATCTGAATTAATAAAAGTAAAGTCAGTACCACCACATTCAATGATACATTTATCAAAAATTGAAAAGCCTTGTATATACTTCATACCTATACTTTTTTTATTTATGAGCTCATCACCATTTAACAATTTAAAAATCAAACTTTTACAAACTGATTTAAATCCATCACTAAGATTTCCAAAATTCAACTTAACGTCTTCATTAATAATTAACCAAATATCATCTTTGTAATGGCTTAGTGGTTTTCCATCTGAAGAGTAAGAGATAACGGTATTATCAGAATTAATTACGTTTTGATGCTCAGCATTAATAGTGTTTAGAGGCTTAGTTAACTCATTCATTATTAATTTAACTCCATCAAGACATTAAAATCCGTTTTATCAGCCCAAAGAGGATGCGGAAGCTCAGAATATTTCACCTCAGCACTTTTATATACGTGTGGAAACTCTCGCTTCAACCGCTCTAAAATTGACTCTACGGTATTAGTAACCTTGGCTAATGTAGTAGTGGGTATTGAGTTGATTGATGGCTGACAGGCGACCTCAAGGATTACATCTCGAAATGAAAGCATAAGCCAGATATCATCGACTTCAGCAATAACGGCATGATATGGGCAACCAAAACATTCTAAAAACTTATGGCACGCGACTTTATTTTTTTTCTTAGCTAAACCCGCTTTAACGAGTGATTTTTTTAGCTGCTTAGCTTTTTCACCGAAAGAATCCTTACAGCGGAGTCCATTGGATAAAGCGTTTGGGATATCTAATTTATTTTTTAAGTAAAATTGCTCTCTCACTGGATCTTTAAAGTGATAAGCACTTTTAATAACCGCATCATTTAATGTCTCTCCTTGAAGTGTCCGCTGCCTAACATCAAGTGCTCCTGCAATCGAGAACTCCATTAACTCAGGCACACCATTAGAATAATGTTTTGACACAGTATCTGGGCTATTATTTAAGCCTTCAGCAACTGAGAACATACTTTCGGTTGCTCTTATTATTAAAGTAGCTTTAGTTTTTCTAAATCGGTTTGTACGCAGTACCGGTAATTCAAAATATTTAAGCTTTTTATTAATTAAAGTAGCAAACTGATTTTCTAACATTCCAGTATATTTTTTCTTCGAGTAAACTGAAAAAACGTAATCAGAAGTATTATTTGTTATTAATTTACTTAAAGACAACCACGTATCAAAAAATTCTTTGGCTCTTTTACTAAAGCCTACTGTAGTAATGTTTTTTCTACCACGCTGCCTGTGCTTTGTTGTCGATAGCTTATAAACACCATCAGATGTTCGTTCAAAATGCTCACTTGAAATATCAGAAAACTTAATTGCTAACAGTTGGCTTTCATTTAATCCCGTGTAAAAAGATGTCAAATAAAGAGCTGCTTTCACAAGCTCATTTTTCCAAGTATAGCTAGGCCTAACGACTGAGAAAATATGCTTTCCGTTAAACGGGTTACCTAAGAAATCATTTCCTAAATCATCACACAGTAAAGGATGAACTGTAGGGTTAGAGCCATTAAGTAAATGAGTTCTATACTTATTAAATATCACGTAAAGTAATTTAACAATTTGTTTTAATTCTAAATCAGTATATGGCTTGGTACTTTCATGACTGTCTTTTATAAATAAAAAATTATCTCTTAGCTCATGAGTTAAAACTGGCTCAATTTCATTTAAAAACATTTTAAATGCGCCTAAAGTACTATTTATCGTCGTACCTCTAATATTTTCTAGACAACGTTTTTTTAAGTTATTAATAAACGGAATAATAGTTGTATGGTTGAAACCAACTTCGAGCTCATTTTTATCGCAAAATTGAAAAAAAATGACTAAAGAATTAAAATAACTGACCTTAGTGCGATCCCTTCTGTCCATTAGTAATATCGCATTATAACAATGTCGAATTAACTCCCATCGTCGCATATCAATTAACTCAGTGTTAGGTGAAAGTTTAAACTCTTGACCACTTGTACCAATCTTTATTTTTGGGCAATTTTTATAAGCTAGACGTTTAAAAAAACAATTCCTATTGCCAGCACTAATCACCAACTTGTCTATTGGTAAAGTAAATACCGCTGGACGATTCGTTATTTCAGCATTAGTAACTCTGCGCTTTTCATTTCCGATAAAAGCCATAGCCCTATCCCTCGACCTTTAAAACCAGATCAAGGGCTTGCTCATAAACTTCATTAGCCTCCAATGTTTGGTGACAAAACTTTAAATAATGCAGAAGTGTACTTCTTGACTTGTGTCCCATTACAGATTGAATGTAATCAAGAGCATCACCTTCTTTTACCCCTTGATTTAATAGCTCTTTTAAACGCGTTACGGCATAAGTTGAACGCAAATTATGAAACTTATGGTTAAAACTAGGATATTGCAGTTTTGCTGTATTTCGAACTTCGCACCATCGAGCATTAAATGTCCTAGAGGCGTAATGATGTCCATTCTGTGAAATAAACAAAGGTGGATTGTTTAATTCATCGGGGTTATTTACTTCGAAGAGTTTTCTACGTTTTATGTAACGCTTTGAATTAATGTATTGATGTAATTGATGCATTAACGATGAAGGTATCTCAATTGTTCTGCTGCCAGAGCCTTTAGTGTTCACTCCCTCTTGCGGTGATATGTGCACGCCATTTGTATGGATTAAATATTTATGACGAAGTTGCTCAGCTGTTGGCTTATAAATAAACTTTGATCTAAAAGTAACAATCTCTTCTCTACGTAATCCTGTATGTCTTGCTAAAGCTACGGCAAGCTTAAATTCCTCTGATAGGTTTACTAAAGCAGCTCCTTTTGAAGTATTTGAATTTACCTTTCCCTGACGACATATTTCATCGACCAAAGTCCATTCATGCTCACTCAAAGGAACAAGCTCTCTTGGCATACCAAAATTACTTTTATCCTTAGGTAGGTTAAGCCTAATATCTGTCGAGTCGACAAAGACAAACTTACCTCTACTAAACTCATGCCCACCATTAACGTTCACTTTAATCGTTTTATAATTAAATGGCTTATTTGTAAATTCGTAACCTTTGTTTAAATAAAACTTATAGAAACTGACAATTGAGCCTAAGTAATTATTGGCTGTTGTTCTAGCAATAGTTCCATTCTTCACTGCATCTTTAAGATGTTTACTGAACTTATACGTAGGTTTATTTCTTGAAGTAATGGGCATCTCGTCCCACTCAAGCCCTATTTCATCTAGGAAGATAAAGTAATGTAGTAATGCCTGAGCTTGAGTGTTTACACTTTTTCGATATAGAGAGGTCTTTAGATAAATAAGCCAATTATTTACAACACTAACTGGTAAACCATTATCTTGATATAACAATACAACATTCTGAACATGGTGGCCTAATCCATTAAAGTTAAAGCTGATTTCACCCGTGTCTGAATTAACTGACTTAGATAATTTTTGGTCAATAATTAAACTTGGTACTGTCCATAAAATGTAGTTCATAAGTCAGATCCTATTCCACACTTTTAACGATATTTATTGTAACAATGAGTTTTCATCAAAATATCGTAACAGTGCTCTATCGGGATCACCTGCATGCACTAGTGCTGTAGCCTGTTTGATTAGCTTTTTTAACACAGTAAGTTGCTTGCGAGTTTTAGTTTTTGCTTTTAATTGCCACTGCTCAGGAATGATAGGTAGGTGCTCAAACTGCCACTTTTTAAAGCGCTCATCATAGTCATCGGGCTCGGCTTGCTCGAGCAAATGACCAATACACCAAGATACGCAATCACCATTTGCAACTTCAATGTAGCCATCGTGCTTTTTGTGCGGTTTTGGTAACGCGTCGGCAATGGCGCGCCCTAAAGACGGCTTTTCGGCAATATAGAGTTTCATAAGCAAGCTCTTTTACTGTTTATATACACAGTAGTTTAGCATATCAATTTACAGTGTGGGATGTTTTTATTAAATCGAACTATTTAAGAGTTCTGAGGTATTTGGCTGAGGTGGTGACTTTTAGTCAATTTTGACTAAAAGTCACCTGAAATCAATTACACTTAGTTTGCTTAAACCAAGTGTGTTTTTAATAAAATGACTGCTACCTTACATCGATAGGATCAGACTCTTTGGCCTTTCCTTGTAAAATAGATATTTCAACGCGACGATTACGACGGCGATCTTCATTGCTGTCATTTGGCACTAACGGCCGGGTTTCAGCACGCCCTACTACCATCATTCTATTTTTATCAAATCCAACTACTTTTTGCAGCTCACTGGCTACTGCAACTGCACGCTTAGATGAAAGATCCCAGTTATTAATATATAACTCGTTTGAAACCTGAAAATCGTCAGTATGCCCAGACACGGTAATTTCTCCAGGCACATCTTTTAATAGCACGCCAATTTCTTGAATAATGGGTTTAAACTTAGGTTGTAAAAATGCACTACCCGAAGGGAAAGAGCCATTTTCACGAATACGAATAATTATTTGCTGCCCTAATGATTCAAGCTCTATGGCACCATCAATTATTTGTTTTTCTAATTGCTGAGCGATTTTTTTAACTAAGTCGTTTGTTTGCTGTTGATCGGCCGCTGAAATTGCTTGCTCCGATGCTTGCTCTTTGGAAGTACTACGCGACTCGCCACCACGTTTATCGCCCCGCTGCTCTTGCCTTCCGCCTGCTGAGCTTTCATCACCTGCCTGAAACTCTAACATTTGCTGGGTCATTTCTACCGTTTGCTGTTGAATTGTTTCAATTGGGGTAGGCTCTGGCTTGCCCGGAGTAAACTCCATAGCAATAACTGATGTGCCTTTGGGAATATCTTTAACTTCTATTTTATTTTGTACACCAAATGCAAATTTCATCGAACCGGCAATTTGTTTAAATTTAAGTACATCCATTTCAGAAAACGCAAGCAAGAGCACAAAAAAGCACATTAATAGCGACATTAAATCTGCGAATGTCCCCATCCACGCAGGTAAACCTGGGGGTGGGCACTTGCACTCTTGATCAGACATAGTTAATCCTCAGTGTTTACTTTACGTTTTGATTCAGCTAGATAGTTTTTCAAAATACCTTCTATTACTTTTGGATTTTGACCATCTTGAATACCTAAAACCGCATCTAAAATTAAACGTTGATTCATTGCCTCTTCGTCTTTACGCAGCTCCAATTTTGTTTGAATAGGAATAGCGACTACGTTAGCTAAAAATGCGCCGTATAATGTGGTTAACAATGCCACCGCCATAGCCGGACCAATTGCTTTAGGATCATCCATATTAGATAACATCGCAACTAAGCCTATTAAGGTGCCTATCATTCCCATTGCTGGGGCTATATCACCCAAAGATTTAAATAAAGTAGCACCCGACTCATGCCGTGCTGTAGTTAATGAAATATCTTTTTGCAGTGTGGCCCGCACTACGTCTGCGTCGTGGCCATCTACTAGCATGTCAACGCCTTTGCGCATAAATGGATTCGGTATTTCTGCCTCTTCAAGTGCTAAAAACCCGCCTTTACGTGCTGAATCTGCAAGTTCAACTGCTTTTTCGATTAACTCTTCTGGCGACTCAAGCTTAAACATAAACGCTTTGGTAACCACCTTACCTATGCCAAAAAACTGTGACATAGTAAAGTTTGATAAAACGATAAATAATGAACCGCCAAATACGATTACAACAGAGGGCGTGTTGTAAAACATAGCCATTTCACCGCTACTACTCATAAACATGGACATGACAATTAAGCCAATTGCGCCAAGGATCCCAATAATGGTTGCTAAATCCACATTCCCTCCAAAGGTTTTTGCTTTTATATGCAAACGTTTGTTATTAATTGTTTATCGGCAAGATACTGAATTGCTTAAGCCATTTTTTATAGATAAACATAAAAAGCTGGATTAAGCACTATTCTAGATCAACTTGTGTTATCTATCTAATTATCAATTTTTTAAAACATAAAACGTTTATTAACGAAAAAACCATTTCATCCTTTGACCTAGTTTAGCATTCCCCCTAAAATTGACTTCTAAATTTATTATGTAAGTTGAAATAAAGATGGCGACTAAAAAACCTGAAAACTTAAGTTTCGAGCAAGCACTAGAAGAATTAACAACAATCGTTAGTGAAATGGAACAAGGTGATTTATCGCTTGAGCAGTCATTAAAACAGTTTGAGCGTGGCATTGCTTTAGCAGGCGCATCGTCTAGTAAGTTGCAACAAGCTGAGCAAAAGGTGGCTATTTTAATGGGCAAAGATGAGAAGTCTGTATTAACCGACTTTGATAATGATATGGAATAGCCGTGACTATTAAAGAACTTATTACACATGCTCAAACTGATGTAGCCAATACTCTTAACCTTTATTTTGACCAATCGCTTAATACTGACGAGACCATAAAAGCCGCCACCCATTATAGTTTAATGAATGGCGGCAAAAGATTGCGTCCTTTTTTGGTTTACGCAACGGGTAAAATGCTCGGCGCAGATAAACAAGATTTAGACGTACTTGCTGCAGCTATAGAATGTATTCATAGCTACTCGTTAGTTCACGATGACTTACCAGCTATGGATGATGATGAATTACGTCGCGGACGCCCAACCTGTCATATCGTGTACGGCGAAGCACACGCAATTTTAGCCGGTGATGCACTGCAAGCTTTAGCATTTGAGTTAATCGCCAAGCATAATTTTAACTGTAGTGCTCAAGCTCAAGTTAAAATGATTGCTGAACTGGCACATGCCTCTGGGTTACAAGGTATGGTGGCAGGCCAAGGGCTTGATATTGCAGCTACTGATAAAGTAATAACCGTGGCTGAACTTGAGCGTATTCATAAGTTAAAAACCGGTGCGCTAATAAGCTGTGCAATTACACTGGGGGCTTTGTGCTCGAACAATGTTAGTCAAAACACGTTAGAAAATTTAGCCACTTT
This sequence comes from Pseudoalteromonas sp. 19-MNA-CIBAN-0066, assembly GCF_040308705.1. Taxonomy (NCBI): domain Bacteria; kingdom Pseudomonadati; phylum Pseudomonadota; class Gammaproteobacteria; order Alteromonadales; family Pseudoalteromonadaceae; genus Pseudoalteromonas; species Pseudoalteromonas sp. 19-MNA-CIBAN-0066. The sequence continues at coordinate 24,475 of NZ_JBEONZ010000020.1, forward strand.
TGGCTATGCCATAGGGCTTGCATTTCAAGTACATGACGATATTTTAGACGTAGAAGGCGATACCGTTACTTTAGGTAAGCCTCAAGGGTCAGATATCGCTGCGAATAAAGCGACATATCCCGCTTTATTAGGTATGCTAGGCGCTAAAGAAAAAGCGCAAAACTTAATACAACAAGCCCATGCAGCGTTAGCAAATATAGACGCCGATACCAGTGCTTTAGCGTCACTAGCTAACTATTTAATTGAACGTGACCACTAAACACGGCTTAAACGTATTGCAACTTAGCACTAAAATTATTACTGAACATCAAATAACTCAAACAACGCGTTTGCACAGTTAGTTGATGTTAGCGAAGGACATATATAAAACCATGACACTTGATAGCAGCAAGTATCCATTACTTAATTTGGTTAACGAACCAGCCCACTTGCGAGACTTAGCACAAGATAAGCTTCCTGCATTTAGCCATGAGTTGCGTGACTACTTACTCAACTCGGTATCGCAAAGTAGCGGGCATTTAGCGTCTGGTTTAGGTACCGTAGAGCTCACTGTGGCACTACATTATGTGTATAACACCCCAGATGATCGCCTTGTATGGGATGTAGGCCACCAAGCTTACCCACACAAAATACTCACCGGGCGTCGCGATTTAATGCACACCATTCGTAAAAAAGATGGCTTGCACCCTTTCCCATTTCGCGAAGAAAGCCAATACGATACGTTTAGTGTGGGCCATTCTAGTACCTCTATTTCAGCTGCGCTGGGCATGTCTATTGCTGCGCAAAAAGAAGGTAAAGGACGCAAAACGGTTGCCGTTATAGGCGATGGTGCTATTACAGCAGGCATGGCTTTTGAAGCCATGAACCACTTAGGTGATGTAAAATCAGATATGTTGATCATTTTAAATGACAACGAAATGTCGATTTCTGAAAACGTTGGCGCGTTAACAAATCACTTTGCCCGTATTTTATCGGGTAGCTTTTATACTAACATTCGCGAAGGTAGTAAAAAACTACTCTCGGGTGTGCCACCAGTTAAGCAACTTGCCAGTAAAATGGAAGAGCATATTAAAGGGATGATGATCCCTGGTACCTTCTTTGAAGAATTAGGCCTAAATTATATTGGCCCAATTGATGGCCATGATGTAAACATGTTAGTAGATACGCTGCGTAATATGCGTAACTTAAAAGGCCCGCAATTACTGCATATAAAAACCCAAAAAGGCAAAGGGTATAAACCCGCTGAAGCCGACCCTATTGGCTATCACGGCGTACCTAAGTTTGATCCTAATACATCAAGTTTACCTAAATCAAAACCCGGTGCGGCTACATTTTCTAATGTATTTGGCGACTGGTTATGCGACATAGCAAAGCAAGACAGCAAGCTTATGGCGATAACACCGGCTATGCGCGAAGGCTCTGGCATGGTGCGTTTTTCAAAAGAGCATCCTGATCAGTATTTTGATGTTGCGATTGCCGAGCAGCACGCTGTAACCCTAGCCGCTGGTTTTGCTTGTGAAGGCTTAAAACCCGTTGTCGCAATTTACTCAAGCTTTTTACAACGTGCGTACGATCAGCTAATTCACGATGTAGCGCTGCAAAACTTACCTGTGTTATTCGCTATTGACCGTGCTGGTATTGTTGGCGCAGACGGCGAAACACATCAAGGTGCGTACGATTTAAGCTTTATGCGCTGCATTCCAAATATGGTCATTATGGCGCCAAGCGATACAAATGAGTGTCGCCACATGTTATATACTGGTTATCAAGCAAATTGCCCTGTTGCTGTGCGTTATCCGCGTGGTAGTGCTGGTACGGCAGAAATTGCAACTAATATGCAATTACTTGAAATTGGTAAAGCCGATGTTGTTAAGCAAGGTGCTAAAGTGGCTATATTGTCATTTGGTACATTACTTGAAAACGCGCAACTAGCAGCTGATGAACTCAATGCGACTTTAGTTAATATGCGCTTTATTAAACCGCTTGATACTGCGTTACTCGATGAGTTAATAAACAGCCACAATGTAATAGTAACGCTTGAAGACAATGCAATTTCTGGCGGTGCTGGCTCTGCGGTTAATGAGTATTTAGCAACGCAAAAAGCACAGGTTAGCATTCTTAACTTAGGTATCCCTGATGAATTTATTAAGCACGGTACACAAGACGAAATGCACGACGAAATGGGCTTAGGCGAGCAAGGAATATTAACTGCTATAAAAGCGTTTATTAATTAACCTCCTACTCATTTAAAGCATATTAAAAAAGGAGCCTAGGCTCCTTTTTTAATATCTAAATATTAGTTACTTATCGCATCCATACTTTAATATCAGCTAAACCATTGGCTTGTAGCAAGCCTATTTGCTGTTCAACATTAGGGTTTTGCTCAAACTCAAACGCATCTAACTGCTCATCAAAGGTAATATTAGCGACCCCATCGCCACCGCGTTTTTTAACTTGATGCAGTGCAATATCAGCTAAATTAATCGAGGTTTCCCAGCTAATAACTTGGCCACCTAATAATGGTAGCGGATAAAACGACCAACCAATTGAGGCTGAAATATGAGTGCTTTTACCGTTTGGCAATTGAAATGCATGTTCGGAAATTCCTTGGCAAAGATCCGACACATAGCTGTCAATTAAGTTACATTTAAAGTCACGTAATAAAAGTAAAAACTCATCGCCGCTCCAACGTGCCACATAATCTGAGCCCTGAGTACGCGAATTAAGTAATACCGCCATTTGCTGCAAACAACTATCTCCGGCAATTGGCCCATACGCATCGTTAATACGGCTAAAGTTGTCTAAGTTTATAATTAATAATACTAGCGACTTGCCCTGCGCTTGCAGTGATTGTGAGTTACGCTGAAAATGTTCAATATCTTTAGGTAGTTGGTCGAACAAAAAGCGGCGACTACGTAACCCTGTAAGCTCATCTGAATGGCTCACTAGCTTAAGCTGTGAGTTAACTTTATTAAGCTTATCGTTTGCTTGGCGAAGCTCTAAGGTACGATCAGTGATCAACCCTTCTAACACTTCTTGTTTACGGCGCTCTTGCGCTCTAAATACCCAAAACACTAAATAAAACAATAAAACAAAACCACTGGTGATCAGTAATCTAAAGTAAATTGTTTCGTCAAAACGCTCAGGTACTACAAAAGCGTAATCAACAGATTGGGCTATGTTCCAATCCTCGCCTTGGCGTTTTGTTTCTAACTGAAACAAAAAAGAACCGGCTGGAAGGTTGGTATAAATAGCTTCGCGGCGAGTATTCGCGTATCGCCAGTCAGTATCTAAACCATTTAATTTATACCTAAACTCAATACTATTTGGCGCGTAATAATCTATGGCTGTGTATTTTAAAGTAACATCGCGCTCGTCTATTTTTAATCGCGGTTTATTACCTAATGCAGCAGTGGTTAAACTACGTAATGGTGTAGTTAATGTTTCTATTTTAGGTTTTAAACCACGTAAACCAAACAACTCAACGCTTTTAGGTATTTCAACTACACCTTGTAAACTGGGATACCAAATAGAATTGTTCATATCAACAACCGCGTCATGCCCTAAGCCATTACAACATTGGCTGGCTTTACCATCGAGTTGGCGGTCGAACGAGGAAATAACTTCTTCAACTTTTAAGCTTTGGATCTGCGTTTTAAATTGATCTACCGGCATCCGATAAACACCTTTCATGGTGCTTACCCATATTCTTTTTAATTTTTCATCGTACTTTAAGCTAAAAATAGAACCATAAGGTAAGCCATTTGCCGCATCTAACTGCTGCCATTGTCCTTGTCCACTACGATAGAACAAGCCATCGTTTAACGAACCAACTAATATCCCAACTCCATCTATATGCAAAATACTGGTTACATAAGCACTTTCTAAGGTAGTTTGGTCACCTATTTTTTCTATTCCTCGGTCTGTAAAGTAATACGCACCTTTACTAGTACCAATAATGCCAAAATTTGGGGCATCTAATACAAAAGTAATAAACTTACTGCCTAAAAATGCATTATAAGCAAAGGGTCTTAAACCACTATAATTGAGTCTATACAATCCTCGGCCGGTACCAATCCAAAATCCGCCTCGGGTAGCTGAGCTAATCGCAAATACCGGGTTGTCGTTTAATACGCGCCCAGGAAAGCTGTAAAGAGTGTCGTCTTCATAAAAGAATAACCCACGCCCAGTAGCAATATAAAGCCGATCGCCATCAAACTGTAAATCATGCACCGAGGCATGCCCATACTTGCTACTGTTTATTATATTAATAAAGTTTTTATTGGTATCAAAGTAACCAACACCGCTTTTGTTAGCAATCCACAGTTTGTCATCGGGTGATTTACTAATCGCCATTACCGTTTCAGTCATTTTAGAAATTGCCGAGTGACGTTCAATACGGCCTTCGTGAGCAAGCCATAAACCTTCACTAAAACTGGCTAGCCAAACATTATTTTGATCATCGCGAAACATGTCAGCAAACCAAATACTTTGATCTAACTGACTTGGCTCAACCCATTGCCAATCACCTGACTTGCCACGAAATAATAAACGCCCATAAGTAGATACCCATAAGCCACCATTGGTGTCGCTCATAAATTTATAAACTGCAGAGTTATTCACATTAGGCAGTGGGAAAGAACGTAGTTCGTCATCTAAATCTAAAAAATAAGCACCCAACTCAGAGGCTAAATATAAATTACCATTTAAAAAAGAGAGATCGTGCACTATGGTTTGCGCTAAGCTGTCGGGTAATGACACTTTGGCAGTAAGCTCTAAGCGTAATTTAGAAAAGTCGGCAGCGCTTTTTGTCAGGCGCAGTAAATGTCTGTCGTTTACTAACCAAATACCTTCAGGTGCGAGCGCCATTTTGCTCACAGAGCCAACTATTTGAGTAATAACAGTGGGATTAACTATGGGTGATGGCTCATTAGTTTGATCGCGTAAATCAACCAAACTACGATCAACATAATACAGGCCATTAGCGGCTATCCAAATACCGCCTTTAGAGTCCTCTAAAATATCTCTAACCGGGCCTTTAATATTAAACTCTTGTGCACTAAGTGTTGCAGGGTCAATAACCACTAACCCATTTTTGGTGCCGATCCACAAAAAGCCTTGGCCATCTATTAGTAATTTATTAATACCATTACTTGGTAAAAAAAGACTATTTTGCGTGTTGTAGTTGGTAAAAGTATTGCCGTCAAAACGACTTAAACCAAATTGAGTTCCCAGCCACATATAACCTTGCTGGTCTTGCACAACACTTTTGAGTGATTGCGAGGGGAGTCCATCTTTAATATTCCATTGTTTAACTACGTAATCAGTAATTGAGGCCCAACTTGGCATAGCACAGGTTAGTAGTACAAAAACTAGTAAAAATCGCATCATATTGCTGCCACCTAGCTAAACAATCAAATAATAAACTAAAAGGGTAGTAAACCTACTTTTATCAGCGCTTGCAAACAAATAAGTGAAAATATACCTGCAAGTACGTCATCAATCATAATGCCAAATCCACCATGGGCACGCTTGTCGAGCACACGGATAGGGCCTGGTTTGACTATATCAAAAAAACGAAACAGTAAAAAACCAACCAATAATGTTTGCCAGCTCAGTCCCGTACCAATCATAGTGATGTAGTAACCTGCCACTTCATCCCATACAATCGCAGGGTGATCGTGTACCCCTAAATCATCTGCGGTCTTGCCACAAGCCCAAATACCAAAAACACTGATCACTACAGCAAATACTATTTGTAACCACAACGGGTAGTGCATGGTTATAAAAATAAAAGGTAAAGCGGCCAAAGTACCAAATGTGCCTGGGGCTATAGGTGCAAGCCCAGTACCAAAACCTAAACCAAAAAACTGATGTGGACGCTTTAGGTTAAATAAACGCTTGTTGTTCAACTTAAATCCTTAGAAAAGTGCTCAAAACCTTGGTGCTTAAAAGTAAACTTTTCGCCTTTATGTAACAGGTCAATTTGCCCTTCGCCACTTTTTATTTGGCCAATACAAATTGCCTCTACGCCATATTGACGCAGTTTTACATCAAGCATACTTTTATTGCTATCAGGCACGGTATAAAGCAGTTCATAGTCGTCGCCGTAATTTAGTATAAACGGTAATTGTTGTTCAAAATCAAGGCTAGCTTTCATTGCATCCGAGGTGGGTATGCTTTCAATATTAACCGTTGCGCTAACCTGCGACATATTTAGTATATGGCCTAAATCGGCTAGTAAACCATCTGAAATATCAATAGCAGAAGACGCAAGCCCACGTAATACCTGCCCTGCAGCCACTCTAGGTGTAGGGAAGTTAAGGCGCTTTTTAATATGTTTTAGGTGTTCAGGTTCAATTGTTAAGCCTTGCTTGCGAGACTCTATTGCAAGCCCTGCATCACCTAACGGCCCAGTAACAAAAATCCAGTCACCTACTTTTGCGCCATTTCGGCATAACGCAGTGCCTTCGGGCACTGTACCTTTTGCACAAATAGTAATACTCAAAGGTCCTTGAGTCGTATCGCCACCTATTATTTGCACATTAAAATATTCGGCAATTTCATGCATGCCGTCAGTCAATTCTTCAATCCATTGCTCATCAATACTCGGAAGTGTTAAAGCGATAGAAACCCATGTTGGCTCTGCCCCCATTGCCGCTAAATCACTTAAATTTACAGCCAATGCTCTGTGCCCGAGTGCGCGAGGTTCAATGTCGTCAAAAAAATGCACACCAGCAACGAGTGTATCGGTTGTAATAGCAAGCTGACAATTTTGCGGCACAGTAACTAATGCGCAGTCATCTCCAATCCCTAAGTTAACATCGCGGCGAGTAATACCACGACCTTTAAAATAACGATTAATTAATTCAAATTCCTTCATACACAAAAAAGCCGACCTATGCCGGCTCTCCTTTTTAACGGTAATTTATACCAGCCAGTTTTGATAAAATAATTATCAAAATTTGACTAAATATTACTTACGTAAATGCTTAACTGCTTTATCAAGTACACCGTTTACAAATTTATGGCTATCTTCAGCGCCAAACATTTTAGCTAATTCAATGCTTTCGTTGATAGCCACTTTGTATGGAACATCTTCACGAAATTTTAGCTCATAGCTGCTTAAACGTAATATTGCGCGTTCAACCATATCTAACTCATCGAATGGACGGGTTAAATGCGGTGATACAGCCTCGTCTAGTTGCTTATAATTTACCGCAACGCCACTGGCTAAATCTTTAAAATATTCAACATCAATTTTAGTCACGTCGTTTTCGATCAACATTTGTTGTTCGATATCGGCAATTGCATTGCCACTTAATTGCCAAGAATAAATGGCCTGAAGTGCTAATATACGTGCTTTACGTCTTGCTGCTGGTTTCACAAAAATTCCTTAAACTTAAATTTTATCTAACACATTAACCATTTCAAGCGCGCCTAAAGCAGCTTCGCCGCCTTTATTGCCCATTTTGGTGCCAGCACGCTCAATTGCTTGTTCAATGCTTTCTGTGGTTAATACGCCAAATGCAACCGGTATATCATACTCAAGTGATACTTGCGCAAGACCTTTGTTTGATTCGCCAGCAACTAGGTCAAAGTGTGGAGTACCACCTCTGATCACTACGCCTAAAGCGATGATTGCATCATACTGTTTTTTTGCCGCAATACGTTTCGCTGCTAAAGGTAATTCAACCGCGCCAGGTACATAAACCACGGTAATATCGTCATCCGATACACCACCTGTGCGTTTTAATTCATCAATAGCGCCTGCTAATAAGCTACTACCAATAAAGTCATTAAAGCGAGAAATGACAATGGCAAATTTTTTGCCCGGAGCGTACTTACTACCTTCAATAATTTTCATTTGATAACCTTAAAAATAAGTTTGAGCGATTTCGATTGCGCAAAAATTGCAGCGCATCATACCATAAAAATAAAATAATAGCCTAGCGCCTAATTACTGCGGCTCTATGTAGTCAACAACTTCTAAATGAAACCCAGAAAGTGCATGGTACTTTTTAGGGCGACTCATTAAACGCATTTGTTTAATGCCTAAATCGGCTAAAATTTGTGAACCCACGCCTACAGTACGAGACGTACCTGTAAATTTATTCGGTGTTACATCCTCACCCGAATCTTCGGCTGCAAACGCTTTTACTGTTGCCTCAAGTTCTGCGGTGCTTTCTTGTTTGCCTAAAATAACTAATACACCATTGTGCTTCGCTATATAAGCCATTGCGTCCGACACGCCCCAACTACGCTCAGAATTTCTATCTGAGAGTAAAATATCGTTAAAGGTGCTTTGTAAATGCACTCGCACTACGGTTGGCGCTTGTTGTTTTATTTCGCCTTTTACTAATGCGTAATGTAGTTGTCCGTCAATGGTGTCTTTGTAAGTTACTAAATCAAACTCACCGTGCTCGGTAGGTAACTTACACTTTGCTACTTGCTCTATCGTGGTTTCGTTTAAGTTACGGTATTCAATTAAATCAGCTATGGTGCCAATTTTAATATCGTGCTGTTTAGAAAACACTTCTAAGTCAGGACGGCGCGCCATAGTGCCATCTGCATTGAGTATTTCAACAATAACCGATGAAGGCTCAAGCCCTGCTAAACGAGCTAAGTCGCAGCCAGCTTCAGTGTGCCCAGCACGTGTTAAAACACCGCCAGGTTGTGCCATTATAGGAAAAATATGCCCAGGTTGTACTATGTCACTAGGCACTGCGCCTTTAGCTATCGCTGCCTGCACTGTACGTGCTCTATCTGCTGCCGAAATACCTGTGGTAACGCCTTTTGAAGCTTCTATCGACATAGTAAAATTAGTTGAAAACGCAGCACCGTTATTTTTTACCATAAGCGGTAAATCAAGTTGCTCGCATCGCTGTTGCGTCATGGTTAAACAAATTAAACCACGGCCATGCGTGGCCATAAAGTTAATAGCTTCTGCGCTAATATGCTCGGCGGCAATAATTAAATCGCCTTCATTTTCCCTGTCTTCATCGTCCATTAAAATAACCATTTTACCGGCTTTAATGTCTGCGATAATTTCTTCTGCGCTGTGTAAGTTCATAATTCACTCTTATTAGTTGTTAGTTGCGTTACTTAATAAAGCCCGCTTTTGCGAGTAAGCTCATTGAAATATCAGCGCCCGTAGGCTGCTCTGCGCCTTTTATAAGCCGCTCTAAATAACGCGCAATTTGGTCGACTTCCAAATTAACTTGGGTGCCCACTTTAAAATTAGCTATCGTTGTTTGCTCGCTGGTATGGGGCACAATCGTTAATTTAAATTTATTACCTTCTACTGCGTTCACTGTTAGGCTAATACCATCAATACATACCGAACCTTTGTATGGTATGTATTTCATTAGGTTTTCATCTGTGCTTAGCCAATATTCTGTAGCACGTGCATTTGGCGTAATGGCGGTAATTGTAGCAATGCCATCAACATGACCAGATACTAAATGCCCACCTAAACGCGAAACCGGTTGCATGGCTTTTTCAAGATTAACTGTTTGCCCTAATGTGTAATGAGCAAAACCAGTTAAACCTATGGTTTCATTCGATAAGTCGGCACTAAAACCATCTGCATGTTTATCAACAACAGTTAAACACACACCATTAGTGGCAATACTATCACCTAACTTAACATCACTCATATCAAGGTCAGGGCTTTGTACACGAATAGCTAAATCGCCTTGTTTTTTTTGTAATAAAGCAATTTTGCCTGTGGCTTCTATTATCCCAGTAAACATAGCATTACTCTTTTGTATCAAGTGGTTTTAATGAGCTTTTAACTGCGCTAATACGTAAATCATCACCTATGCGCGTACACTCATTAAAAGTTAAATTAATCGTATTTTGCATACTGATCAACTCAGGAAAATTAACTAAACTCTTGCCATCACACCCAATTAATTTAGGCGCTAGATAAAAAATAAATTCATCTATTAAATCCAGTTCAACCATTTTACCCGCAAGGGTTGCCCCAGCCTCTAGCCACACTGTGTTAAATTGCAGCTTTGCGAGCTTTTTTAAAACCGCGGTTAAATCAACTTTTGAATTACTAGCAGTTACTACTATATGCTTTACAAAATGCGGCCAATGTTGCGATTTATCAACCTTGGTAGTAAAAATTATTATTTCACTTTCAATAGCAAATAAAGCAAGATTTGGGGTTAAACGATTTTGCGAGTCAATAATAACACGCACCGGTTGGCGAAGCGGTAACTGTGTAGGTAATGCCTGCGGTAATTCATTTTTACGCACATTTAATTTAGCGTCATCTACTAATACTGTATCGGCACCGGTTAAAATAGCGCAACTTTGTGCACGATATAACTGTACGTCTTGGCGTGCTGCTGCGCCTGTTATCCACTTACTTTGGCCATTATTTAGCGCCGTTTTGCCATCAATACTGGCGGCCATTTTACACGTTACATAGGGCAGGCCATGCTCCATGCGTTTAAAAAAGCCTAAATTAAGCGCCCTAGCCTGTGCTTCAAGTAACCCATGTGCAACCTCAATACCAGCGTCGCTAAGTATTTTCAGCCCCTTACCTGCCACTTGTGGATTGCTATCGACCATAGCGGCAATTACTTTTACCACACCGGCGGCTTTTAAACCTTCTGCGCACGGCGGTGTGCGGCCATAATGGCTACATGGCTCAAGCGTAACATAAGCAGTTGCGCCTTTTGCTTTACTGCCTGCCATAGCAAGTGCATTTACTTCTGCATGCCCTTGTCCGGCAAGCTGATGAAATCCCTCGCCTACTATTTCATTGTTTTTAACTAATACACAACCTACGTTTGGATTAGGCGTGGTAGTAAACCGGCCTTTTTTAGCCAGCTCTATAGCACGTGCCATATACATTTCGTCATATTGGTTAAAAACGTAGTCGCTCTGCATACTTACTCCCCTAAACGGGCAATTTCTTCGCCAAATTCGCGAATATCTTCGAACGAGCGATACACTGAGGCAAAGCGCACATAAGCTACTTTATCGAGCTTTTTAAGCGCTTCCATAATGCACTCTCCCACTAAGTGGCTCGAAACTTCTCGCTCGCCGGTTGCGCGTAATTGCGACTTTATTATATGAACAACTTCTTCTACTTGTTCGGTACTTACGGGGCGTTTTTCTAGTGCGCGGTTTAAACCATTTAATAACTTATCTTCGTTAAAGGGTTCGCGGCTGCCATCTTGTTTAATTACCCGTGGCATAACCAGCTCTGCGCCCTCAAACGTAGTAAAACGCTCATGGCAGTCATTGCATTCACGACGACGACGCACTTGGTGACCACCGCCAACCAGGCGAGAGTCAATAACTTTGGTATCTTTTGCGGTACAAAATGGGCAATGCATAGCTAGGTACTTCCGTTTTAAAAAACAAAAAAGGCCGCTTTAAAGCGGCCTTTATCTTAGCAAAAAACTAAGCGATTGTGATCTAAATTACTGTTTTACTTTTATTAAGCGTAAACAGGTAGTTTTGCACAAATAGCTTTTACTTTTTCTCTTACTTGCGCCTGTACTGATTCATCATTGATGTTATCTAGTACGTCACAGATCCAGCCAGCAAGCTCTTTAGATTCTGCTTCTTTAAAACCACGACGAGTAATTGCAGGTGAACCAATACGTAGGCCCGAAGTTACAAACGGTGAACGTGGATCGTTAGGCACTGAGTTTTTGTTAACTGTAATATGAGCGTTACCCAAAGCAGCATCTGCATCTTTACCAGTAATGTCTTTATTGATTAAATCAAGTAAGAATAAGTGGTTTTCAGTTTTGTCAGATACAATTTTGTAGCCACGTTCCTGCATAACAGCAACCATAGCCTGTGCATTTTTAACAACTTGTGTTTGGTACACTTTAAACTCTGGCTGTAGAGCTTCTTTAAATGCCACTGCTTTAGCAGCAATAACATGACATAAAGGACCGCCTTGGCCACCAGGGAAAACAGCACTGTTAAGCTTTTTGTAAATTGCTTCGTCGCCACATGCCGAAATAATTAAACCACCACGTGGGCCTGCTAATGTTTTATGTGTAGTTGTAGTAACAACATGTGCGTGAGGAACTGGGCTTGGGTAAATACCCGCCGCAATTAAACCAGCAACGTGCGCCATATCTACAAAAAAGTAAGCGCCAATTTTATCAGCGATTTCACGTAATTTAGCCCAATCAACAATACCTGAGTATGCTGAGAAGCCACCAATGATCATTTTTGGTTTGTGCTCAAGCGCTAGCGCTTCAACCTGTGCGTAATCAATTTCGCCTGTAGTTTCATCTAGGCCATACTGAATTGCATTGTAAAGCTTACCTGAAAAGTTTACGTGTGAACCATGCGTTAAATGGCCGCCATGAGCTAAGCTCATACCAAGTACAGTGTCACCGGCGTTTAATAACGCTAAAAAAACAGCCGCATTTGCTTGCGAACCAGCATGTGGTTGTACGTTTGCGTAGTCAGAACCAAATAGTTCGTTAGCACGGTCAATCGCTAATTGCTCAACAACGTCTACATGCTCACAACCGCCATAGTAACGTTTGCCCGGATAACCTTCTGCGTATTTATTAGTTAACTGTGAACCCTGTGCTTCTAGTACGCGTGGGCTACAGTAGTTTTCAGAAGCGATTAATTCAATGTGATCTTCTTGGCGCGCAGTTTCTTTTGCAATTGCGTCAAATAACTCTGGGTCAAAATCTGAAATATTCATGCTACGTTCTAACATTGGGGTCTCCTGGGGCAAGGTGTATGGTATTTTTTAGAGGCTTTATTGTACGCTTAAAACGACTATTTGCCTACGCTCTTAAGTTGAGGATATTTAAACAGGGATTGAATTTATTTCACAGGCTTTTTAAGATGATATTTTTTAATCATTACATAAAAAATTAAAATATATATTAATTACTATATTTGCATAGCTAATGAAAGTATTAACACCCACACTAAAATATACCTATAAAAAAAGCGACCAAGGCCGCTTTAATTAAATTTTATTTTTAACTTAATTTTTTAAGTATTTCAGTACGTAAGGCATCATAGTCAGCATTTATATCATTAGCTAAACATGGCTTAGCCAATGCATCTGCAAGTGGCTTTGGCATGTCTAGCTTAATGTTTAAAATACCTTCAACACTGTCTTTAAATTTAGCTGGATGAGCCGTGGCTAAAAAGATTCCAGTAGCACCAGGAGCGCGATTTTCAACAAGTCCTTGGTATGCAATAGCAGTATGCGGCTCAGCAACATAACCTGTTTGTTGAATATTTTTCATCACTGTTTGCGTATCTTGCTCGTTTACGCTGGTTGAATAAAAATTATCGTAACTAAACCAGTTGTTGTCGAGCATAGTTTGCACTCGTGGCCAGTTATTTGGCTTGCTTACATCCATAGCATTTGAAAGTGATTCTAGCGTCGCATTTGGCGTCCAGTTTTTATCTAGCATAAAGCGCGGTACTGTATCGTTTTGATTAGTAGTTGCACTTAGTTTGCCAACAGGCAAACCAATAACAGCACCTATCATTGCCGCGCACACATTACCAAAGTTACCACTTGGAACCGAAATATGCGCAGTAGCCCGTTTTGCTTTTGGTAATTGTGCAATTGCCTCAAAGTAATAACAAACTTGCGCTACTAAGCGACTAATATTAATAGAGTTAGCGGAATTAAGCCCCAGTGTCGATTTAACTTCTTCATCTAAAAACGCATTTTTAACTAACTCTTGGCAATCATCAAAGCTGCCTTCAACCGCGTAACAATGAATGTTGCCACCCAATGTAGTAAAGAGCTTTTGCTGCGCCAGTGAAATTTTGCCTTTAGGGTATAAAATTACCACGTCGATATTAGGCTTATTATAAAACGCATGTGCAACCGCCGCGCCAGTATCGCCCGACGTTGCAGTTAAAATAGTCACTTTATCGCCTTGATTAAACTGCGCTAAACACTCTGCCATAAAGCGCGCACCAAAATCTTTAAACGCTAAGGTAGGCCCATGAAACAACTCTAAGCAATAAGTGTTCTCTGCCACTTCCACCAGCTTAACCGGAAAGTTAAATGCATTTTTAACCATATGTGCAACGGTATCTGCTGGTAATTCATCGCCAATTAAATGCGAGAGTATTTTACTACTACGGGTTACAAAATCCATATCAAGTAGTGCATCAACATCCGTTAGTGGTGTTAACGACTCGGGAAAAAATACCCCTTGATTACGCCCTAAACCCGTTTTTACTGCCTCAACAAACGACACTTGTTGCGAACTATCTTTTAAATTATGTAATTGCATAACTACTATCCTATAAAACTGTTAATTGACGTGTGCCGTCGTTATCTAATTTACAAATATGGCAAAAACCTTGCTCGTTTATGTAGTTACTTTCAAGCCACTGCGCGCACTGCTGTGCAGCTTTTAATGTTTTACACACAGTAAATAATGTTGGCCCTGCACCAGAAATACTAACAATTTCGGCGCCTAGCGCTGGCAAACTCGCTTTTGCTTCACTAAAACCTGTTATAAGTGGCGCACGGTATGGCTCAGCTATATCGTCTTGCATAATACTTAATGCATCATCAAAGCGATGCATTAACAATAAACTACTAAAGGCAGATAAACGCTGCGCAAATTCTACACCTGCGTGCATGCTCAATTCTTTTGGTAAAACTGAGCGTGCTTTTGCTGTATTAAGTGAAAAACCAGGAAACGCAGCAACGTAATACCAGTTTTCATCAACTGGTAAAGCAATTGATTTATTAGGAATTAAATCGCCAGTTAGCTGCAGGCCACCTAAATAACATGGCGTGATGTTATCGTAATGACGACCACCACTAACAACTGCTTCAAAGTCGGCCATTAATTCAATAAGTTCAACTTGGCTAAGCTTGGTACCGGCAAATTTATCAAGGGCAGCAAAGGTTGCAACCACCGAACACGCACTTGATCCTAGCCCTGAACCTATGGGCAAGTTCTTTTTCAGCTCCAACTTTACACTTGGCATATTAGGCGCTACATGCGCTCTAAAATGCACTAAACATTGATACGCTAAGTTTTCACTGGCATCACTTGGTAGCTTATGCGCGTATTCGCCAGAGCAAATAAACTCATCGCTCGATGCGGCACTAACAACGGCTACATCGCCTAATAAACTGCCGTCAATAGGTGCAAGAGCTGCGCCTAATGCGTCAAAACCAACGGCAAAATTACCAATAGATGCGGGAGCATATACTTCAATCATTGTTTGCTCCTAGCGCGATAACGTTTTTAAAATATCAGCAAATACACCAGCGGCTGTTACTGCCGAGCCTGCGCCATAGCCTCGTATAACAAATGGGCGTGGCTGATAATACTGACTTAAAATTGCTAATGCGTTTTCGCCATCACGAATATCGTAAAGTGCATGCTTTGCATCAACGGCTTCTATACCTACCTTACAGTGACCTTGCTTAATTGTGCCTACGTAACGCAGTACTTTACCCTCTGCGGCAGCACTTGCTATTCGGTCGTTAAAACCTGCGTTTAGGCTAGGGAGCTTTTCCATAAACGTATTTACATCATCGCCTTGTGCAAAACCGTGCGGTAATACCGACTCTACTTCAATGTCGCTTAGCTCTAGTGGCATCCCAGATTCGCGGGCAATAATTAATAGTTTTCGTGCTACGTCTGTCCCCGATAAGTCATCACGCGGATCAGGTTCAGTAAAGCCACTTTCTTTAGCTTTAATTGTTGCCTCAGACAGTGACAAGCCATCTTGCAGCGCACCAAACATGTACGATAGCGAGCCTGATAAAATACCACTAAATTCTAGTAACTCGTCTCCTGCACCAAATAACGATTTTAAGTTATCAAGTACCGGTAAACCGGCTCCTACATTGGTTTCGTATAAAAACTTACGGCCATTTTTTTGCGTTGCTGCAATTAAGTCTTGATAGTAAGCATACGAGCTTGTATTGGCCTTTTTATTTGCAGCTACGACATGGAAACCGGCATTTAAAAAGTCTACGTATTGCGCCGATAACGCATCTGACGAAGTACAATCAACTAATACTGGGTTTATTAAATGATTTTGCTGTACAAATTGTTCAACTAGTTTTAAATCAAAAGCTTGCTCTGATGCGCCAAGCTTTTGCTGCCAGTCATCAAAGGCAATACCTTCACTGTCTAAGTGTAGCTGGCGAGAGTTGGCAACCCCATAAAGCTTAAGTTTAATATTGCGTTTTTCAAGCCAAGCTTGTTGACGCTCTAATTGCTCAATAAGCTCTTGACCTACTAAACCACACCCTAATAAAAACACGTCAATTGATGGAATATGGGTAAAGAAATTCTCATGACAAACCTTTACAGCGCCATTACAACGTTCACCATCGATCACGGCCGAAATAGAACTTTCGGTAGAGTCTTGGGCTATAGCTACAATATTTACTTGTGCTTGAGCAAGTGATGCAAAAAACTTAGCCGCTAAACCTTTGTGCGCACGCATATTATCGCCCACCAAAGTAACAATAGCTAAGTTACGCTTTACTTGTATTGGTTCAATTAAACCTGCTTGAGACTCTAATTTAAATGCGGTTTGCAGCGCTTCAAGTGCCAGCGCTAAATCGACCTCATGAACACAAAAACTAATACTGAACTCACACGATGACTGGGTAATTAAAACAATCGACACATTATCAAGGGCAAGGGCATTAAATACTTTAGATGCCATCCCTACTTTACCTTTCATGCCCGGGCCCGACACGGTAAGCATTGCTAAATCTTGTAAACTTGATAGTGCTTTTACTGGCTCAGATGAAACGCTCTCGTTACTAATAAGTGAGCCTTGTGCATTGGGGTTACGCGTGTTTTTAATTTCGCACGGTACACCCGCTTTAGCGCAGGGTAAAATTGTTTTAGGGTGTAATACTTTTGCACCAAAGTAAGAAAGCTCCATCGCTTCTTTATAAGATAAAAAATCAACTTTAGTGGCGGTTTTTATATAACGCGGATCAGCACTGTAAACACCATCTACATCAGTCCAAATTTGGCAAACATCGGCTTCTAAACAAGCTGCCGCAATTGCCGCAGAATAATCTGAGCCATTTCGGCCCAAAGTGGTTAGTTCGCCTTGCTCATTACTGGCAGTAAAACCGGGCATAATATAAATAGTTGCTGGTTGTTCTTTTAATACGGCTTGAAAGCGCACTTTACTGGCAACTAAGTCTGCCTCTGCATCTATGTAACCACCGGTTGATACTATGCAATTGGTCGCTTCAAGGTACTGCGCGTTTAAATCACCGAGTAAGCATTGCATTAACGACACACTAACGCGCTCACCAAAGCTAATAATAAAAGCACGTACTTGCTCAGGGCAGCATTTAATAAGTGATACACCATCAAGTTTATTTTTAAGCTCGGTAAAATTTGGCCAGTTTTCAATTTCACCATAGCCTTGCTCTACTGCTTTTTTTAACTCGTCACATCGATTTACCAGTGCTTGCCACAAGTGACTAAAGTCTTCACCCTGCTCAGCCGCTGAGGCTAATGCAACTAATGAATCTGTCATGCCACCGGGGGCTGAAAGCACTAATAACATTTCATCTTTTAATTGTGCTTTTGCAAGCACGGCAACCATCTCTAAGCAAGCAAAGTCGGCAAGCGATGATCCGCCAAATTTTAAAACGCGCATTTTTTATGTTTCCTCATTCCATAAAACGAAAAAAGGCCTGGGTTCTAAGTGAACACAGGCCTTTAAATTTGTTGCACCGACCTATGCCACTATCCAGTTAGGATGATGGTTGTAATAATAATGGTCGCTGCAAGACTAAATGTTTTCATAGCTTAAGACTGCCTTAACACAGGCTATACTGTCAACCCTCATTAAGAAGATAAAACAGTCTTTTTTTTCATCTTAACTTCTAGTAAATGCCAAATTTATGCAAAATATTATTAAGTATTATTTTGCCAACTGGCTTTTCGATAAACCCTATAACACCTAATTGTGCTACGCGCTGCTGCATTTGCTGTTGAATATCTGCCGAAATGACTAATACAAAACACTCCATTTTTTCTGCTTTAATATGCTCCAACACCTGCACACCATCGAGTATCGGCATAGTTAAATCGAGGCAAACTAAATCAAAATGTTGTTCTTTCAATAACGCTAACGCATCTACTCCATTTATCGCTTGGCGTATATCGGCGGTTATACAGTCATTTAAGCAACGTATCACTTGTTTGCGGGCTACTGCTGAATCGTCACAAACTAAAATAGAAAAGTTCATCATGAAAACCAGTTACTAAGGCGATGCATTAAAGCCAGCATAAAAACAACCTCTCGTTCAGCCAAACTTAAAGCCGAAAAACTTCAAAAATATCGAGCTTCACTATAACTGAATTAATGTAAAATACACTAGGGCGTGTTAATTTTTCAAAATTGAAATTTATTCAACCAAGAGTTATTTATATTTGGCCTAGCCTGCGATTATCAAACCCAGCATTAAACTATAGTGTAATGCAAAAAGCTAAACGCTAAATACATATGCGCTTAGTTTTAAACGGCCTGTATAAAAGTGTAGCAACTTATTGCGCAACAAGTGCGCAGCGACAGCAAGCAAGATTACACATACTCAATTATGACTGCGCTCCTTAAAACAACTTGCTATTTTTTAAATATGCCACAATAAAATCAGCCATTTCGAGATACTGATTTTATTGCTATGATTGTGCAAATTTTTCAAATGGATCTGTATTCCTATGTGGTTTAGTAACCTTATATGTTATCGCTTTAAACAAGATGTTTCGTATACACAAGAAGATTTTGACAAAGCATTAGAGCAAGACTTATTTCGTCCATGTACGGGCCAAGAGCTGGCTACATTTGGCTGGACAAAAGCGTTTGGGAAACACGGCGAAACTTTATCGCATTTTTCACAAAAAAGTATTTTAGTTTGCGCTAAGCGCGAAGAAAAAGTATTACCTGCATCGGTTATAAATGAGCTAGTTGCAGAAAAAGTCGATTTAATTGAAGCTGAAGAAAATCGCCCAGTTAAAAAGAAAGAAAAAGACGAATTAAAAGAAAACATTTTACATACACTGCTACCACAAGCATTTAAAAAGTCGAGCTTACAGTTTGCATTTATTGACCAAGAAAACGGCTGGGTTGTGGTTAATAGCGGCAGTTTTAACAAAGCCGAAGAGTTACTCGCACTTTTGCGTAAATCATTAGGCACACTGCCTGTAGTACCTGCATTTGCCAATTACGACCTAGATGTATTTTTAACCGACTGGTTAACTAACTTCAGCACGCCTGAAGGCTTTGCAATTGGCTCAGATGCAGAGCTAGAAGAAGCAGATGACAGTGGTGCGCAAGTTAAGCTTAAAGGCCACGACCTATCGTGCGACGAAGTTAAATCGCACCTTGAAACCGGTAAACGTGTTACTAAGCTTGCACTTGATTGGCAAGAACGCGTTAAGTTTATGCTGCAAAACGACGGTTCTATTAAGCGTTTAAGCTACAGCGATACCTTAAAAGAAGAAAATGCTGATATTCCAAAAGAAGACATGGCAGTAAAACTCGATGCTGACTTTATTTTAGCTTCAGAAGAAATTAAACAGCTACTTGAAGAGCTAACTCAAGGCTTAGGCGATATAGACGACTTAGCTTAAGCGCTAACCCTTGCTAAGTTAAGCCAAAAAAAGCACGATTTAATCGTGCTTTTTTACACTCACTACTTAATTACTATTAGCAAAACATCTCTTTTATATCGTCAACCATAGCGTGATACTCATCGCTGGTGAAAAGCTGCATAGAAGGAATAATTCCTTTGTTAATATAAACCTGTAGCGCGGCCGACTTATCTGACACTTGTAGCGTGCCCTCTAAAATTGCACCAATCCTAATAAAATCAA
The DNA here is from genome assembly GCF_040308705.1 of Pseudoalteromonas sp. 19-MNA-CIBAN-0066. Classification (NCBI taxonomy): domain Bacteria; kingdom Pseudomonadati; phylum Pseudomonadota; class Gammaproteobacteria; order Alteromonadales; family Pseudoalteromonadaceae; genus Pseudoalteromonas; species Pseudoalteromonas sp. 19-MNA-CIBAN-0066. The sequence continues at coordinate 44,346 of NZ_JBEONZ010000020.1, forward strand.
TATAGCTTACCTGCTCAGGGCGATGACTGGCATCAGCCCAGTTTTGCGCCACATCAACAAATTCATCAGGAAACTCCCACGCTTTCATTATAGAGCCACCAATTTTACCACTGAGCTTTTGAATTGCATGGGCTAAAAAGCTAGGATTAGCAAATACCTCAGGATGGCGTTCGGCTTCGGTTAAAATGGGTAATACACCAATATTATAAATTAATGATGCCAAGGTAATCGAATCTCTATTTAAAGAGTTTTGCTTATTATTCTTTAAGTAAAATTCCATTAATGCAATTGAGTGACTCGCTACTATTAACGTTTTTTGCCACGCTTTGCCCATGTAACCTTTAATTAGCTCGTTGTTAGATACAAACAATTGCTCCATTGCCATAGCCGTAGCAATATTTTTAATTTGTCGTAAGCCTATGCGAGTAACTGCTTGATGTAAGTTAGATACCTTAACTGAGCGCCCCATAATTGCACTGTTAGCTACTTTAATCATACGGGCTGTTAGTGCTGGATCATGTGCAATCACATCGGCCATTTGCATCAAGTTTACGTCATTATTATCAGCGGCTTGGCGCACTTTAATTGCTACTTCAGGTAAAGTAGGCAGCACCAAAGTGTCGTTATTTATTCTATCAATCAAAATTGTTAACAATGCATTTTCAGTAGACATAACATCCCTATGATTAGTTATTTATAAGCTAAAACAAGCCTTATATTGTTGTTATTATATGCTTTAGTATTACTTAACTTATAGTTAAAGCTAACAAAACTACATAAATTTATTTTTTATTTACTATTTAACATCAGTTAATTACACCTCTAACGCCTAAAACTTGCTATTTACCACGGTGTTTTGCTTTAATGCAGTCACTATAAGGCAGTATTTTTAAGATAGTAAGCGCCTTAGCGAACTGCATACAAATAATAAATCTTACTTTTAAATAGGCAAAATAATGAATTTAAATAAAATTAGCCAAGCAATTATGCTCTCCGGCATCGTTTTTCTTAGTGCTTGTTCAGAGCAAGCCCCTTCTTCTAGTAATAAAACGGCTGTTAAAACAGAGCAAGTAAAGCCAGTAGGTCCAACACTTATAAATACCGATAAACAACGTTTAGACATTTACACTGACTTTAGCTTACAAACTGATTTATCACATTTAAGTGATAACCAAAAAGCTATGGTGGCAAAGCTTATAGATGCTTCAATAATTATGGATGATTTATTTTGGCAGCAAGCGTTTGGTGAAAATAAAGAGTCATTTTTAGCTAAACTAGCTGATGACAAAGTGCGTAAATTTGCCGACATAAACTACGGTCCATGGGATCGTTTAAACGGCGATAAAGTGTTTTTATCAAGCTATAAAGAAAAAGCAACTGGTGCACAGTTTTACCCTGCAGATATAACTAAAGAAGAGTTAAATAAAGCTGATCTTGCAGATAAAAATGGGCTTTACTCTATTATTAAACGTGATGAGCAAGGTAACCTTTACAGCGTGCCATACTCTAAAGAGTACGCAACCGAGCTTTTAGAGGCTGCTAATTTGCTACGTGAAGCAAGTAAACTAGCAGACGATAAAGAGTTTGCTAACTACTTAAACCTTCGTGCAGACGCGCTACTAAACGATGACTTTCAAGCGTCTGATTTTGCGTGGATGGATATGAAAAATAACCCAGTAGATGTGGTTATTGGTCCAATTGAAACTTATGAAGACCAATTGTTTGGTTACCGTGCTGCTTATGAGTCTTATGTATTAATTAAAGATTTAGCATGGAGCGAACGCCTGGCTAAATTTGCTGCCTTTTTACCTGAGCTACAAAAAGGCTTACCGGTTGATGATAAATACAAACAAGAAGTTCCGGGATCAGACGCCGACCTAAATGCCTACGACGTTGTTTACTATGCAGGGCACTCAAATGCGGGCAGTAAAACCATTGCAATAAACTTACCAAACGACGAGCAAGTACAGCTTGAAAAAGGCACGCGCCGTTTACAACTTAAAAATGCTATGCGCGCTAAGTTTGACAAAATTTTAGTACCAATTGCAGAGCAACTTATTGTGCCTGAGCAACGTAAGCATATTACCTTTGATGCATTTTTTGCTAATACCATGTTCCATGAAGTAGCTCATGGCTTAGGCATTAAAAATACCCTTACTGGTAAGGGAACTGTGCGCCAATCATTACAAGAACACGCCAGTGCGCTAGAGGAAGGTAAAGCCGATATTTTAGGTTTATACATGATTGAGCAACTACTTAAAAAAGGCGAAATTACTGAAGGTACACTAGAGGATTACTACACCACCTTTATGGCTGGTATATTCCGCTCAGTACGTTTTGGTGCATCTAGTGCTCATGGTAAAGCGAATATGATCCGCTTTAACTTTTTTGCTCAAGAAGGTGCTTTTTCTAAAAATGAAGCCGGTTTATACCGTGTAAATATGGAAAAAATGAGCCATGCTATGGCTAAATTATCGCGCTTAATTTTAACCATTCAAGGTGATGGCGATTATCAAAAAGTAGATCAGCTTATTGCTACGCACGGTAATATTAAAGCAGAGCTAGCAGAGGATTTAGAAAAGCTAAGCCAAGCCAATATTCCGGTTGATGTTACTTTTAAACAAGGCAAAGCAGTGTTGGGCCTTAAATAGTTTATAGCCTGTTTACTACCTAAAATAGCCTAGTAAATAAAAACTAAAAAAGCGTTACAGCTCAAAACTGTAACGCTTTTTTATTGAGTTAAAAGTGCTCGGTGTCGTTATTTAAGCTAAACGCTAATTATTTAGTAATAATTACTTAGCAGTAATAACGCTGCGCACTACAGGCTCTAAACTACTCATTCCCCAATGCTTTCCCTTTGCTAGGGCCGATTCAATATCAAGCCCCTCTGCATGAGCAGAAATAGCCATTAAAGCCCCTACTCTATTGCTACTAGCACAATGTAACAGCACAGGTTCGCCGTTTAGTTCTGCCATTATTTTAGCCAGCTTTTGTGCGTTTTCAACGCTAACATCTTGCGCGCCAGCAATTGGCAATGCGTGATACTGCATCCCTAACGAAGCCACCAACTGGGCTTCATCCCAGTCTTGCTCGTTTTCGCCACGTAAATTAATTACGTGCTTTACTCCAGCATTAGCGAGTTGTTTAAGCTGCTCGCTCGTTGGTTGTGCCGCAGACAACGTTTGATTTTCGTGAATAACTAAATTACGCACATCGCTAGTTTTAACTGCTGTAATATTAATAGACTGCTCTTTTGCAAACGCTGCGCCTGTAGTTAATAGCGCAGTGATAAATAATGCATTGGCAAACAACTTAATATGTCTCATCTTGGCTCTCTCTATAAAGTTTTTAGAATTAAAAGTGGGCTTTTATTTTTGCTATTTTCTCGTCTTCATATGGCACTGCCGGGTGTTTACCCCATACTGGCGCAGGCCAAGCGGCATCGCTAGTAAAACGCGCAATATGATGAATATGTAATTGCGGCACCATATTACCAAGCGCCGCCACGTTTAATTTATCGGGATTAAATACCCGCATTAATAAATGACTCAATTTTGCCGACTCGCGCAAATAAGTAACTTGCTCATCCTCGCTTAAGTCAATTATCTCTTTTAAACCGGCTTTTTTTGGCACCAAAATAAACCAGGGGTACTGGCTATCGTTCAATAGTAATACTTTACACAGCGGCCAATCGGCAAGCTCTATACAATCGCGCTTAAGCTCTGGGGCTAGTTCAAATGTGGGGTGGGTCATCATAGTGTCCTACTTTGTCTTTAATAATTACCACTTTATAGCATTTAGTTGCAGTTGCACACGCTTGGCTTTACCATTCTAAGCAATATTTATTAAAGCGAAGGCAACCCTGTGCTAAAAAAAATAAAACATCTTTCACTGGCCATCCCTCTGCTAGCAAGTGCTGTTAGCGTACAAGCAAAACCACTCTCGCTAGAGCGTATTTTTGACGACCCGAGTTTATCGGGTAAATCTCCAGTGCAATTAAAGTTTTCGCCCGACGGCAATCGCGTTACTTATTTACAAGGCAAAAGTGACGACTATAACCGCTACGACTTATGGGAATATAACTTAAAAGATAACACCAACCGCATGCTGGTCGATTCAGCTAAGTTATTCTCGGGCCCAGAGAACCTCTCTGACGAAGAAAAAGCACGCCGCGAGCGCCAGCGTATTTTTGGCCAAGGTATTCTTGAATATAAGTGGTCTAAAGATGGTAAAGCGTTATTGTTCCCACTTAACGGCGATTTGTATTACTACGAACTAGCAGCAAATAAAAGTAAAAAGCTCACCAATACTGAGGCTTTTGAAACCGATGCTCGCTTTTCGCCCAAAGGTAATTTTGTATCTTTTATTCGCGAGCAAAACCTGTACGCTTTAGCGCTCGATTCTGGTAAAGAAATACAATTAAGTAGCGATGGCGGCGGCATTATTAAAAATGGCATGGCCGAATTTGTTGCACAAGAAGAAATGAGCCGTATGACCGGTTATTGGTGGGCCGACGACGAGTCTAAAATAGCCTTTACTCGCGTTGACGAAAGCCCAGTAAAAGAAGCACTACGCAACGAAATTTACGCCGACGAAGTAAAACTATTCAATCAACGTTATCCGTTTACTGGCACTAACAACGTTAAAATACAACTTGGCGTAGTTACCTTAAACAATCAACAAGTAGATTGGGTAGATTTAGGCAAAGATGAAGACATTTACCTTGCCCGTGCAAAATGGTTAAAAGATAGCAATACGCTCTCGTATCAATGGCAAAACCGCTCACAGCAAACATTAGAGCTGCGCTTTTATAACAGCAAAACTAAAAGCCAAAAAGTAGCGCTCACCGAAAGTAGCGATACCTGGATAAACTTACACTTTGACCTTGAGTTTTTAAAAGACAAAAAGCATTTTGTGTGGGCGTCTGAGCGTGATGGTTTTAAACATTTATACCTTTATCGCACCAATGGCCAATTAGTACGTCAAATTACTAACGGCGATTGGACGGTCGATAGCTTAAAAGGCATTGATGAGAAAAAAGGCCTCGTTTACTTTTCAGGCAGAAAAGACACCCCACTCGAAAGCCACTTATACAGTGCCTCGTTATTTAAAAAAGGCGATATTAAACGCATTACCGAGCAAGGCCAATATCACGACGTCGTACTTGCCAAAGACAACAAAACCTTTATTGATAATAGCTCGGCGGTTAATCAGCCAAACGCTGCAGCTCTGCGTAAAATAAATGGCGAGTTTATTACTTGGCTTGAAGAAAACAAGCTAGATAACACGCACCCGCTTACGCCTTACTTAAGTGATTTAGCGACGCCTGAATACGGCACACTTAAAGCCGAAGACGGCCAAGTAATGCATTATAGGTTATTTAAACCAAGCAATATAAGTGACGCTAAAAAACACCCTGTTATTGTAAACGTATACGGTGGCCCACATGCACAGCGAGTAACTAATAGCTGGCGTAGTAAAAACCTATATTTTCAATATATGGCGCAACAAGGCTATGTGATTTTTCAACTTGATAACCGCGGCTCATACAACCGTGGCAAAAAGTTTGAAGATGCTATTTATAAAAATTTAGGTGAAGTAGAAGTTGCTGATCAAATTAAAGGCGTGGAATTTTTACGTACGCTTGATTATGTAGACCCACAACGTATTGGTATTTACGGCCACAGTTATGGCGGTTACATGGCACTAATGACCATGTTTAAAGCTGGCGATTACTTTAACGCAGGTGTTTCTGGCGCGCCAGTAACCGACTGGGCACTTTACGACACTCATTATACTGAGCGTTATTTAGGCCACCCGGCCACTAATGCTAAAGGCTATGAAAACAGTGCGGTATTTCCGTATATTGACGGCTTAAAAGGTCCATTAATGATTTACCACGGCATGGCCGACGACAATGTGTTGTTTACTCATGCCACTAAATTATTTAAACAATTACAAGATACCAATAAACCGTTTGAAATGATGACCTACCCAGGCTCTAAACACAGCCTACGCGGTAAAACAGTGCAAACGCACCTACACCAAACCATTACTAACTTCTTTAATCGTCATTTTAATGTTAAATAACAACTAAATGTTGAATAAATAGACTAAAGGCTGATTATAAATCAGCCTTTTTTTTGCCTTAATAAGTGCTAAGTTTAGTTATATAAATAAACTTAATAAAAGCACAGCAGTGCTGTACCCATTAAGGAATAAACATATGCTCAACCTTCGTCGTTTTACTATTTTTCAGCGTTTTGCACTGTTAGTTGGTATCGTTGTATTGGGACTGGTTATATTAAGTATTTCGAGCTTAAGTAATCAGTATCAAGCGCTTAAAAATGAGCAATATCTTAAAACTCAAAACCTAGTAGAAACCGCCTATAGCGTTATTGATCACTTTTATAATCTTGAGCAAAGTAATACCCTCACCCAACAACAAGCGCAGTCGCAAGCTTTAGCTACAATTAGTGCCCTTAGGTACGATAATACCAACTATTTTTGGATAAATGACTACCACCCAAAAATGATAATGCATCCATTTAAGCCAGACTTAAATGGTACAGATTTAACTAATAACAAAGACCCCGATGGCACAGCATTATTTGTAGAAATGGTAAAGGTGACTCAACAAGCAGGTTCAGGGTTTGTACCTTATAAATGGCCTAAACCAGGTAAAGACAAACCAGTTGATAAAATAGCGTTTGTGAAGGGCTTTAACCAATGGCAATGGGTTATAGGTTCGGGCGTGTACCTCGACAGTATTGATGGTGCATTTGCTGAGCAACGTAATTTAATAATTATAAATGCCGTGGTAATGATTATTGCACTGATTATATTAAGCTACTTTATTGGTAAAAGTATTATTACTCCAACACGCTTAGCTGCCGACATGATGAAAGATATTTCCCAAGGCGAAGGCGATTTAACCCGCAGCTTAGATGAAACCGGAAATGACGAAATATCTGAGCTTTCTCATTCATTCAACGCGTTTATATTGAAGATGCACGAATCGTTAACGCATGTATCGCAAAGCGCGCACGATGTTAATCAACATGCGCATACCGTTGACGAAGCAAGTAAAACAAGCCAATCATTTATTGAATTACAAAACGACAGTAGCACTCAGGTAGCTGCAGCAATGGAGCAAATGACCCATCAAATTCATGATGTGAGTCGCAATGCTGAAGCCGCCGAGCAAGCTGCAAACGATGCAGCTAGTAATGCATCATCAGGTAAAAATGTCGTTGCCAATACAATAACGGCGATTGAAACACTCTCCAGTAATATAGAAACTGTGAGCCGAGTTACCGCCGATTTAGCCAGCGAAAGTAATAATATAGGATCGGTACTTGAAGTAATTAGAAGTATTTCAGAGCAAACTAATTTACTTGCCCTTAATGCTGCGATTGAGGCTGCCCGTGCAGGTGAACACGGCCGTGGGTTTGCCGTTGTGGCAGACGAAGTGCGTACTTTAGCAAGCCGTACTGGTAAAAGCACCGACGAAATTCAAGCTATGATCACTAAGCTGCAAAACGGTGCAAAAGCAGCGGTAGAAGCGGTGAAGTCGAGCCAAGCTCTTTCAGCATCAACGGTTGAGCAGGCATCATCAGCAAACACATCATTAAATGAAATTGAACGCTTAGTTAGTGTGATCACCGAAATGAACAGTCAAATAGCGCGTGCTACTGAGCAGCAAACTTTAGCTGCAGATGAAGTGAACTTGCGTATTAACGATCTAGCTAATTCAACTAAAGAGTCACTCGATAATACCAAGCAATTAACCGGTGCCAGCGAGCAGTTAAAACAAAGTAGCTCACAACTCTCAAGTGTAGTAACTCGTTTTAAATTAGATTAAAAATTAAAAGCCCTGTATTTACAGGGCGTTGTTAATTACTACTTTATGGTAATTACAAACAGTAACTAGCAAATAAACTACTTACCGAGGCTGCCGTTGGCTTGCCATGCTGCCAATCGCCGCCCTCTACTGCGCTACCCGCTATGTCCATATGTACATAAGGTAGTGGCTGAGCTGAGTCGTTACCATGCTTGTCTAAGCCGCCAACAATTGCTAAAAACGCCATAGGGAACTGATGTCCTCGTGCCGTTACAGCCGATGCTGCGTTATTACTAGAAAGTACATCGTCTGCTAAAGTACGAGGCTTGATAAAGTCATAATCCTCACGACGAGAACGCGATACTTCTGCGCCATCGGCCCATAAGTCGCCGTTATCAGCGAGCTTTCGTGAAATATTAGCACTACGTGCTGGTCCATTTTCAACGTAAGCACCATAAGGACCCATAGCGCGGGCTGCATGGCCGGTTAAAGTGGCCACTGTAAATAGCGTTGGGTTAATTTGGTTTTTAGCTAAATCTTTCATTTCACTTAACAGGTCGCCCATAGCTAAGCGCCCTTCTGCATCTGTATTACCTATACGTACTCGCACACCTTCACGGCTAGTAATAATTTCATCTGGTACAAAACAATCAGAGCCAATTGAGTTACGTACTACCGCTAAGTAAGCAATTACTTTAACGCCCTTAGGTTGGTAGTCGGCCACTGCTTTCATAAAGCCGGCCACAGAAGCTGCACCGCCCTTATCGCGGCTCATGCCCGCCATATGGCCGCCCACTTTTAAATCAGCGCCGCCGGTATCGTATACTAAGCCTTTACCTACAAACATGAGTGTACGAGTTACCTCGCCCTCTGGTACATATTCTAATTTAACTACACGCGGGTGATGATGCTCAACAGTGTACGATGCACGAGCTACTGTGCTAAGCATAGGGTAGTTTTTATCTATAACTGCAAGGTCATCAATAACATCAACTACAACATTACTGCCTTTAAATAAATCAACACAGTAATCTGCAAAACGTGGCGGCGCCATGCGCTCAGGCTCAGTGCCACATAAATCACGCGCTGCGTATTGTCCAGCTGCAAGTGCATTCACTGCTTTAATTGTTTGCTCTGTGGCATCAACCAAACCAATTTGCGTAATTGGCTCAATAGCCTCGCCATGATATTCGCGCGCTTCTAATGGCTGCCACAATGCTTGGCAAGTTCCTAAGTAAGCAACTTCTAGCGCATGCTGATAACGGCTGTCGGCATTTATATTAGGCAAGTAAATAGCAGGGTTAACACTGCCCGATGCTTTAGCTTCATTTATTGCTAATTTTGCAGCATCAAAATAACGGCGTACATCGTCGTAGTCTCTATTTAATGGCCCAGTAGGCGCCAGTACTACACGTTTTTTGTTAATAACTAATAAAGTTACTTGCTTACCGATACGTGAATCTACTTTTGCTTGCGCTGTAATAGCATCGCGTAATGGGTTATTAGTTAATTGAGAAAAGTCATCACTAATTATAATAAGTGCGTCATGCGCGTTGCATTCAAGGCTAGCGCTCACTGGCTGAGCCACTACTGCTTTAGGGTATGCCATAAATAAAGGTCCTGTTAAAAACATAAGCCTCTATTATCGTTGATTTGAATATTGAAGACCAGCAAGCTGCGATAAGCTCCCAGCTTAAGTTAACATGCGCTGGCAACTTGTCACTACAGGGTTTACATATCAAGTATGCTCAGCTGCAAATTGTGTTGCGGCTGATTTTTTATTCCTACCCCAATACCTAATAAACGCACTGGTTGTTGTAATCCGCGTTGATACGCTTTAGCTAATAGTTCGCTAAAAATATCGCTATTTAATTGCTGATGCGCCTGATCGGCTGAGGTCACTACAAAATTGGCAAATTTCACTTTAACACTAAGTTTATTTACCTGATTTTGCAGCTGCTGCTTGTTTAGTCGAGTGGTTAACTCCTCAAGCAGTGAAGGAAGTTGTTCTAGGCATTCTTGTAAACTATTTTTATTGTACTCATAAGTATGCTCAACGCTTAGCGATTTACGTACGCGCTCAGTAGACACCCGGCCTATGTGTTCACCAGCGCACTTTTGATATAACGACACGCCAAAATTACCTACATGTTGCTGCATCCAATTTACGCCTTTTTTGCGTACATCTTGGCCTGTATACAAACCTTTTAAGTTAAGCTTTTCGAGCGTGACCTTACCTACCCCCGGAATTTTACCCAGCGGTAGCTGTGCTAAAAAGGCATCAACCTGATCGGGCAATACTACAAACTGACCATTGGGTTTGTTTTCGTCACTGGCTATTTTGGCAATAAATTTAATTGGCGCAATACCAGCCGAGGCAGTAAGCCCTGTGGCATTATAAATATCAGCACGAATTTGCTGCGCAATAAGTGTAGCGCTGCCTTTACACTGCTCACTATGGGTTACATCTAAATAGGCTTCGTCAAGAGAGAGGGGTTCAATTAAATCTGTATAGCGACTAAACACGGCACGTATTTGCGTCGACACGTCTTTATAAACAGCCATACGCCCAGGCACTATAACTAAGTCGGGGCATAACTGCTTAGCATGATAATTAGACATAGCCGAGCGCACGCCATATTCCCGAGCAATGTAATTTGCAGTAGAGAGTACGCCACGGCGACTATTACCACCAATTGCTAGTGGTACATTGGCAAGTTTAGGGTTGTCGCGCATTTCGACCGCCGCATAAAAGCAGTCCATATCTATATGAATAAACTTTTTCATTACCACTATAACAACTGTTTATTTATACAGCCATTATTATAGAATCACCTGTAATTAGCAAGCTTGTACCCTATTAAAAACAGCGTTTATTATTTTTACGCTTTTTAAAAGAGTACAGCCAAAACCCTGCTTCCAACGCAAAGCCCACAACTGTTAAAGCAATTACACCCGATGCATTACCCATCGCGTAGCAAATAAATGCAGCTATAAAAACTAAACAGACTAAAAGCCAATTAACGACACTTTTCATACATATCTCCCTAGCTGTGTTATATAACAATAAAGCTTTTATTTAATTAAAGCAAACATAAAATACCCTAGGTTAATTACCTTGAGGTAATAACCCCATATTGATAACCTAAACACTTTAAAATTAAAGGGCGTAAATGTATGCAAACGTTTAAAGATCAACATCCTATTCATACTGATATTACTGTGGCATGGGGAGATATGGATGCCCTGCAACACGTAAATAATGTCGTTTATTTACGCTATTTTGAAATAGCTCGCATCGATTTTTTAAATAAAATAAATCTTTTTGAAACCATTAGCAGCAAAGGTATTGGCCCTGTGATCAGCGAAAACACCATTCGCTATAAACGCCCGGTTACTTTTCCCGATACTCTCACTGTAGGTGTCACCATTAGCGATATTAAAACAGATCGCTTTATGATGAACTACAACGTGTTTAGCCACGCGCAAAATGCCATTACCACTACGGGCACTTCGCAAGTCGTAATGTTTGACTTTCAAACTGGTAAAAAGTCGCCAATCACTGAGCCGCTTTTATCTGCTATACAGCAATATACCCAAAACTAAGCCAGTAAATAAGGAGCTTATATGCAATACAACCCACTAGGTAGCAGTGGTGTAAACGTCTCAAGGGTCTGCTTAGGTAGTATGACGTGGGGGTTACAAAACACGCAAAACGATGCAGATCAGCAAATAGCTTATGCTCTTGAGCAAGGTGTTAACTTTATTGATACCGCCGAAATGTACGCTGTGCCGCCATCTCCCGACACCTACGGCAAAACAGAGCAAATTATTGGCAACTGGTTAGCGCGCAATCAAGATAAACGTAGCGACATAGTACTTGCCACTAAAATTGCCGGAAACGGTTTAGAGTGGATACATGAAGGTAGCAATATTACCCGCCAAACAGTCATTGCCGCGGTTGATGATTCGCTTAAACGCTTGCAAACCGATTACATTGATTTATACCAACTACACTGGCCCAACCGCGCCACGCCACATTTTGCCAAACAATGGCCAGGAATGCTTAAATTTACCGAGGTAGATACGCAGCAACAAACTGCCGATATGCTCGATATATTAGAAGGTTTAAACGACTGCGTAAAAGCCGGAAAAATAAAACACTCTGGCCTTTCAGACGATACACCTTGGGGTGTTAACCAGTTTTTAAACTTAGCTAAAGAGCATAATTTACCGCGCATGGTGTCGATTCAAAACGAATTTAGCCTAGTACACGCCAAAGATTGGCCTTACTTAATAGAACAATGTGTACACGAAGATATTGCTTATTTACCTTGGTCACCATTGGCTGCGGGTTCATTAACCGGTAAATATTTAAACGGCGCACGCCCTGAAGGAACGCGTTGGACCTTTATGCAACGTAACGGTATTTTCCGCGATACGCCAAACGCACAACAAGCAATAAAGCAATACGTAGAACTTGCTCACGCCCATAATTTAACCCCAGCAGAACTTGCCCTAGCTTGGTGTAATAAAGTGGATGGCGTAACTTCTACTATTATTGGTGCCACGTCTATGGCGCAATTAAAAGAAGATATAGGCGCGTTTAACCTTACTTTAAGCGATGAAATTCTCGGCGCTATTAATCGTATTTTTAGACAATACCCTATGCCTTATTAAGCTAATGCGCATTAATTAAAAAGACCAAGTTAAAAGTAAAAACCGCAAGCTAAGTGCACCTACTCCATAGGTGCACTTTTAACTTTGCATTATTACTCGGCCTGCCATTTATACGCCAATATACGTTGCCCATTGGCGTACAGCGTTACACTAAATATACTGCCCGCCGTTACTTCACCAACCCCTGCAGGTGTGCCGGTCATTATCACGTCGCCATCTTCTAAGTACATAAAGTCACTAATTTCAGCTAAAATTTGCGCTGGTTTATGTAACATAAAATCGCTATTGCCTTGTTGTATTAGTTGATCGTTTATTTTGAGCTCAAAGCTAAAATGTTGCATCTCTTCGTTAAGCTCAACAAACGGCGTTAATAGCACAGAGCCGTCAAACGCTTTTGCTCGCTCCCACGGCAAGCCTTTGTTTTTTAACTTAGCCTGCACTTCGCGTTTGGTTAAATCAAGCCCCAAGCCAACGCCAACTAAACGACTATTTTTTACCACAAAGCAAAGCTCGGTTTCGTAATGTAAAGCATCCTTATTATGCTTTGCTAGCAACTTAGTACCAATTGCACTATTAGGCTTATTAAATAACACCATTTGCTCTGGCAGTTCATTATTTAACTCTGCAATGTGTGCGGTGTAATTACGCCCTACACACACCACTTTTGAGGGCAATACGTTGTCACAACCCAATGTTACTAACTGCATAAATCAACTCTATATTGTTGGTTAAATAAGTGTTTCGAGCAAAGCTAAATTAATTGGTTTAAGCAACACTTGCTCAATTTCAAGCTGTTTAATTTTTACTGGATCAGGTTCCATACCACTAACAATAACGCGCTTTAATTTTGGATAATGTTGTTTTATATGGTCTGCTAAATCTAAACCACTGCCGTCGGGCAGGTTCATATCTAGCAGTACTTTATCGTAGTTAGCGTCTGCTTTAAGTATGGCTAAACAATGCTCATAACTGCTTGCTATTTGTGTTTCAACCCCTAAGCTTTCTAGTAAAAGTTGCGTTATTTGCGCCGCATCGGCGTCGTCTTCTACTAATAAAAAGCGGGTATTACTATGGGTAACTTCGGGGGGAATTAATACATCTGCTGTTTTATTATTTTTACTAAGCGTATCTTGTAAGCACTGATACAGTAAGTTGGAATCGACTGGTTTTGCTATCACATTATTAAACCCTAATGCCGATAACTCATTATGAATGCCTTTCATAGTTGCTGCCGTTAAGGCAATAATTGCGCCTTCAAAGCCAATTTTTCTAAGCTCTATGGTGGCTTCTTTTCCGCCCATAATTGGCATATGTATATCCATAAAAATAGCGTCGTAGTCTATTCCTTGTTGCTGGGCATTACGTACTTTTTCAAGCGCTTGCTTACCGTGCTCAGCGTAATCTACTTTTGCTCCTGCAGAAGTGATCATGTGGCCAACTAAAACGCGTAAATCACGTAAATCATCAACCACTAATACCTTACCATTAACTTTACATGGTGCATTTTTTTGCTGCATATTAGGGGTTAAGTCAAGCCTTAATAAGCTACGCTCTACATTTTTAATATTGCCCGGATAGAGCGAAATAATAAATTTAGAGCCTTTGCCTATTGCTGAATCTAAGGCTATTGAGCCCTGCATTCTGTTAAGTAACTCAGTACAAATAGCAAGTCCTAAACCTGCACCGCCCACTGCACGCGACTCAACATCGGCTATTTGTTCAAACGGTTTAAATATAAGCGCTTGTTTTTCGGGGGCAATGCCCATGCCCGAGTCTTCAATACTAAAAAATAGCATTTCACGGTCGCTAACAAACTCAGTCCAAGCACAAAGAGTTATTTCGCCTTGCTCGGTAAATTTAATTGCATTGTTGATAATGTTTATAAGTATTTGTCGAAGGCGAGTTGCGTCAATATTAACGATTAAAGGCAAGGGCTGCAGCGATTCAAAGCGTAATGACAAGCCCTTATCAAGCGCCGACACTCGCATTAAAGTAAATACGTCAGCCATTAAGCTATCAAGATTTACATCACTGCAATTAAGTTCAAGCTTATCGGCCGCTATTTTTGATAAATCGAGGACGTCATTAAGTAAGCTTAATAAGTGTTTACCATTGCGATAAATTACACCTAGCTCGTTTTCGGCTTGTTTACTAAAGTCGCTTTGCATTAATAGTTCGGTGTAACCTAAAACCGACGACAGCGGGGTACGTAGTTCGTGGCTTAAGTGCGCTAAAAAGCGATCTTTCGAGCGGTTTTCGGCTTCGGCTTTTAATCGTTCGAGTCGCTCATCTTCAACATCGCGACGGGCTAAAGCATAACGTATTGCGCGCGCAAAGCGGCTAGTGGTCATTTCACTTTTAACTAAATAGTCTACAGCGCCGGCATCAAGTGCAGCCGAATCTAACGCTTCATTAGATTGCCCTGTTAACATAATTATTGGGCCACTAAAGCCGTTTTTTATTGCTTGTTTTAATACACTTAAGCCATCTGAGGCACCTAAGCGATAATCTAGCAGACAAATGTCATGCTTATTCTCACTAAGTACTTTAACTGCTTGCTTAGGGTCGCTAACCCACTCAATCTCAAATGTATGGGAACTGAGCTGCTCAAGATAATCGCTAGTAAGAATATAATCATCTTCATCATCTTCAACAAGTAGCAGCTTGGTTGCCTTAATAGACATGCAATCTCCCGTTTTAGTGGCTGTTTTTAATCATTATAAGTATTTGGTAACTCTACAAACTCAACCCAGTACTTACCGAGTGCTTTCATTAGTTCAACTAAACCATCAAAGGTAACTGGCTTAGTTATATACGACGCAGCACCTAAGTCGTAGCCTTTAACCATATCTTCTTCTTGCTTTGAGGTAGTTAAAATAACAACAGGTATACCCTTTAAGCATGGGTTTGCTTTAATAGCTTGCAATGCCTCGCGGCCATCCATACGTGGCATATTTAAGTCTAATAAAATTAAACCTGGTCTGGGTGATGTATCTTTTTGCTCAAATTTACCTTTTCGCTCCAAGTACTCTAATAGCTCCACACCATCTTCAACAAAATGCAACTCGTTAAGTACACGGCTTTCGGTGAGGGCATCTTGAGTTAATAAACGATCATCTTCATCATCATCAGCCATTAAAATAGTGATTGGTTTTACTTTCGTAAGTGGCATTTAAGCCTCTCCTTGCAATGTGAAAAGCTCGCTTTCCACAGGTAGTTTTATTATGAAGCTTGCACCCTCACCCATGTTACTTTGTGCTGTTATAGTACCGCCATGACGCTCTACTATACGCCGACAAACAGATAAACCTATGCCGGTGCCTTTATATTGCGAACGCCCATGTAAACGCTGAAATGGAACAAATATTTTATCTGCATAATCTGGCGAAAAACCAATACCGTTGTCTTTAACGGTAATTATTTGCCAACAAACTTCGGTATTATGCCCTTCACTAAACTCACTCGTTTTTATGTGTTCAATATTAATAACTGGTTGTTGTTCTGGATGCCTAAATTTAACTGCGTTTGAAATTAAGTTTAAAAATAACTGTTGCATCTGGCTTGGGTCGGCCTGAATTATTGGCATATCGCCCACATTAACCTGTGCATTAGACTCTTTAATTGCAATTTCTAAATCACTTAAAATATCATTTAATACATTATTTAAATCGGTATCAACAAAGTTTTTGCCACGGGTGGTAATACGCGAAAACTCTAATAAATCATTAATTAAATTAGACATACGCTGCGCTGCATTTTTCATGCGCGCTATATAATCCATGCCTTTTTCACCTAACTCGTCTTTAAACATAGTTTCGAGACGATCGCTAAATGCTTGAATTTTACGCAACGGCTCTTGCAAGTCATGGCTTGCTACAAAGGCAAACTCTTCTAGCTCGCGGTTACTGCGGCTCAACTCATCTGAATAAAGCGTTAGCTCTTGAGTTCGCTCTGTTACTTTGTTGGCTAAGGTTTCGTTTTGTTTTTCAAGCTCTGCACGATACTGCGCAGCATTTCTTAAATTTAACCGTGTAAGTACAAACATGCCTATAATTAGCAAGCCACTAGTGACTGCGGTAATAACAAAGGTAATTTTAGCTTCATTTTTTATTTTTGCTAACTTAGAAAAATGGCTAACTTTAAACAACATTTCTCGGTCTTGAATTTCGTTTACCGCTAAGCGAATTTGTTTATACAGCTCTCGTCCTTTATCTGTGTTAACTAAATACAGCGCACTGCGCTCTTTATTATTTTGCGCTAAGTTAACGGTCTTTTTTAATTCAATTTCCTTTTGATCCACTAACGACAATAACAGTGCAATGCGCTCTGCCTGGCCATTAATTTCTGAACTTAACGATTTTACATGCTCAGTTTGTGACTCAAGCTGCTCAAGTGCATCATAATAAGGAACTAAATAATCACTTTTTTCTGTAAGTAAATAACCTCGCTGACCCGACTCGGCCTGCACAACTGACAAATGTAACTTTTCGATAGCGCTAGTGAGCATACTGGTATTGTCTAAACTATTTTGCGTTTGGCTTAATCCTCGTATGGTATTTACTGCCAAAAATGCATTACCAATAATAATAGATAACACCACAACAATAAATGTTGCCCAAATGACATTAGCTTTACTTGGTTCTTTTTGCGTACTCATTTAGCATCCTAATTCAAAGAGATAAATTATTGCGAGTCTGTAATTGTTTGTAAGCTTTCGCTGCACTGCTGACAGTTAGCAATAATTTTATTTAGCGCATCGAGTGCTTTCTCTTTAGGCATATCGTTTTCTAGCACCAGCTTTATCAGCTCCGCATTCATCGAAATTCGATTAAGTGGCGCTCTCGCATCGTGTACTAACTCATTCAGAGGTTTTTTACTGTCATTGCTCATTGTTTTCCTCAAATTTTATTTATATTCGCCAATGCCACCATAAGCATTAAGGCGGTTATAAAGTGTTTTAGTACTAATACCCAGCATTTGTGCAGCCAGTGTTTTATTACCTTGTACCTTATCGAGCGTGGCATGAATAAGTTCTTTTTCTACTTCTTCAATAGTTTGTCCTGCCGACACTTGCTTGTCGTTAACTTGGCTATTCACTTTTGAAAATGGCGACTCTAAGTTATCGGGTAAGGTAATATCACTGGTTTGTGGATCGCTCATAATAAACGCACGATGTATTGCATGGCGCAGTTCGCGCACGTTACCAGGCCAGTCATAACTTTGTAGCTCTTTTAACTGTTCGTTATTCCAGTTAAATGCGGTGCCATTTTCATCATTTAATTGCTCTAAAAAGGCGTTTGCTAATAGTGGAATGTCTTCTTTACGATCGCGCAGTGCCGGTATATCAATAGGAAACACTGCCAATCTAAAGTAAATATCTTCACGAATAATATTATTTTGCGCTAAATCGGTAAGTGAGCGGTTAGTCGCGGAAATAACTCGGCAATTTGTAGGTATTTCGCGGTTTCCGCCAACACGTGTTACTTTTTTTGTTTCTAGCACGCGCAGTAAGTTTGGTTGCATACCAATTGGCATTTCGGTTACTTCGTCTAAAAATAACGTGCCGTCATTTGCTTGTTCAAACACGCCTTCTTTACGTGCAATGGCACCGGTAAATGCGCCTTTTTCATGGCCAAACAGCTCACTACTAATTAACTCTTTTGAAAAACCACCACAGTTACTTGCCACCAGCGGTCCTTCACATTCGCTGGCATTATGAATTGCCTGAGCAACCACTTCTTTACCCGCCCCACTTTCGCCCATAAGCATTACGTTGGCGTGGGTTTTAGATACTCGCTCTATCATGGTGTACAGCTTATGCATTGCTGTAGACTCGCCTATTAGCGTACCAAAATGGCGGGTTATAGCTGATGATTTTGTTTTTTTAATTGTTTTTTTCGGGCCATTTAATACCCGCTCAAGATCTTCACGCTGTAATGGCTTTAATAAATGCGCAACATTTGGCTCGCACATATCGGCTAAAATTCCCTTTACCGAAGGGTGCCCAGATATTAGGGTTATTTTAGGTGAATGGCCTATCATTTTTAAATGATCGAGTAGGTGCAAGCCGCTACCATCGGGTAGCATAAAGTCGAGCAGTATGTGATCAAAGCTATTGTTTTCTAGCCACTGATGGGCTTCTTTTAAACTGGTTGCAGTGCTTATATTATGGCCGAGGAATTCGACTATATGACAAACTACGTCACTAAACTCAACGTCATCGTCCACTAATAGTATATTTAACATGATTAATCCCTATGCTTTTTTATTATTCTACTTGGCCTTAGCACTAAAAGAAAGACGCGCTATTTGTCGCTTAAATTACAAAGCTTTAACTATTTAGTTAAATTTTCATAAAAGAGTATTTTAAGCATACTTGATGTACTTAAACTTAAAAAACACTCACTTTATATACTATTTAACAAAAACCTAAAATAAATAACTGATATAATTTAACTTTATTACAGGAGAGCAAATGCGCCAATTAAAAACCCTCATTCATCCAAGTATTAATATTGAGCAAGGCAGTCAATTAAAAACCCTCATTCATCCAAGTATTAATATTGAGCAAGGCAGTCAATTCACACGTATTACCGCCCGCGCTATTGCCATGCATAAACAGCATATTTTATTAATGTATACAAAAAGATATGATGACTTTAGTTTACCTGGTGGTGGTGTTGATGAGCACGAAAGTATAGAGCAAGGGTTAATACGAGAGTTGCAAGAGGAAACCGGCGCACAAAATATAATAATAAAGAAAGAGTTCGGCCTGTATGAAGAATACCGCCCTTGGTACAAAGACGACTTTGACATTATTCATATAAAATCTTATTGCTATGTATGTAATATTGACCAAAAGTTAGGCCAAGCACAGCTTGAACACTACGAGCAACAAAATGGCATGATTGCCAAGTGGGTAGATATAAATGAAGCAATTGCCCATAACGAGCGAACACTTGCCACCAGCGATAAACAAGGGCTGTCGATTATTCGCGAAACCTATTTACTCAAAGAAATAGCTAAACAGTTATAGCCTGTAATTAGCTTTACTTACACCTGAGTAAAGCTCAACAAGGTATTTTTTTTGTGCTATAAAAACGATACAAGCCAACTAAATTACTGCTTAAAAATAAGCTTTCCATAACAATAGCGACCGGAGAGCCTGCAAAAACGTTATGGCTTATCCAAAATAAAGTACCTACAACCATACATAAACGCATATATAAGTCGTGCTTTTGAAACGATGCAAACGTTTGAATTAATGTCGCAATAAGTGCAAGTGCGCTAAACCAATCTTGCCAAGTAAAATAAACAGCCACGCAACACAGCAGCATAAAAGCATACATTGCCCACGTTTTACGTGCATAAATGCAGTAAAAATACCTAAAGGCAGCAATTAACATTAAGCAACCTGCACTATTGTGCCCCAACATAAAAAAGTGCACTGCAGTCAGTAATACCGACATAAATAAGCAGGTTAAAATTAACGAACGTGACTTAAACTGAAACGAAGCAAGGTCAAGTAATGTTGCTATAGCAACTAACGACTGAGCAATTAAAAACATAGTGACTCCTTAAAACAGCAAGTCTAACTAGCTTTAACGTTATTACTCTTAACTTAAGTTAAGTCGTTTACGAATTCTTGATAATGAAATTGCCGAAATACCAATATACATAGCCACTTGAGTTAAACTTAGCTGCGCCAACCAATGGGGCTTTTCGGCTAATAAATAACGGTAGCGTTGCTCGGGTGTATTAAGCAATAAAAATGCTTCTTTGGCCTCTTTAAATATAAGCTGCTGCGCAATAAGTTGTTGCTTAATTATTTGCCATTCGGGTTGATTAAATATATTCAATGGGACGCTAATAACGCTTACCCTATTAATTACTTTTAGTTGATAAAACGCTTCGGTATTCGTTAGCCAGTTTCCATAAAGTAGCGCAAACTCATCTTTAAAGTAAAACTCCTTACACCTTTGCCCGCCCTGTGCATCATCATGTATTGCACCTAACACCCCATCAAGAATTAAATAGCCATAACGCTGCTTTTGCCCTTGTTGTAACAATACGGTATCGCGCGCTATATGCTTAATTGGGTATTGCGCTGCAAGTTGCAGTTTTAAATTTGCAGCAAGTTCTTGATAGCTATCGCCTAGCGGCAAGATTGAAATTTCATTCATTTATATTAACCATTTTTTGATGAGGGTTTACTGGCTCTAACTAGCAAGCTAATAATAAAAAGCTAAGCCTAAAAACACGTAAATTACTTTAATTTTCTTGTAAATTTTGCAGCTACTTGCATTGTTTACAAAATATAACAGATAAATAAACTATAAGAATATTAAATTCATATTATAAAAAACATTAAATTTATTAATAACATAAACTTATAAATAAACTCGAATAGAACTTTAACTGGCATTACCTTTGCACTTCTCAGTACAGACAAACATAGAGGAGATTACAATGAGCAACACAGTTAATACGATCAATCCAACAACTGAGCAAATCATTAATACCTATACGCTGCTGTCGCAACAGCAAGCTGAGCAGGTAATCGAAAAATCTCATCAAACCTATTTACAGTGGCGCTTAGTGTCAGTGACCGAACGTGCAAAACACTTAAACAAATTAGCTTCATTATTCGAAGAGCAAAAAGATGCCATCGCCAAGCTTATGACCGAAGAAATGGGTAAAGTATACGCCCAAGGTTTGCAAGAAGTTGAACTGTGCGCAGGCATTTGTCGTTACAGTGCCGAGCACGGCCCTAAAATTCTTGCTGATGAAGAACGTGACATGGACGGCGGTCGCGCAATTGTTAGCTATCAGCCTACGGGTGTACTACTTGGCATTCAGCCTTGGAACTTTCCGCTTTACCAGGTAATTCGTTACAGCGCCGCTAATATTATGGCCGGTAACACCACAGTGTTAAAGCATGCCAGTAATGTATTTGGTATGGCCGAAAAAATTGAAACCTTGTTTAAACAAGCCGGATTTCCTGAGCACTGCTTTAGTAACCTACTTATTGATGGCAAAACAGCCAGCGCACTCATAGCGCATAAAGCGATTAGCGGCGTTACCTTTACCGGTAGCGATAGCACAGGTAAAAAAGTGGCCGAGCAAGCGGGTAAATACGTTAAAAAAACCGTACTAGAGCTTGGCAGTAACGACGCCTTTTTAGTACTTGATGACGCCGATTTAGAACTTGCCGTAAAAACTTGTGTAGCAGGACGTATGGTCAACAACGGCGAAACGTGTGTTTCGGCAAAACGTTTTGTAGTGGTTGAATCTCTGTATGATGACTTTAAAGCGAGAGTAAAACAGCAGTTTGAAGCCATGAAAATGGGCGACCCAATGGCCGACGGCACTGATTTAGGCCCAATGGCACGTAAAGATTTACGCGACGGTATTCACGAGCAAGTAATGCAATCGGTTAAAGCAGGAGCAAACATAGTCACCGGTGGTGAAATACCAGAGCAAACCGGCTTTTACTACCCTCCTACGCTACTTGATAATTTAGCGCCAGGCATGCCAGCGTACGACGACGAATTATTTGGCCCTGTTGCCTCGCTTATAAAAGCGAAAGACAACAACGATGCAATGAAAATTGCTAACTCGTCTCGCTATGGTTTAGGTGGCGGCATTTTCTCAAAAGACGAGAAAAAAGCCATTGAGCTGGCTAAAAAGCACTTCGACACCGGCATGATCAACATAAACGGCTACGGTTTAGCGCAACCAAACTTACCATTTGGTGGAGTTAAAGAAAGTGGCTACGGTCGAGAGCACGGCGGCTTTGGCATGCGCGAATTTGTGAACGTTAAAAGCATCATGATCCACAGCTCATAAACTTACTATAAAGTACGAGTACTAAACACTCGTTACTAGAAAGTAAAATAAAACACCGCGCTAATTCAGCGCGGTGTTTTTGTATTCAATTTATCTAACATCAATTTTTGTTATTACGATTTTATATCGCACTTTTACTCATCATTTTTATCACGTGCTAAAACGCAGCACCTAAGCTCTTTATAAATTAATTACTGAAAGCTTAACTCTTTTCAAACACTGGCACTTTGCGTTTATCTGCTTTGCTCATAGCGAGTTGTTGAATCTCTTCTTGCTTGTGCTGCGCCGATTTAGTTTCTAGCGATTGTTGGTCGGCATTTTCAAAGGTTAGCTCGGTTAATAGCGCGAAGTGATCAGAACCGTATTTAGCTAATCGTTTAATACGCTTTACTTTAAACCCTTCGCTGTGAAATAAATGATCCAGCGGCCAGCGCATAAAAAAGTAACTTGCATGAAAAGTATTGTAAAAGCCACGGCCTTTACGGGGGTCTAGTAAGCCACTAATTTGCATAAACAAACGGGTACTGCGCGACCAAGCTACGTCGTTTAAGTCGCCGGCAACTATGGTTGGCCGTGTTGGGTTTTTAAGTGCTTTTGCTACCATAATTAGTTCTGAGTCGCGCGGCCGCGATGAGTCTTCTTCGGTGGGGCTTGGTGGCGCTGGGTGAATAAAGTGCGCTTGCATTTTAACCCCTTGTGCACTTGCAAATAAAATATGAATTGACGGTATGTCGTCTTCTATTAGCTGGCATATTTGTGCGTCAAATATTTTAAATTTACTGTATAGGTGCATGCCGTAACGGTTGTCTTTAGGGCACTCTATGTAATATGGATAGTCTTTTTTAAGTACTGATAACTTATTTTGCCACCAGCTGTCACTTTCAAGGGTAATAAGCAGGTCGGGTTGATGCTGATCAACCAAGCTAATTAATTGCTCACTGTTATGGTTCGACATAAGTACATTTGCCGACATAATTCTTACACTGTGCGCAATGTGTTTTGAGGCGCTTTGCACTTCTTTTTTTGCCAACCAAGTATATGGGTATATCCACTTTCCCTGTAAAAACAGAATTAATACAGCGCCTGCAACAATATACAAAAAGTCTGTGGCGTTATTAAATGCAAAGTACCCAGCAACACATGCTATAAAGCTTGCAATATAAAACACTTGTAAGCGAATAAAGTCGCAACCACGCACCAGGTAATGCTGGCTATACGCCATAGGTAATAGCGTTATAAATAATAAAAAACTTGTTATTATTGCCAGCGTAATAAACATTTAAATTCCTGTTGGTTGCTTATCGACTCAAAATAGACAGTATTTCGCGCGTGTCGTGTACCATATGAATAATAGTACGATCTACCTCTATGCGTACAGTACCTTTATCTCGGTATCTGTCTATTACTTTGGCACGCTTATAAATATCACGCTCTAAAATATCACCTCTGTGGTAACTTTTATGCCAACCCGGTGGTGTCCACCCTTGACGAATAAGTTTTTTAGCTTCTTATTTAGATAAGTAGTTATCGTGGCGATCATATTTTTTATGGTGTTTTTTCCACTCATGCTTATTTGAATAGTGTTTTTTATTATGGTGTTTTTTATTGTACTGCTTGTTTGAGCCATGCTCGTATTTACTATGTTTATTATGGTGCTTATCATAATAATCATCTTTGTCGTGCTTTGCTTGTGCGTTAAATGAGCTCAATATTAAAATAATTAATGCGCTATAAATGGTTTTATACATAGTTAATCTCTGCTTTAGTTAATAACGCAAGATTAACAAGTTAGCCTGAACATTATATGAAACTCTGTATAAATTAATCTTAACGCTGCTTATATTGCGTTTTACAATGGCTGCGCATAATGGCGGGATCACGCAGCTTTAAATGTTTGGTTTTGCGCCCAGCGTGGCGTTTTCGCCATACTTTAAAGCTACCGCTGGCAATATTTTGGCGCATAAAAACCACCAACTGCGAATAGTTTAAGCCATAAAGTTGCTCTATTGCTTCAAACGGGGTTCTATCCTCCCATGCCATTTCTATAATGCGCGATTGCTGCTGGGCGTTAAACATAGTTATTTTCTCTTTAAAAAATAACTAATACGAAGCACTAAAATTGCACGATCAATTTAACTTAAGCCATATAAAATAGAGATATATTTAATTACGGTTATTTTTTATCATTATTTTAGAAGAAGAAAGTTTAAGTGTATGATATTAAATATATCTATAACCAAGTATAGAGAAGTTAACTATGTTTACAAAGCTGCCACGCTGGGTTGAATATGGCGCATTTACACTGGCATTTATTGCCGGCATTGTGAACGCCGTGGGTTTATTAGGATT
Organism: Pseudoalteromonas sp. 19-MNA-CIBAN-0066; assembly: GCF_040308705.1. Classification (NCBI taxonomy): domain Bacteria; kingdom Pseudomonadati; phylum Pseudomonadota; class Gammaproteobacteria; order Alteromonadales; family Pseudoalteromonadaceae; genus Pseudoalteromonas; species Pseudoalteromonas sp. 19-MNA-CIBAN-0066. The sequence continues at coordinate 69,067 of NZ_JBEONZ010000020.1, forward strand.
TGAACATCAGGCTATTTCTCATTTGTCGGGCTCTGTTACTTTATTTGGCATTAAATTAATGAGTGATGGCAGTGCGGCATTATTACTGTTTAGTAGTAAGCGCGTAATTAACCCCACATACCAATGTTAATGGTACCTATGCATAATTTACTCAGCATATTAACCTGAGGTAATTATGAATAAACAGCAAAAAATAAAACACTGGCAAGGCATTTTTGAGCAGCAAAAATCGAGTGGTTTAGCCATCATTCAATTTTGTCGTGATAACAACATTAACGCATCGACTTTCTATGTTTGGCGTAAACGCCTTTCTGACGAAACGATAAGGGTTAAAAAGCAACAGGTGATCCCGTTTGTTATTCATGAGCAAGCCTTTACACACCCTTCAATCATTAAACTCACCACACCAAACGGCTATCAAATAGACTTCGAGTCGACATTAGCGCACCAAGCACTCGCCAAATTATTGAGCGTACTGTGACACCTTGCACCCACCAAGTTTACTTGGTCACGGGATTCACCGACATGCGAAAATCAATCAATGGGTTAAGTATTATTGTCAGCGATACCCTATCTCTCGATCCTTTAAGCCAAGCGTGGTTCGTTTTTTGTAATAAACAACGCGATAAATTAAAAATTTTGTTTTGGGATACCAATGGTTTTTGGCTTTATTATCGTCGCTTAGAGCAAGGACGATTTCAATGGCCAAATCATGCTCAAGCACACGTAGCCATGGGGATTGAACAACGGCAGTTACAATGGTTATTATCTGGCTTACCGGTAAATAATAAAACCCGCCACTCAACTTTATCAGGGTTATCAGTGATGTAAATTAACCAGATCGTTTTTTTTACTTGAACGATCTTTCCCATGTGTCATGCTATTAAAATGCCAGACACTATTCTCATCACCGA
>NZ_JBEONZ010000021.1:0-63301 GCF_040308705.1 Pseudoalteromonas sp. 19-MNA-CIBAN-0066
GTCACTATCGTGAGGTGGGTTTTCAAAAGCGACAAGTCGTCGATATAGATATCAGTAAAGTGGTGACCGAATACCAGACTCAAATCCTTGAGAATGAGCAAGGGAAGCGGTTTGTTGGTGAATTCCCCCAAGGTGTTAACGGTCCTATTCAATATGGTGTTGGTGTGAAAGCCCATGCGGTTTACTTATCACAATATCAATTACTCCCTTATAACCGCATTGAAGAATACTTTAGTGACCAACTAGGTATTCCGATCAGTGCCGGCAGTTTATTTAACTTTAATGAACAAGCAGCGGCACTAGTAAAGTCATCGGGCGCAGAAGGTATCATCAAAGCGGCATTACAAAGCCCGCATCAAACTTTGCATGTTGATGAGACTGGCATTAATATCGGCGGTAAACGGCGATGGCTTCATGGTGCATCAACGACTTGGTGGACTTATTTTTATCCTCATGAAAAAAGAGGAAAAATAGCGATGGATGAGGCCGGTATTTTACCGCACTTTACCGGTGTGCTATGTCATGACCATTGGAAGCCATATTATCAATATACCCAATGCCAACATGCATTATGTAATGCTCACCACATCCGAGAATTAGAAAGGGCTTGGGAGCAAGACGGCATGCAATGGGCGAAGGATATGCAAACCTTACTTAAAGAAATGAATAAAGCTCAAATAGATAATCCCGACCTAGATAAAGGGGCTAAACAGAAATATCGTGAGCAATATCAAAAAATATTGCTTCAAGGTGACGCTAAATGTCCACCACCAGATAAAAGTAGCCGAGTGGAAGGTCAGCGAGGCCGATTAAAGCGAACCAAATCCCGAGCATTATTGGAACGACTAAGAGATTATCAAGATGATGTTTTACGTTTCATGATGAGCACTGGCGTGCCATTTACCAACAACCAAGGCGAGAATGATATTAGGATGACCAAGGTTCATCAAAAAATATCGGGGTGTTTTAGAAGTAAGCAAGGAGCTGAAATGTTCTGCTTGCTGAGAAGCTATTTATCGACTTGCAGAAAACAATATGTATCTGCAAGCCTAGCCCTTGAGTTATTATTCAAAAATCAGCTGCCTGATATATTCATTTCAGATGAGGCTGAATAGTTACAAATGTTATTGCTTATTTACTTTTTAAAGATGCACCAATCCTCCCTTAGTTTCCCCCCTCAGGCCTTAGTGGTGCACTTTTATAACTAAAAAGACCAAACCCATCCAAATCAACTATGCGCTTTTTTAAAACATAAGGCATAGTTATTAAATGCAGTGTAAATGGGCTGTTAATAACTATTTTTGACTATATATATTCATATAATCTGAATGTATATTCATTTCTTAGTTGACTCAGCGTTATTTTACGGCTAGTTTTTATCCCCCTTTGATTAAAGTTTTCACTAATAAATACTGCACTATACAAATTCAAAAAGATTTTACAGTGGCTGTTTTAGGCATTTTAACGATTTTTTGAATGAGATAAGCGCATACCTCGAGTATATAAAAATATATGACTTAATTAGTAAGCACAATTTAGCTGATAGCAATAGGCTGATGAAATAGGAATAAGTAATGAATGATATGAGCAAAAAATCCCAAGGTCTTTATCGCGCTGAATTTGAACATGACAGTTGCGGCATTGGCTTTGTCGCTAACCTTAAGGGTAAAAAGTCACACGATATTATCGAAAATGCACTCACCATGCTCAGCTGCATGGAACATCGTGGTGGAACAGGGTTTGACGTTAAAAGTGGTGATGGTGCTGGTATTCTTATTCAAATTCCTCATGAGTTTTTCCGTCAAGAAACCGCAAAGCTAGGGTGGACGCTGCCAAGCGCCTTAAACTATGGTGTGGGGATGATTTTTTTCCCGCGCGATAAAGCACTTAGCGACGCGTGTAAAAAAATACTAAATCAAAATATTGCCGAACTGGGTTTAACCTTAATAGGGTATCGGGATGTTCCGGGCGATAACTCTATGTTAGGCGCGGCTTCATTTGAAAGCGAGCCAAATATTGAGCAAGTGTTTATTGCTAAGCCGCAAGCGCTAAGCGCACAAGAATTTGAACGTAAGCTGTTTGTGCTGCGTAAATACACCTCGCATAAAATTAATGGTTTAGATTTCACCGAACGTGACGAATTTTATGTAACCTCAATGTCATCTACCAAAATTGTTTATAAAGGCCAGTTTACTACCGAGCAAGTGCGCCAGTATTACCTTGATCTGCAAGACGAGCGTACTATTTCGGGAATGGCGATGTTTCATTCTCGTTTTTCAACCAACACTTTTCCTGCTTGGCGCCGCGCGCAGCCGTTTCGTTATATAGCCCACAATGGTGAAATTAATACGGTACGCGGTAATATTAACTGGATGAATGCTCGTGAGGCATTGTTTAGCTCGGTTAATTTTAGCGATGCTGAATTGAATATGTTAAATCCGGTGTGTAATAACGATAACTCAGATTCGGCTAATCTTGATATGGCTATTGAGCTATTAGTGCTCAGCGGGCGGTCTTTGGCGCAAGTAATGATGATGATGGTGCCAGAAGCATGGCAAACACAAACCAATATGGATGCCACCAAGCGCGCATTTTATGAATACTATGCGTGTATTATGGAGCCTTGGGATGGCCCAGCATCGTTATCGTTTACCGATGGTAACGTTATTGGTGCAACACTTGACCGTAATGGTTTGCGCCCTTCGCGTTACTTGTTAACCGAAGATGGCACGCTAGTGATGGGCTCTGAAACCGGTGCATTGTGCGTTGATCAATCAACGGTTGTTGAAAAAGGGCGTTTGCAACCGGGTAAAATATTTATTGCTGACTTAGAGCAAGGTCGCATTATTAGTGATGACGAAGTAAAACAACACGTTAGCTCGGCTCAGCCGTATGCTCGTTGGTTAGCTGAAAACAAAATTGAATTAGACAATTTACCCGTTCCTAGCGCGTCTTTTGCCCAGCCGCCATTGGCAGAGCTGCGAAAAATACAAAAAGCATTTGGTTACACCAGCGAAGATCTTAACCTAGTACTGGCGGGTATGGTTGGTACGGCTAAAGAGCCACTAGGCGCTATGGGTACCGACACGCCGCTTGCAGTGCTGTCGCATCGCCCGCAACAATTATCACATTATTTTAAGCAGTTATTTGCGCAAGTAACCAACCCACCCATCGACCCTATTCGTGAAGAATTGGTTATGTCGTTGCGCGGTTATATTGGCCGCTCACTTAACTTGCTCGATGAAACACCTGGGCATTGCCATAAGGTTGAAATAGAACAGCCTGTATTGACCAATGAGCAATTACGTAAACTACAGTATATAGATAACAATCATCTTCAAGCTAAAACGATCGACATTACTTTTAAAGCCAGCGGTGGGCCAGGTGCACTAAAAAGAGCACTGGATCGTATTTGTTTATATGCCAAAAATGCCGTTGAAGATGATTATGAAATACTCATTTTAAGTGACCGTGGCGTAGACAGCGACCATGTTGCTATACCTTCGGTATTGGCAACAGCAGCGGTACATCACTATTTAATTCGTGAAAAACTACGCTCATCTGCCGATATAATTTTGGAGTCGGGTGATATACGCGAAACGCATCATTTTGCTACTGTTATTGGTTATGGCGCTGCGGCAGTTAACCCGTATTTAGCCCTAGAGAGCATGTATGGTTTACGTGATGAAGGCGTACTTGATAATAACTTAACAAATGAACAAATTACCCAAAAATACACTAAAGCGGTAGGCAGCGGCTTGTTGAAAACCTTCTCTAAAATGGGTATTTCAACGCTACAGTCGTATTTAGGTGCGCAAGTTTTTGAAGCCTTGGGCATTAACTCTGAGGTTATTGATCAGTACTTTACCGGTACGGTTAGCCGTATTGAAGGCTTAAGCCTAGATCAAATTGCCCAAGAGGCGCTATTACGCCACCGTGAGGGTTTCCCTGAGGCCAACCGCATTGCTATAGATAAACTACTGCCTACGGGCGGAGAATACTCGTGGCGTCATGATGGTGAACGGCACTTATTTAATCCCACGGTAATTCGCTTACTGCAGCATTCAACAGCCAGTAATAATGTTGAGCAGTTTAAGCAGTATGCAAAAACGGTGGACGATCAAAGTAAAGAAGCCTTTACCTTACGGGGTTTATTACAATTGAATAGCGATCGTCCTGCTATTGCCTTGAGCGAAGTGGAACCGGTTGCCAACATTTTCAAACGCTTTGCCTCGGGTGCCATGTCGTTTGGCTCAATTTCGTGGGAAGCACACACTACTTTAGCTATAGCTATGAACCGCATTGGCGGTAAAAGTAACAGCGGTGAGGGCGGCGAAGACCCAATTCGTTATACTGCGCTTGAAAATGGCGATTCGATGAATTCGCGAATTAAACAAGTGGCTTCGGGTCGTTTTGGTGTTACTAGCCATTATTTAGCGAATGCCGATGAGCTACAAATAAAAATGGCGCAGGGCGCAAAACCGGGCGAAGGTGGGCAATTACCAGGTGATAAAGTAGATGCATGGATTGGTAAAACTCGTGGCTCTACGCCAGGGGTGGGCTTAATTTCGCCGCCGCCACACCATGATATTTATTCTATTGAAGATTTATCGCAACTTATTTTCGATCTTAAAAACGCCAACCGTGACGCGCGCATTAACGTTAAATTAGTATCAGAAGCGGGTGTAGGTACGGTTGCATCGGGTGTGGCAAAAGCCTATGCCGATGTGGTACTGATTGCGGGCCACGATGGCGGCACCGGTGCGTCACCACTGAGCTCAATTAAACATACGGGCTTACCGTGGGAACTGGGTTTGGCTGAAACGCATCAAACTTTGGTGCGTAATAAACTGCGTAGCCGTATTACGGTACAAACCGATGGGCAACTTAAAACGCCACGCGACTTAGCCATTGCAACGCTACTTGGTGCAGAAGAGTATGGTATGGCTACCACAGCATTGGTGGTTGAGGGATGTATTATGATGCGTAAGTGTCATTTAAATACTTGCCCAGTTGGTATTGCCACACAAGATAAAGGCCTGCGCGACAAGTTTACTGGTCGTGCCGATATTTTAGTTAACTTTTTTACCATGATGGCAGAAGGTTTACGCGAAATTATGGCTGAGCTTGGTTTTAGAAGTATTGAAGAAATGGTAGGCCAAACTCAGTGCCTTACACAGCGCAAAGATGTTGACCATTGGAAGTATCAAGGCGTTGACTTAACACCACTATTGCACAAAGCAGAGTGCGCTGAAAACGAAACTCTGTATCAATCAATAAAGCAAAAGCATTTAATCGACGACATTATCGATCGCAAAATGATCAAAGATGCTCAAGCGGCACTAGAGTCTGGGCAAAGTGTGGCGCTTGAATACGATGTGATTAACACCGACAGAACCATAGGGGCGATGATCTCTAACGAAATCTCTAAAAAGTACCATGCAGATGGCTTACCGCAAGATACTATTAAGGTTAAGTTTAACGGCTCAGCGGGACAAAGCTTTGGTTGTTTTTCAACCAAGGGTTTACGTTTTGAACTTGAAGGCGATGCCAACGACTACTTTGGTAAAGGACTCTCTGGCGCAAATTTAGTGGTGTACCCTAGTAAACAAGCTAAGTTTGCTGCTAGTGAAAATATCCTCATTGGTAATGTGGCCTTTTTTGGAGCAACTTCGGGTAGCGCCTTTATACGCGGTATAGCGGGGGAGCGTTTTTGTGTACGTAACTCGGGCGCAACAGCCGTTGTTGAAGGTGTGGGGGATCACGGTTGTGAATACATGACCGGCGGTAAAGTGGTTATTTTGGGCGCAACTGGTCGAAACTTTGCTGCAGGTATGTCGGGCGGTGTTGCTTACGTACTTGATGTAAATAATGACTTTGCGGCTAAATGCAATATGGAAATGGTCGCACTTGAAAGTGTAGATACCGACGCTGAAAGCCACGAATTAAAAGCCTTAATTAGCCAACATTTTGATGCTACAGGTTCAGATGTTGCCAGTGATTTATTAAAAGATTGGAACAGCAATGTTAAGCGCTTTGTTAAAGTAATGCCGGTTGATTACAAACGCATGCAAGGTTATATGAATGATGTACGCAGTAGCGGAAAATTCACCTCAGAGTACGACATTGCCGTAGAAGCATTCGACATTCATTTAAACAACATAGCTAGCGCTAAAGCTTAAGCTGCCAAGGAGAATATATTATGGGAAATCCAACAGGGTTTATCAACGTAGGTCGTGCCTTGCCAACTGAGCGTAACGCAGGTGAACGTTTAATTGACTGGCTGGAAGTATATGAAGAAATACCACAAGCAGATGTAGAGCAGCAAGCTTCGCGTTGTATGGATTGTGGCGTGCCGTTTTGTCAGTCGGCAAAATCAGAATTTGCACCAGCAGTAGCTGGGTGTCCGGTAAATAATGTAATACCCGAGTGGAATGACTTAATTTATCGCGGCCGCTGGCAAGATGCAGTAGAGCTATTGCATAAAACCAATAACTTTCCTGAGTTTACTGGGCGTGTATGCCCAGCCCCTTGTGAGGGGGCATGTGTACTGGGTATTAACGCCGATCCAGTGGCTATTAAGTTACATGAAAAAGAAATTATTGATCATGCCTTTAAGCAAGGTTGGGTGGTTGCTGAGCCACCTGCATCTCGCACTGGTAAAAATGTAGCCGTAATTGGTTCGGGCCCAGCGGGCCTTGCCGCTGCAGCACAGTTAAATAAAGCTGGCCATATGGTTACTGTATATGAGCGCGCCGACCGCATTGGTGGCTTGCTAATGTATGGTATTCCAAACATGAAGCTACAAAAAGAATTAGTGCAACGTCGGGTTGATATTTTAGCCCAAGAAGGCATTGTTTTTGTTACTAATACTGAAGTAGGCAAAGACATTAGTGTGGCGCAGTTAGAAACTGACTTTGACTCAGTCGTGTTATGTATTGGTGCCACAGTACCGCGCGACTTACCCGTTGCAGGGCGCGAGCTTAACGGTGTGCATTTTGCGATGGACTTTTTAACAGCCAATACCAAAAGCTTGCTCGATAGCGAACATCAAGGCGGAGCGTTCATTAATGCGAAAGGCAAAAGTGTAGTGGTTATAGGTGGCGGTGATACCGGCACCGATTGTATTGGTACTGCGCTTCGCCATCAGTGTAAAAGTGCTATTCAGCTAGAAATTATGCCTCGTCCACCCGAGCAACGCGACGAGAGCAGCAATCCTTGGCCACAATGGCCAAAACGTTTGTTGGTTGATTACGGCCAAAAAGAAGCTATTGCAGTACAAGGCCAAGATCCACGTCAATATTTAGTGATGACTAAAAAAATTGAAAGTGACGGGCAAGGTAATGTTAAAGCTGTGCACACTGTAGATATTACTTGGCAACTTAACGATAAAGGGCAAATGGTGCCACAAGAAGTAGCGGGCAGTGAAAAGATTATTCTTGCCGATATAGTACTGATTGCTATGGGCTTTATGGGGCCAGAAGGTGGCCTTGTTGCACAATTTGGTTTAGAGCAGGATGCTCGCTCTAATATTGCAGCACAGTACGATAAGTTTGCTACAAGCAAGCCTGGCGTATTTGCCGCAGGCGATGGTCGTCGCGGACAAAGCTTAATTGTGTGGGCAATAGATGAAGGTCGACGTTGCGCGCGTGAGGTTGACAGCTATTTAATGGGTAAAAGCTATTTGCCTTAAAGCGATTACAAGTCTGTAAACTTTAACTGCTTTAAAAGTTAAAACCATCTATTATAGCAAGCCTCACCGCATTAATTATGCAAGGTGGGGCTTGTTTTTATAATTTATTCTATTAATAAACCTTGTAAAAAGTAGGTAAGGTAAGAAATGACTTCTGAAAAACCACGTAAATATTCACAAAAAATTGTAGATGGTAGCGCTCAGGCTCCTAGTCGTTCTATGTTACGAGCGGTAGGTTTTAATGATGACGATTTTAAAAAGTCTCAAGTTGGTATTGCCTCTACATGGTCTATGGTAACGCCGTGCAATATGCACATTAATACACTTGCCAAAGAAGTAGGTAAAGGCGTAGATAGCGCCGGTGCGAAAAGCGTTATTTATAATACCATTACCTTATCCGATGGTATTTCTATGGGCACCGAAGGGATGAAATATTCTTTAGTATCACGCGAAGTAATTTGCGACTCAATAGAAGCGGTATCGGCGGGTATGGGCCACGACGGTATTATTGCTATTGGCGGTTGTGATAAAAATATGCCGGGTTGTTTAATGGGTTTAGCACGTTTAAACCGCCCCTCTATATTTGTGTACGGCGGTACAATTTTACCCGGTGAAAATCATACCGATATAGTCTCGGTATTTGAAGCGGTGGGCAGCTACGCGGCAGGCGATATTCCAATTACGCAATTAGAACATATTGAAAAAACAGCCATACCAGGGGCCGGTTCGTGTGGTGGTATGTACACGGCAAATACGTTAGCCTCAGCAATTGAAGCTTTAGGCATGAGTATGCCAAATAGTTCTGCGCAAAATGCTATTTCACAAAACAAAAAACAAGACTGTATTGATGCGGGTAAAGCGATTGTTTATTTGCTAGAGCATGACATTAAACCTTCCGATATTATGACCAAAAAAGCGTTTGAAAATGCAATTACGCTGATCATTACCTTAGGCGGCTCAACCAATGCGGTGCTGCATTTAATTGCTATGGCTGATGCGGTAGGCGTTGAAGTAACATTGGATGACTTTGTGCGTATTGGCGATAAAACACCAGTAATTGCCGACTTGCGCCCAAGCGGTCAATATTTAATGTCGGAGTTGATTGAAATTGGTGGCATTCAACCACTGATGAAGCGTTTATTAGATGCCGGTATGCTGCACGGTGACTGTATGACAGTGACAGGCAAAACCATGGCCGAAAATTTAGCCGATGTAGCAGATTACCCAGCAGGGCAAAATATTATTTTACCTTTTGATCAGCCAATTAAAAAAGACAGTCATTTAGTTATATTAGCTGGCAACTTAGCGCCAGAAGGAGCAGTGTCAAAAATTACGGGTAAAGAGGGTTTACGCTTTACCGGCAACGCAAAAGTATATGACTCAGAAGAGCAAGGCTTTGCCGCTATTATAGATGGGCAAGTAGTAGCCGGAGACGTTGTAGTAATTCGCTATGAAGGTCCTAAAGGTGGCCCAGGTATGCGTGAAATGCTAAGCCCCACTTCAGCTATTATGGGTAAAGGTTTAGGTAACGATGTGGCGCTTATTACCGATGGTCGTTTTTCAGGTGGTAGTAGGGGTTTTGTTGTGGGGCACGTTACACCAGAAGCTTACGAAGGCGGCGCCATTGCACTAGTAGAAAATGGTGACAGCATTACTATTGACGCGCAAAGCCGTGAAATGACTCTTAATATTACTGATGAAGAAATGGCCAGTAGGAAACAACGTTGGCAACAACCTGCGCCAAAATACACCCGCGGATTACTAGCAAAATATGCCAGAACAGTAAGTTCAGCTTCTACCGGAGCCGTGACCGATAAGCCAAGTTAAGGCACAATTAATCGCTAAAATTAGCGATTAAACTCCCCTAAATAGAGCGAGTTTTAATCCGCAAAGATCAACACGCCCTAGATAACCTTGTTACTTTATTTGTAATTTAAGTAACAAGGTTATAAATCGCTCAAGTTTTTAGTTGGCCGACCGATATATACTTAATAGCAGTTTGCGATTAAGGATGATCATGATTAACAATGGGTTAAATAACCACTCTAGTTTAGCGACAAAGCAAGTACTGCCAGTTGATAATGCAAACCATACCCTTAGCAGCAAACTGCAACATAGCCCACTCGAAATAGCGCCAAAATTAATACCAGAGTTAGCAACAGAGCTATCACCCAAAATAACGTCCGATTTTCTCAGTCAGTTTAGCGACGAAAAAGTTGCCCAATTACTGCAACAACAACTTTCGGTGCTGATCACTCCTGCAAAAAAAGCAAATATATCGAACTACCACTACAGCGCTGAAGAGTTAGCTATACGTACTGTAATAACGAGTCAGCAAGAAGGGCTACTTAAAAATGAGCATAGCGATAAGCTCATACAACGCTTAAATAAATCGGTAAAAGATATTCAGGGTGCTTACGCTAACACCAGTGATATTTTATTTAACCTGGGGCAATTAGGGCATCAACAAACATCATTTTTAGCCTCTAGTCAGCAGCGTGTTGAGCGTGCGCTTAACCCTTATATGGAGAGTATTAATCGCAGCAAGCATGAGGATGACGATAACTACCGCTTTCAATTATCAGTAAAAACCAAAGAAGGCGATATTATTAATATTACCTTTAACTCATCGCAAGGTTATGATGAAAGTGCTGGTAAAACGGCTGATAATTTTAGCCTTAGCTATGAAGTAGAAGGGGATTTGTCAGAGGCTGAGCATCAGGCGCTAACTGAAGTACTTGCAGGTGTAGGTGAAATGGCTGATGAGTTTTTTAAAGTCAGTCAATATGCTAACAGCCGTTATGTGCCGGTAAACCAAGGCGATATAAACTTAGACTTTTTAGCTGATTTTAATCATCAGCAGTTATCTGGTTTTAATGTGTCGTTTTCAACAACGCAAAATGATGTGCTTGATATAGGCGAAAACACGCTTGATTTAAGTTACTCAATTGATGAAGCATCGAATCAGCAAGCACTTGTGTTTAAATCAGAAAGTGGGCAAAACGAAATAGACTTTGCACTCGATATGTCGACCATTGGTGCTAAAGACACGCAGCAAGTGCAGCGGTATTTAGCGTCGCTCGATCAAAGCCTAGAAGATAGCCGAGTAAACAGCACCAAAGACGATAAAGAGTCGGCATTTGGGCGCAAAGGCGACGAGGCAATGCAGCAAGGTTTTGCATTGTTTAAAGGCGCTTTTACGAGTATGTCATCAGCGGCTGAGCGTTATAGCAATTTGGAGTCACTTGCAGATCAGCACTTTAATGACGGGCGCGCCATGGTTGCCGATTTGGTTGATAACATGATTACAAACGATGCCCGTTACCAAGGGCTTGGTAATAAGGCGCCAAATACATTAGGAGCGGGTATTTCTAAGCTCGCTGATTTTGATGCTACATTTTCTTATGCGCTTGATAACGGCGATTATCAGCCTAAAAGTACAATTGAGCTAAGCCAAGCGACTGAACAAGCCCAATTAGGGGATCTTAGCGGTGTAACGCAAAGTAAAAATGTAAGTAGCCACTTTGATTATCAATACAGTCGCCCTGATTACTACAACAAAGAAGAGAGTTATAACGTAGGTACTGCGGTTAAAAATAAAGAACTTGTGGGGCTTGATCAGTCTCACGAGGTTGATGTTGATACAAAAATGTTTGAGTTTAATCCGCAAACCAATCAATACGAGCTGCAAATGGCGATGCAAGAACAAACCATTAGTAAAAGCAACATTCGCTTAATTGACGATATTTGGCTTGAAGAAAACGAAAACAGCTACAACATGAATAAAAAAGAGCGTGTTGAGAGTGACGAAAAGCAAGACGAGTTTAAAAAAACAAGCAGCCATTCTCATAATAAACTAGTTACCTTGATTGGTGATTTAGACAAGCTAGCTGAGAATAAAAACGTAAGGCGAGAATATTTAACTAACTTATCGCAAGTTAACTTTTTTATGGATAAAAAGTAACGGTTTTGAGTTGTTCACTCCACACTCAATATTGGGTATAGTCGTTAAATGCTTTATTTAATACTTAATTAAATACCTACTTAAAGAGTACCTTATGTTTAAACAATTAATTTTACTGTGCGCTTTAAGCATGCCGCTTATAATCTGCGCTGCTACGGCGCCATTTTCGGGCGAGATAAGTACGCAAGCACTGCTAAGCGACTACGACAAGTTTAACGAACACTACAAGGCGTTTACGCCAACGACGCAAGATATAGCGCTAATGCAAAAGCTAGAAGGCAAAGAGCTTATTGTATTATTTGGAACGTGGTGCCACGACAGTGAGCGCGAAGTGCCAAAGCTCATTAAGTTACTTGATGCATCGAAAGTACAACTTGCAAGCATTGACTATGTGGCCGTAGGTTACAACAAGCAAGACGATGCAGGCATTGCACAGGCTCACGACTTACAATACACACCTACGTTTATTGTTAAACAAAATGGCAAAGAGTTAATACGCGTAATTGAAAAACCAACGGGTACGTTAGCGCAAGATTTAACTCAGGGTTTGTAAGTTCAGCTTGCTCGTATTTGGTTTACCGATTTAGCAAATAGGTTTATGAGGTAGCTGCTGGACTCATATAACTAGTCTCCTGGTATTTTAATGTGTGAAGTCGAGGTATGACCCATTTGGCTATCTTTGATTTTTGCATGATGGGCGCACTATAAATTGTTTCTTCTAGTATGAGTGGTAAAGGTGAACTTAAAACAAATCAAACAGCTTAGAAAAACTCACTCTCTCGAGAAATTTGAGTTGGTTAACTGTGAACGAAATATTACGGGGCTCAATACCCATTACAGCGTCTCAGTTACGTTAGGTGATTCTGTAACAAATTTCAATATACTTGCGAGTGATACTGATACCGTTTTATATATTGAGCGGTGGGCTGATGAAGTTAGTTTTGTGCGAACAGAGCGATCTGAAGAGATTTCCAAAAATGTTTTTCAGCCATTTACAAATGGCGAAACCCTATATGATGATACAGTGATTTGGAAGTACATGGATTTGAGCAAGTTTATTTCTTTACTTTCAACTCAATCCCTTTGGTTTGCAAGATTAGATAAAAACTGGGAAATTGACCCGTTGGAGGGGAAAGTTCCAACTGCACATTGGGAATCACTTGTAGAAAGAATTCTAAATACCAAATTTGCTCCTCAGTTTTTTGGTAACAGTAAAGTTCAGGGGTTTGGCGGAATGCCAGAAGCAGGAATGGCGCAAGTTCCGCAATCCGAACAAAAATCGAGGGAGATCGATTTACAAAGAAATATGTATGAGGCTGCCATCTACAATTCTTATGTGACTTGCTGGAATATCAGCACTCATGAGTCTTATCATATGTGGAAGTTATACTGTAATCATCACAACGGAATTGCAATTAAGTCTACTATAGGTCGACTTAAATCATCATTAGGAAAAAACAAAAACTATACTGTACTAGGTGGACTTATTGAATACTTAGACTTTAAAAACCAAATGCCAGCTAGAGGCGACAACCTTTTAACACACATTTATTGCAAAAGCATGCCATATTCTTTCGAGAATGAATTTCGTTTATGTTTCAGAGACTTTGGTTTTGTAAATGATGTCATAGGGGGACACGCCCCGTATTCAGAAGATCCAGAAGAGATTAGATCTATCTTAGATTCCTACAGAGCAGGATATACTGTCAAGTTGGATTTAAATACTCTCATTGAATCAGTCGTAACATCTCCCCACTCTGACCCTTGGTTTTTTGACTTAGTCACTTCAATCGTAGGAGATGGTCGAGAATTTTCGAATTCACTTAGTGGTTTAAATACGCTCAGTGTAACTTCCTCTAACATGAATTAATACATTAGATAAATGGAGTAACAAGCGCATGTTTTCGAATTGGCTTTCCGGCGCGCTCTTAAACAACCACGATATGGGTATAACCAGTGTCTTCAAACCGCTCATTCGTTACTTACAGATCAGTTCTAGTTTAACTCACATAATCACTATTCACTAAACAGGCTTTTTTCGAACGCTTGCGCAGCGTGTGAAGACGGTCTGTCTTTATAATGCAGTTGATAAAGTGGCCGAGAGAGTTGCTCGTTATTTTTTTGGCTCAGGCGCGTTAATTTACCTAACTGCACTAAATCCTCAGTAACTACGTTTGGCAATAAAGCGACCCCCATACCTTGAGCAACAGCCCTTGCTATTGCCTCGTTGCTGCCCAATTGCATACTGCGCTCTGCTATTACGCCATGTTGGGCTAATAACTTAACCGACATTTCTAAAGTGCCCGAGCCCGGCTCGCGCAGTAGCCAAAACTGTTTGTTTAACCATGCATTTAAGTTTTTAGCGGGCTTAAAGTTACTGGGTATAACGATACTCATTAAATCGTTTTGCCAGTGCTTACTTATAATATGCGGCTCGATAGGTGTGCCTTCAACCAGTGCTAAATCGATAGTACATTCTAGTAGGGCAAGCTCAATTTGCGCGGTATTAGCCACTTGTACTTCTACTTTAATATGGGGGTACTGCGCGCAAAAATTAGCTAAATAGGGCGGTAGCCAATAGCTGGCAATGGTTGTACTAGTGCCTATAACGAGCGTGCCACGCTTAAGCCCTGTGCGCGATTTAATATCTTCAATGGCGGCTTTCTCAATGGCAAAAATACTACGAGCATGTTCAAAAAGTGCTTGTCCGCCTTCACTCAAGGTGAGTTTTTTACCCTTAGATGCGCGCTCAATAAGTTGTATATTTAGCTGATACTCAAGTTCTTTTAGCGCTTTAGATACCGCAGGCTGGCTTATAAAAAGCGCCTCAGCTGCGCCTGAAAAACTACCAAGCTTTGCTACCGTATAAAACACCCGAAGTGCATGCAAGTTCATTGTGTCTCTCAAATCACATAACTTTAAGTTATCGAATCATGATTTTAATGTATTGGAGTTATATTTTGCGCTTTCTTAAAATGAAGTCAACAGTTTAACGTTGTTCAATTGAGAGAATATTATGCTTAGCGCTATTAAAAATTTGGGTATTAATACTATGCAATACGGCGATGCGCGCTGGTGGTTAGGTATGCTGCTGGTGGTTGTTTTGGCGGGGGCATCTGTTGCATTAAGTAAGTTACCTATAATGCAAAGTGCGCAATTTAGCTCTTTAACTATTGGTATAGTGCTTGGCATTATTGTGGGTAACAGTGTGTTTTCGCGTATTGCTACGCAAACCGATATAGGTGTTGATTACGCTAAAAGTATATTACTCAAAGCGGGCGTTATTTTATTTGGGTTTAGAATTACTTTTGCGCAAGTAGCGGGTGTAGGCTGGCATGGCCTATTAACCGATATAGTAATGCTGTTAGGCACATTTATTTTGGCAGTGCAGCTAGGTAAGCGCGTATTTAAGCTTGATGAGCAAACAGTAATATTAATTGGCGCAGGTAGCTCTATTTGTGGCGCAGCAGCTGTAATGGCAACCGAGCCAGTTATAAAAGCGCAGGCACATAAAGTATCGGTAGCGGTGGCAACGGTGGTGGTGTTTGGCACGTTAAGCATGTTTGCCTACCCAATCATGTTTGAGTTTATGGGACTGAGTGAACACGCTTACGGTATTTTTGTAGGCTCAACTATTCATGAAGTAGCGCAAGTGGTTGCAGCGGGCACTGCTGTAAGCGCCAATGCTGCAGATACCGCCGTTATAGAAAAAATGCTACGCGTAATGATGCTTGCGCCATTTTTAGTGGGTTTATCGTTTTGGCAAAGTAAAAAGCATGCAAAAACAAACAATAACGTGCATGGCGGCGAGCAAAAAACGGGTATTACCATCCCTTGGTTTGCAGTGTTATTTATTGTGGCAAGTGGTGTGCATTCACTCTCTATTATTCCTCAAGTGGTTACAAGCGCTATTGTATGGTTTGATAATATATTACTCACTATTGCTATGGTGGCTTTGGGTTTACGCACACATGTTGGGGCAATTCGCCAAGCGGGTATTAAACCGCTGTTACTGGCGCTGTGTTTATTTTTGTTTTTAACGTTAGGCGGCTTTGCCATTAATATAGGCATTGCTGAGCTGTTTTAAACGTTATTTGGTAAAAGTTGATTGGCGGCTTAAATTGGCCAATCAACTTCGTTTAAAGTATCCAGCTGTGTGCTGGTATTTTCATTGCCTTGCCATTTATTAGTGTAAACAGCGTGCGGATCAAACTGCGCGGTTTGTTTTTCAATATTAAAGTGCCTACCACCACGCGGGTCGACCCCTACACCCGCTATATATTGCCAATTACCCCAATTAGCGGCTACATCGTAATCAATCAATTGTTGTTCAAAATAAGCCGCGCCATAGCGCCAATCAAGGCCAAGTTCGTTAACTAAACAACTTGCTGCAACTTGTCTTGCTCGGTTTGATATATAACCAGTAGCATTAAGCTCATTCATAATGGCATTGACTAATGGGTAGGGCGTTGAGCCATTACACCACGCTGCAAAGCGATTTGGCATAAACGTAGTAAGGGGCTTGGTTTGTTTTTGGCCTTTAAAGCTAAACAGGCTGTTGCCCGCATTGAGTGCATGCCATTTAAAATACTCTCGCCATAGCAATTCAAACTTAATCCAATAAGTAGATTCGTTTGCAATATGTTTATGTTCGTACTCTTCAACCGCTTTATAAACTTGCCGTGCACTTACACAGCCAAAGGCAAGCCAGGTACTAAATTTTGTGGTGTTATTAAAGCCATCAAGCTCGTTTCGAGTTGTTTTATAGGTACTTGGCAGTAAGCCCGAAAAGTACTGCGCTAAATGAGCTTGCACACTTTTAAATCCGCCGTGCATTATCGCGTTGTTGTCATCAGTATATTCACTAAGCTCAATTGGTTTGGCCGCACATAATGTTATAGGTTGAGGGAGTAAACCTTTAGGCAGGGTTGAGGTTGTTATAGGTATGTTTACCGCCTCTACTTTTTTTCTAAATGGGGTAAAGCTTTTAGGTAGCTCGTTTAAATCAAAAGGGAGATCACTTTGTTGAAATAGAGTATCTTGTTGAGTTGTTTTAAATATGACATGTGAGCAATGTGCTTTTAGTCGGGCGAGTTGACGCTGCTCATAGGTTCCAACATGTTCACTGCACACTACTTCGTCAATGTGTTGCTCAGCTATGCGCTGCTTTAAAACACTAAAAGTTTCGCCCTCAAGTACGTGAAGAGTTTGCCCGCGTTCAATAAGTGCTTGTTGCAGCTCAAATAAGCTTTGCATTAAAAACTGTTGTTTGTGCACGCCATATGGCTTTTGTTGGTGGTTATTATTTTTAAACCAGTGCGGGTTTATTACAAATACAATATCGAGCGCACATTGCCCAGTAGCAAGTTCGCTTAAAATAGGGTTGTCGTCTATTCGTAAATCGTTTTGTAGCCAATATAAAATACGTTTGCTCATAGGTTTGCTCAGGTTTTTAAACTCTAAAGTGGTACGAAGCAAAAGCGGGTGAGGATTAATGGTTAGGTATTTTAATTAGCTCGGCAGTTTACTTAACTAATAGAGACGGCTAAGTAAGCCGTCTCTATTAAAATTTAAATAGCTGATTTTTGCTCTGTTATCCAATCGTTTATTACATCTTCTAGCACTTCCATAGGGAGTGACCCTTGGCCGATTACGGTGTCGTGAAAGCTGCGTATATCAAACTTAGCACCTAGCTCTTTTTCGGCTTTTGCACGTAGTTCGCGTATTTTTATTTCGCCCATTTTGTAAGAGAGCGCTTGGCCTGGCCATGAAATATAACGATCTATTTGATCCTCGACCGCGCTTTGTGGCAAAGCAGTGTGATCTGCCAAGTAGTCAATTGCCTTTTGGCGGCTCCAGCCAAATGCATGAATACCGGTATCAACAACGAGTCTCACGGCACGCCACATTTCGTAACCTAAACGACCAAAGTCGCTGTATGGGTCTTGATAAAAGCCGGCTTCTTTACCTAAACGTTCGGTGTAAAGTGCCCAGCCTTCACCAAATGCTGAATGGCTAAGTGTGCGTCTAAATTCGGGTACATCTAACTCCATTGCAATAGCGTTTTGTAAATGGTGCCCTGGTATTGCCTCGTGCAGGCTTAGCGCTTCTAAATTATACAAAGGTTGCAATTTAGGTGTTGAGGCTAAAAAGTAAGTGCCAGGGGAGCGGTTATCAGCAGGTGGCATATAAAACGCGCCGCGACTCGCTGAGCCTTTTATAGTAAAGGTATTACGTGGTAAATGATTAAAATAGGTTGGTAACTTGCCATACATTTTTTGCGTAATAAAGGCTGTTTTTTCAAGCAGGTCTTGCGCGTCTGTTGCGTAAAATTGCTCGTCGGTTGCTAAAAATTCTAAAAAATCGCTGTAAGAGCCATCAAAGCCTACTTTATCAATGATGTTTTGCATTTGTGTTTTTATACGTGCCACTTCTTTTAAGCCAAGCTCGTGTATTTGCTTTGGTGTGGCATTGGTTGTGGTGTAGTAATTAACTGTATATTTGTAATACTCAAGCCCGCCTTTAACGCTTGAAATACCCGGCTGCGCTCTACAGTTAGGCATGTAATCGTTTTCAAAAAAGTCGTAAAAGTGTTGATAAGCCGGAACTACTTTTGAGCTAATTAAGGCTTTTGCTTTGTTTTGGTATGTTGCCTTTTGCTCTGCTGTAAATGTATTTGGTATGCGTGTAAAGGGCTCGTATAAGGCGCTGTTTTCAGGTTGCTTAACAATATGAGCGTTAATACTCTGGCTGTAATTTTCAAATGTTTTGCAGTAGTGCGTGTAACCCTTTTCAATACCTTCTTTCATCAAGTTAATGTTTTCTTGATTAAAGCGAGGGTAGTCGGCAAGGCTTACTAAAAATGCGTTGTAATCATCAGGCGTTAAAAACGCCATATTAGCCGGTGCTTCGGCAAAGTAAGTATGCCAGCCACTTAAAAAGTTAACTTGAAAATACTTATCTTGAAAAAGGTAGCTTTGCTGCTCTGTTTCTCGCTCATATTTAAATAAACGATAGTTCATTAGCTGCTCGCTATTGAGCGTTTTAGGGTCAATACTAGCTAAGTTTTTTAACACACTGTTGTTGTAAGCTTGGCGCTTCGCAATGGCTTGCTCGGTCCAATGTGGCAATGTACCACTGGGTTTCCAGCCGTCTGGATCGGTACGAAAGAATATTTTTTCGGCTTTTGCATTTTGCCAATGGTTATCAATAATCGTTTTTAAATCAGTGTTACTGTCGGCTAGGCTTGGTAGTGGTGCAACAGCTAAACAAATAGCTAAAATACTTTTTTTAAACATAGTCATCCGTTATTGGCGAGTTAGTCGCGCTTTTTTATTTTAATTTGTGCTCAATATAGTACCAAGTTAACTTAATCAATGCGCTTACTTTTATAACTTGTGCCTCTAGGCTTTACTTTTTGATTGAACAAATTTCACTTCATAACTGATTGGGGCACTAGTTTATTGTTTTATCAGCGTTTAGAATGATAAAAACTAATTATAATAAAGGTCGTCATGTTTAATAAAGTAATAACGCTGATTGATGAAGCGAATAACCAAGACCCAAATACTGAGCAGCACAATGGAGAAAGTTTTCCAAAAGAGTATTTATACTCACAGCGTATGAGCGAAATGCTAACTCGCTTTAAACCTGATGCCGATGAGCTTATGCAAATTGCAGTGCGTGCACAGCATATTCAGCGTTGGAAGTCGCCACGTAGCGATTTTGAAATGAATAAACAGGGTTATCATCAATGGCGCAGTGCTCTTTATATTTTTCATGCGTCACTAGTCGTTGAATTAATGAAACAAGCTGGGTTTAGCGATACAGACCAAAACCGTGTTTATAACGCTGTTGCTAAAAAAGATATTAAGCGCAATCTAGACAGCCAATTAGTAGAAGATGTAGCAAGTTTGGTGTTTATTGAGCATTACATGCTTGGGTTTGCCAATGCAAAACCAGATTATAATGAAGAAAAATGGATGGGTATCATTCGCCGTACATGGCAAAAAATGTCTGATGAAGCGCATGAGTTTGTACTTACAGGTAAGATTACATTACCGGCGCCGCTTGTTGGGCTTATTCATAAAGCGGTTGCGTAATACTTTATTTTAAACAAAAAAATGGCGTACATTTAATGTACGCCATTTAATATTTTAGTACCTAGTACCTAGTACCTAGTACCTAGTACCTATTTGTTACGGTTTTCTTTACTAAACGCACGAATTTTACGTTTTTGCGATAGTGTTATTTTATTAACACGTCCGGCAAATGGGTTATCACCTTCTCTAAATTCGATTTTGATAGGTGTGCCCATAATTTTCAGTGCTTTACGGTAGTAGTTCATTAGGTAGCGTTTATAGCTATCAGGTAAATCATGAACTTGGTTACCATGAATAACGATACGTGGTGGGTTATAACCACCGGCATGCGCATATTTAAGCTTAACACGGCGACCACGAACAAGTGGCGGCTGATGATCTGCTTGTGCCATGTCCATAATACGACGTAACATTGCGGTGCTTATACGCTTAGTAGCTGATTCGTACGCTTCATCTACCGACTCAAATAAATGACCTACGCCAGTACCGTGTAATGCCGATATAAAGTGTAAACGGGCAAAGTCGATAAAGCCTAAGCGACGATCTAGTTCTGATTTAATACGATCTTTAACATAATCGTCTAAGCCATCCCATTTGTTCACCGCAATAACCAGTGAACGGCCAGAGTTAAGTGCAAAACCTAATAAGCTTAAATCTTGATCAGAAATACCCGCACGAGCATCAACGACTAATAACACTACGTTACAGTCTTCAATTGCTTGTAGGGTTTTAATCACTGAGAACTTTTCAACCACGTCGCTTACTTTTTTACGCTTACGCACACCAGCTGTGTCGATTAAAATATATTCTTTGTCGTTACGGGTCATCGGAATATAAATAGAATCGCGGGTTGTGCCTGGCATATCGTAAACAATTACACGTTCTTCACCGAGTATACGGTTGGTAAGTGTTGACTTGCCTACGTTAGGACGACCAATAATGGCTAGCTTTACAGGTTTGTCTGCAAATGCTTGATGAGAGTCATCTTCACTGTCTTCTTGGTATAAATCGATAAGCTCTTCATCATCGTTACTTACATCTTCATCAAGCGCCGCTAATTCAGCAATTAAAGGCTGTAGCGTTTGCTCAAGTAATAACGTAATACCGCGGCCATGTGATGCAGCAATATGATGAATTTCGCCCAGCGATAATTGATAGAACTCAGCGCAGTTTGAATCGGCGTCAATACCGTCGGTTTTGTTAGCAACCACAAAGCATTTTTTCTCTTGCTTGCGCAAGTGATTAGCAATGGCTTGGTCAGCTACTGTCATACCTACACGGGCATCAACTAAAAACAGTACTATATCGGCTTCTTCAATGGCGAGCAGAGACTGATCAGCCATTTCGATTTCAATGCCTTCTTCAGAACCATCAATACCACCCGTGTCTACCACGATAAATTCATAGCCATCGTAATTTGCTTGGCCATATTTTCTATCACGAGTTAAACCTGGAAAATCGGCTACGAGCGCGTCACGAGTACGTGTTAAACGGTTAAATAATGTGGATTTGCCCACATTGGGTCGCCCAACTAGAGCGATCACGGGAAGCATAAACTACCTCTTTAAAAAACAACAAAAGGCTTCGCGTTGCGAAGCCTTACAAAAAATAATTAACTATTAGTGGGTTATACTAATAATCATAAGTTAGTTTGGTATTTGTACCGCACTAACTTCCCCATCTCGGGTATATAAAATCAGTTTATCGTTGGCAACAACAGGCTCAACAAAAAAGCCTGAACTGTCAAAGTCTTCACGAGATACTAGCTCGCCAGTGACTTTATTTAGCCAATGTAGGTTACCTTCTTGATCACCTAACGCTAAATATTCACCTGCAACTGCAGGGCCTGTTAAATACCAACCACGTAGAGCGGGTTGGCTCCAACGTTCAATACCTGAATCTTTATCCAATGCGTAAATAACACCGTTGCTATCTACTACATAAATACTTTGTGCATCCATGGCAATATCGCGGTAACTGCTGTATTCACGTTTCCATACAATATTACCAGAACGAATATCAACTGCCGCTAGGTTACCATTATAAGCAATAGCATAAGCGTATGGGCCGCTAATAAGTGGTTGTGTGTCTACATCAACTAGACGCTCAAACTCTGAAGCACCTTTAGCAACTGCAATTTCGGCACTCCATGCAGAGTAACCACTGTCTGAAATTAATACGCTTAATTTGCCGGTTTCTAGGCCAACTAATACACCACCATTTGCAACAGTAGGCGCGCTTTGTCCACGTAAGGTTAGCGCAGGTACTTCTTGCTCAAAGCGCCAGCGTTCTTCACCCGTATCAGGATGAAGGGCTAATAACTTACCCGAAGCTAAATTTACAAATACCAAACCGTCACCGGCAGCTGGTTTTGAAAGTGCTTCACCGGGTACGTTTTTACGCCAAACTTCTTCACCAGTTTCACGATCTAGAGCAATAACATAGCCATGCTCCGAACCTAAATATATTTTACCATAAGCTTGTAATATTCCGCCCGATAATTTTGCACTATCGTTATCGGCCCATGGCCAAAACGATACATCTTGGCGCACATCGCTTTTCCATAGCGTATCGCCATTTTCTAGCTTAAGTGCTTTTACTTGGCCTTCGCGGTTAGCAACGTATACGGTATCTTTATATACAGCAGGTGATAAGCGTGAAAAATAATGCTCTACACCATTACCAATTGATTCTTGCCATACAATATTAGTTTCGAACTGGTTGGCTATTTCAGGCAGAACC
Source organism: Pseudoalteromonas sp. 19-MNA-CIBAN-0066 (assembly GCF_040308705.1). NCBI lineage: Bacteria > Pseudomonadati > Pseudomonadota > Gammaproteobacteria > Alteromonadales > Pseudoalteromonadaceae > Pseudoalteromonas > Pseudoalteromonas sp. 19-MNA-CIBAN-0066. Next base: position 22,502 of record NZ_JBEONZ010000021.1, read on the forward strand.
AGTTCTTCTTCGTCATCACTTGACGAGCAACCCATTAAAGTTGCCATGCAAAGTGCAAGCGTTGCGATTGTTATTTTTTTCATAGCTAAAACCTTATGCCGCTGGGCTTGTTACTGCTAGGTCATCTAACTTAATTTGTAATAGTGGATTACTGGTTAGTCCACCGGCATCAACCGCTGCTTGATATGCTGCGCGAGCTTGTTTTTTGTCGCCTTGCTTAGTGTAAATATCACCCTTAAGCTCTGCAACATTGGCAGAAAATGCGTCAGGTAATGATGCATTTAACGACGTTAGCGCTTCATCATACTGCTGCTGGGCAATTTGAACGCGAGCTAGGCGTGTAATAGCAATGGCTTTTAATTCATCGTTTTTTACGTTAGACACTATCCAGCTTAGCTTTTCGCTTGCGGCGTCTAGGTCATTTGCTTCTACAGCATCTTTAGCCGCTACAAATGCAGCTAACGTTGCGTAGTTGGTATCTTTATTTTCGCTAATAAAAGTATCAGCTGACGATAATACACTTTCGCCTGAAACCAATGTTGTGTAAGCGTCTGATGCTTGCTCAGCTGTGGTAATTTGGTTTTGGTTATACGCTTTCCAGCCATATAAACCACCTAAACCTACAATTACACCTAGTGCAAGAGAAAGGCCGTTTTCACGGAAAAAGCGCTTTATGGCTTCGGCTTGTTGTTCTTCTGTTGAATAAATATCCATTTTTACCTCTGTGATAGCTTTGGCATTAATATGCTTTTATTAAAATATTAGCTATTAATAAGCTCTGCTAATAGCGCTTTAGCTTGTTCTAATTCTAATGTGACTTGTTCTTTACGCTCGCGTAAATACTTAATGGTCACAACGCCTTGTTCTAATTCATCTTCACCGATAATAACGGCAACGAGTGCATCGCTTTTATCAGCACGTTTTAATTGTTTTTTAAAGTTGCCGCCGCCAGCATGCACCATAACGCGTAAGTTTGGCACATCGCGTCGAAGCGTCGCTGCAATAATAGGTGCTTGAATACTGGCTTTGTCGCCCATTGATGCTAAATATACATCAGCATTACGACGAATATCACCTACACACTCAAGTGCTTGTAGCAGTAGCACTAAGCGCTCAAGGCCCATTGCAAAACCTACTGCAGGGGTCGCTTTTCCACCAAGTTGCTCAACTAAGCCATCGTAACGGCCACCGGCACACACAGTACCTTGCGCGCCTAAGCTGTCGGTGATCCATTCAAACACAGTGCGGTTGTAATAATCTAAACCACGTACCAGTTTTTCGTTAATCGTGTATTTGACGCCGGCTGCGTCTAAACGTTCACATAAATTTGCAAAATGTTCTTTTGATTCAGTGTCTAAATGCTCAGATAGCTTAGGTGCATTAATTAAAATTGCTTGCACGTCAGGGTTTTTGCTATCAAGTACACGTAGCGGGTTTGAATACATGCGACGTTTTGAATCTTCGTCTAGTACATCAAGGTGTTGCTCAAGATAGGCAACCAGTGCATCACGGTAATTGGCACGTGCTTCGTTTGAACCTAACGAGTTAAGCTCTAAACGTACATGTTCGCTAATCCCAAACGATTCCCATAATTGCGCTGTAAGTAAAATAACTTCTGCATCTATGTCGGCACTCGCAATACCAAAGGTTTCTAAACCAAATTGGTGAAACTGGCGATAGCGGCCTTTTTGCGGACGTTCATGGCGAAACATTGGGCCCATATACCAAAGGCGTTGCTCTTGGTTATACAGTAAGCCATTTTCGTTTCCTGCGCGTACACACACAGCGGTGCCTTCTGGGCGAAGCGTAAGTAAGTCGCCATTACGATCGGCAAAGGTGTACATTTCTTTTTCTACTATATCGGTTACTTCACCAATAGAGCGTTTAAATAGGTCGGTTGATTCTACAATTGGAAAACGAATTTCTTGATAACCGAACGACGCAACGGTTTCGCGTAAAATATTTTCTACTTTTTGCCAAACTTGAGTATCGCCTGGTAGGCAATCGTTCATACCGCGAACTGCTTGAATTTGTTTTGCCACTGCTAAATCCTAAAAACTGTTGTTGTACAATGCTTGACTGCGACAACATAAAACTAAAAAAATTGACCCGATATTATAACCCTAATTTACACGTAAATGCGAGCTTAGAGGCGCGCTATTGCTAAGTTACCCAGCGATAGCACAATTTAAATAAAGGCCAAACTAACTAATTAAAGGTGTTACTCAACGATTTTAATATCGATAGGTGTTTGGTTTTGTTTTTTTGCAATAAAATCGCGCACGTAGCCTTCAAGTTGTTCAACAATATTATTGTTATCTATGCGGGCTTTTTGGCGTTCGCCATTAATATATAATCCTGAGCGACGACTAGCGCCGGCTAAACCAATATCACTTACCAATGCTTCGCCAGGGCCGTTTACTACACAGCCAATCACTGAGACCGAAACCGGTTCAATAATATCCTCTAAGCGCTCTTCTAATTGGTTCATGGTGCTAACTACATCAAACTCTTGGCGAGAGCAGCTAGGGCAAGCAATAAAGTTAATACCGCGAGAACGAATACGCAGTGATTTTAAAATATCAAAACCAACTTTAATTTCTTGCACCGGATCGGCTGCCAACGAAACACGTAGCGTATCGCCAATTCCTTCGGCAAGTAACATGCCTAAACCGACTGCAGATTTAACTGAGCCTGAGCGCATGCCACCGGCTTCGGTGATACCTAAATGCAGAGGTTGGTCTATTTCTTTTGCTAGCAAGCGATAAGCACCTACAGCTAAAAACACGTCAGACGCTTTTACTGATATTTTAAATTGATCAAAGTCTAAACGGCGCAATATGTTTACATGGCGCATTGCCGACTCTAATAATGCCTCGGGCGAAGGCTCGCCGTATTTTTCTTGTAAATCGCGCTCTAATGAGCCGCCATTTACACCAATACGAATAGGAATGTTGTGCTCGCGAGCCGCATCTACCACAGCCCTAATTCGCTCTTCGCTGCCAATATTACCTGGGTTAATACGCAGACAATCTACGCCATATTTTGCTACTTTTAAGGCAATACGGTAATCAAAGTGAATATCGGCTACTAACGGTATAGTTACTTGCTCTTTAATACTTTTAAACGCTTCAGCGGCGTCCATAGTTGGCACAGATACGCGCACTATATCGGCGCCGGCATCTTGTATTGCCTGAATTTGCGCTACGGTTGCATCTACATCCATAGTGTCGGTGTTAGTCATTGACTGCACGGCAATGGGCGCGCCATCACCTATAGGTACATTACCAACATTAATACGGGTTGATTTTCTGCGTTTTATTGGGGATTCTGAAAACATAGCGGCTACTCTGCTAGTGGTAATTTAAATTTAGCTAAACGATTTTTTGGAAAAGCTGATAGGTCAACAGCTTCACCGTTTAGAGTAATATTAACTGCATCATGCTTACCCAGCACAACCGAAAAAGGAGCTATGCCTGTTAAGGTCATTTCATAGCCTGCTTTTTTTACTCCAAACGCAATTTTTTCACCTTCGGCATCATAAATTTCTACCCAGCTCTCATCATTAAAAAGCATAACGATAGTACTACTATTGTTTGCTTCGTTAGGGGCTGTAGTAGTGGTGTTAATTGTACTATTACCGCTAGGTAGCGCACTTAATTGCTCACTTTGCGGTAATGCTACATTATTTATTTCCTGAACTTGCTGCTGTGATGCGCCAATATTACTTTGCGCAGCCTGTTCTTGTTGCTCACTCATTATCGAGTTTTCAACATTAATATTACTTGTTTGTTCTTCAATTGGCATAGAATTTTGCCACCACCATAAGGCAGAGGAGCCAATTACAATGGCTAAAATAATATAGCTGGCAATCATTAAACGACTGTCGTTAGCTTCTTTTTCAGTACGACGCGAAAAACTCTGCATATCAACGGGTTTTTCAGGCGTTGTAGGTGCAGGTAGCATAGCCAAAATAGGTGTATGATCAATTTTTAGCTCTCGGCAATAATTTTTTATATACCCTTTTACAAAGGTTGTAGGGCCAAGTAACTGATATTCATCATTTTCCATGCGTTGTACTTGTAACACAGTCAGTTTTAAATGTGTTGCCATAGTAGCAAGGCTAATGTCAGCGTTTTCTCTGTGTGTTTTTAATATTTGCCCAAGAGAAGGTTGTTCGCTTTGGGGCTGAGTAATTTCTTCATTCATAATAGGTATGAGTCTGGATCCACTAGTAAAAGATTGTGCCCTGGTGTTAGTGCTATATCAGGACTTAATTTATTCCATCGCATTAATTCATCAATTAATACCTGCCGCTGGGTAGCTATTTCAAAAAGGGTATCACCAGCTTTAATTTCATAATAAATGTTAGGATCGTTAAGGTAAATTTTACTGCCATTCATTACCCGATCTGACTCTTTTAATCCATTCCATAATAGGAGCTTTTGTAGTTTAACATTGTATCGTACCGAAATGCTAAATAGGTTTTCACCAAACTCTATAATATGAAACGGGACTGTAAGCGGCGCAACCTTAGGGTTGAGCATAGGTAGCTTATTGTCGTTACTTGTTGGCGCATTTCTCAGCTCTATGGTGTCAAGTTCGTTGCTGTTATTGCTAGCAAATACATCTGCATTTTTAGTGGGCTTATAAAAAACCACCTGACCATTATTACTAGGTTGAGCACTCGCTTGGCTGAAAGTAGTGTTAGTTGTATTTGCTTTATTAGCGCTGTTAATAGCAGGTTGAGGAGCACCAAAAGAAATTATTTTAACGTTATTATTAGCTGCAGCCTGTGCTGCAGGCAAGTTGCTTGTTGGTGTCTCAGGCTGCGCGCTTAAAGGGCTAACAATAGCTTGTTTACTGCTTTGGTTTGTTGAGTTTGTTATTGGTTTTGCGTTAAGCACAGCGTTCGCCTGGCTTGGTGGTGCGACAGTTTTGCTTGATGGCAGAACTGGTTTAACTTCTGCTATTACTGCAGCTGGGTCTGTTACTGTTGCAACGGGCGTTTTATTAGCACTAATTAAGCTTGTTGAGTCATTTTGTGATGGACGCTTTTTACGAATTATTTTTATTTTAGGCTGTGAACTTAATTGCGCTTCGCTACCATCTTGTTTTAATTCATTGAGCTGCGCTTGACGATATTTTTCGCGCAAAACTTCAAATTCGGTTTGTTTTATTTGGCTATCTCTAATCGCAAAAGCCTGCTCACTACTTGGGTAAGTTTGTAGGATAGTTGCAGCAATTTTCTCTGCTTCTTCAATTTTACCCATGCGCTGTTTAATTAAATAACTAAGTAATAAAGCACGCGGAGATATTTGCGCGGTATCGTCGTAACGCTTTAACAGTGCACTTGCTTTGTATAAATCGCTTTTAGCGTAATATAAAGCCGCTAAACTAATCAGCGTTGAAGCGCGCTGAGAACTGTGATTTATTGCTTGCTGAAAATAAGTTTCGGCGTTATCAAAGTCGTCAAATTCTATAGCGCACAACGCTAAGTTTTCGTAGCTTTGGGCAACACGGATATAGCTGGGTATTGCGATTGCTTTTAAAAACTGATCAGTAGCACGGTCGTATTCATCTATACCACATAAAAATACCCCATAGTTATTTAAGGTATTAGGATCGTCAGGTTTAATAGCAAGTGCTTTTTGATAGGCTAAATCGGCAAGTTTATTTTCACCAACTTGTTGATAGTAATACGCTAAAGAGTAGTGGACTTCGGGTAGGTTTGGCGCATATTCGCTGGCACGTTCAAGGTTATATTTTGCTTGAGAGTTATTACCCGTATTTAAATATTGTAAAGCAAGGGCAATGCGAGTTCGAGCTGCGCCTGCGCTATTAATTTTATTTTCGACAACGGGTTTATCACTGCCGTTATAACTATTTTCTGTAACGCAACCGCCTAAGGCGAGCGTAGATATAGTTAAAACTAGTAAAGGTCGCATTACCTTGTCTCTTTATTTTTTGTCCATAGCGCCTATCTTACCTAAAAGCATCTATGTTGCATCAATTATTTAAAAATAAACGACTTAAAAGCAATCAGTCTTGATATGAAGTATTAATTAAGACTGATTGCTATTTAGAGATGAGGTTATGCTTGGTGAATATTAACGGTAATCGCGTTATCGTCACGCATTTTCTTTTTAGCCAAGCGTTTTGTTCTATCAACAACATCGCCAGCTAATTGACCACACGCTGCATCAATATCATCACCGCGAGGGCGACGTACAATACAAGTAATGCCGGCTGCTTGTAAAACCTTAGAAAAACGGTCAATACGACTATTACTCGAACGCGTATATTCGTTACCCGGAAATGGGTTAAACGGAATAAGGTTTACCTTACAAGGAGTGCCTTTAAGCGTTTGTACCAATGCGTGCGCTTGGTCGGTGCTGTCGTTAATACCATTGAGCATAACGTATTCAACGGTTACGTCTTTATTTGCTTTAGAGCCATCGATATAACGACGACACGCCGCTAAAAACTCTTCAATAGGGTATTTTTTATTAACGGGCACTAAAATATCGCGCAGTGCGTTATCAGGAGCATGCAATGAAATAGCCAGTGCTACGTCAATTTTTTCTTTTAGTAAATCCAGAGCCGGTACCACGCCTGAAGTACTTAATGTAACGCGGCGCTTAGATAAACCAAAACCCCAATCGTCCAACATCAGTTCCATCGCGGGGACTACGTTTTTAACGTTAAGGAGTGGCTCACCCATGCCCATCATTACCACGTTTGTTACCGGGCGTTTTTCGCTGTGACCATCAAGGCCAATATCTTTAGCTACACGCCAAACCTGGCCAATAATTTCAGATACTTTTAAGTTACGGTTAAAGCCTTGTTGCGCTGTAGAGCAAAAAGTACATTCAAGCGCACAACCAACTTGCGATGATACACATAACGTAGCGCGTTCTTTTTCAGGGATCCAAACAGCTTCTACTTCTTGGCCGCCTTCAAGCACTAATGCGTATTTGATCGTGCCATCTTTAGCTTGTTGACGCACTGATATTTCTGGGGCAACAATTTCGCATTCAGCTTTAAGTTTTTCTTTAAGCTTTTTGTTTACGTTGCTCATATCGTCGAAGTTGTCTACGCCAAAATGATAAATCCATTTCATCACCTGGTCACTACGAAACGGCTTTTCACCGAACGATGCAAATAGCTCGCGCATCCCTTCTCGGTTTAAATCTAATAAGTTAATCTTTTTTTGCTCGGTCATGAAACAACCTCAATCGGTGACGGTGGAGATAAAAATTTACGAGGACGAATTGTACACAATTCACTCAGCTTAATCATTAAGTAAAACATTATAAGTTTACTGATTAATACCTTACATAATGACTAAAAAAGGGCCCGAAAGCCCTTTTCAATATGTTAACGAGTTCGAATTAACGAGTACGTGAACAAAGCTCTTCGTCAGCGAAGAAGTACGCGATTTCGCGAGCAGCAGATTCAACAGCGTCAGAGCCGTGAACAGCGTTTTCGTCGATGCTGTCAGCGTAGTCTGCACGTAAAGTGCCTGCTAGTGCGTCTGCAGGGTTAGTAGCACCCATGATTTCACGATTTTTAAGAACAGCGTTTTCGCCTTCAAGAACGGTAACCATTACTGGACCAGATGTCATGAAAGATACTAAAGCACCGAAGAAAGGACGTTCGCTGTGTTCAGCGTAGAAGCCTTCAGCTTTCTCTTGTGAAAGGTGAACCATTTTAGCTGCAACGATTTTAAGGCCAGCAGTTTCGAAACGGTTGTAGATAGCGCCGATGTGGTTTTTAGCAACTGCATCAGGTTTTACGATTGAGAAAGTACGTTCTAAAGCCATCTTAATGCTCCAATAATTTTAAGTGAAAGTGTGAATATTAACGGGCGCGAATTATACGCGTTTTAACGTAAAAATACTAATTATTATTAATAACCAATTTGATTGTTATTTTGTGATCTCGATCAAATACAAATAATTTGCTGCATTTATACTGCCGCGCTCTACACTTATTGTATTTGTTAATTATTCATGCAACTGGCTTGTAACCAGTTTTATGTATGGAGCGCTCATGCCATCAACTACTGTTAACTCTTCAAAAAATACACCGCCGTTTGCGTTTACCCCTGAACTATTATCGCCCGCGGGCAGCTTAAAAAACATGCGCTATGCCTTTGCTTATGGTGCCGATGCAGTATATGCAGGGCAGCCACGCTATAGCTTAAGAGTACGTAATAATGAGTTTGATCTTGAAACATTAAAAATAGGCATAGATGAAGCGCATGCACTGAATAAAAAGTTTTATGTGGTATCTAATATTGCGCCGCATAACGCTAAAGTTAACTCGTATTTACGCGACATTGAGCCGGTTATTGCTATGCAGCCCGATGCGCTGATCATGTCTGATCCGGGGTTAATTATGCTAGTGCGAGAAAAATGGCCGACTATGCCTATTCATCTATCGGTACAAGCGAATGCGGTAAATTACGCGAGTGTACAATTTTGGGCAAAACAGGGGATCGAGCGAGTTATTTTATCGCGCGAACTGTCGCTAGAAGAAATTGCCGAAATACGCAGGCTTTGCCCAAATACCGAGCTGGAAATATTTGTCCATGGTGCCTTGTGCATGGCGTATTCTGGACGCTGTTTATTGTCGGGTTACATAAACAAACGCGATCCAAATCAAGGTACATGCACTAATGCTTGTCGTTGGGATTACGATGTAAAACCGGGCGTTGAAAACGAAACGGGCGAAATGGTACATAAGTTCGATCCTAAAAGCATAATACCTACGCTTGGTGAAGGCGCGCCTAGCAGCGAAATAGTCATGTTAGAGGAGCAAGGTCGCCCCGGTGAATATATGCCTGCTTATGAAGATGAGCATGGTACTTATATTATGAACTCAAAAGATTTACGAGCAGTACAATATGTAGAGCAACTTACCCAAATGGGTATACATAGCTTAAAAATAGAAGGGCGCACCAAGTCTTTTTATTATGTAGCACGCACCGCGCAGGTTTATCGCAAAGCAATCGATGACGCAGTAGCTGGTCGCCCGTTTGATACCAACTTATTTAAAACCTTAGAAAATTTAGCCCACAGAGGCTACACCGAAGGCTTTTTAAAGCGCCATGCGCACCAAGACTATCAAAATTATGAATACGGCCATTCGGTATCAACTAAACAACAGTTTGTTGGCGAAGTGCTGGGTAGAGATGCTAACGGCTTAGTTGATATTGATGTAAAAAATAAGTTTTGTGTTGGCCATTCATTAGAGTTAATGACCCCACAAGGTAATATTAGCTTTGTACTTGAGCAGATGGAAAATAAAAAGGGTGAAAGTATTAGCGATGCTAAAGGTTCCGGCCATATTGTTAAAATAGCGCTGCCTCAAGCACTAGATTTAGCGTACGCTATTTTAATGCGTAATCTTGATGAGCATCAAGATACTCGCAATCCGTTTAAGCAAGCCGTTTAGTAATTACAGCAATACTTTAAGCGACTTTTATAGCGTTATGGTACTGAGGCTGAGTTATTAAAAAATACCTTGCAGCGCTTTAGCTAAAGTGTTGCAAGGTATAGTCTATTAGTAACCTCACACGATGAGGGATTTGTTTTCTGTCGCGATAAAGCATAGAAAAAGGCTGCCCTTCACTTTGCCAATCAGGAAGAATACGCTCAAGCGTTCCTGACTCTATTAATGGCAATGCAATATAATCAGGTATATAACTAATGCCAACACCCGATTCTACGGCATGTTTCATCATTTGAATTTCATCAACTTCAAGCCTAATGTGTTTTTTTGGCTCAACGTTATACACTTCATTAGTCAGTTTATTTTTTAATTGCCACGGGGCTAATCCAAAGCAAATAACTTTGGGTTGTTCTTCTAATTGCTCAGGGTGGGTAATTAAATGAGTGGTTTGGTTAGGGCGGCCACATATTATATTATGGGTGAGTTTCAACTCTCTAATAACCCAATTATCAATAGCAGGGTTTCTTACTCTAAAAGCAATATCAATGCCTTTTTTTTCGATATCAATTAAGTCATTTGAAAAACGTAAATCTAACTGTATTTCTGGATACAGCAGTAAAAAATCACAAAAAATAGCGCTTAAAAAATGCTTGCCCATGTAAATTGGCGCAGAAATTCTAATTTTACCTTTTGGTTGCTGCTTCTCATCAGATAACGCTTGCTCTATGGCGTCAACTTCCTCAAACAGTTTGCAGTAGCGAGCGTAATATAGCTCCCCTGTATGAGTTAATGTAACGCGATGAGCGTCTCGATTAAGTAAGGTTAACTGTAGAGTTTGCTCCAATAAACGTATTCTGCGGCTTAAGGTTGATAATGATAGATTTAGACTTTCGGATGCTTTTTTAAAGCTACCTAATTTCACTATAGTGCAAAAATAACGTAAATCATCAAGAGAGTAATTAGGCATTATTAAAACCGCTTATCATTTCAAAACTTAATTATTGTTGAAGTTATGTTTAATCATAACAGCGGCGCTGTTAAATATCATTAGATGTTAAAAGTAGTGATTTAAATTTGGCCGCCAGTCTCAGCGCCTATCGCGTTAAAAATATTGCCAAAACGTGCTTGTATCTGATGCAAACCTAATTCAGCATCAATATACAAAACTTTTTTAGCTTCGCACGGCTCATTACCAAAACTAGTAGTGCCAGCAGCAACACACGCAGCGATATACTGAGATATATAGGTTTTTCCAGAGCCAGCTCCGGCAGCAAGTAGCGTAGCCTCTCCGGCAGTTAATATCGCGGGTACAATGATGCATGGTTGAGGAATGTCAGCTTGAACAATATTAAGCACACTTTCAGCCTTTCTTAATTTGCGTAATGGATTAGGTGTGTTTATTGATTCACTGTTTTGTGAAAATTGTTGGATATGTTTTTGGTCATTCATATTTATAAACTGCGCAGTTTTTATTTAGCCTTTTCAAAATGGCAGACAGTGTCTGCCAAATTGAGTTGGTCGCATTATTCAACGCTTATCCGCATTGAAAATGAAAATGCTCGCTTATGGTATATGCAAGAGGCCAGTCAACAAAACTGGAGTGTACGCGCCTTAGAACGTCAAATAGGTACGCTATATTACGAACGCTTATTGTCTAGCAAAGAAAAACAACCCGTTGAGCATGAAGCCCAACAAAACACACAAGTATTGGCAGAATCCGCAAAAGACTACCTTCGCGATCCCTACATTTTAGATTTTTTAAACCTGCAAGACAAAAGCTATCAAGAAAACGACCAAGAGCAAGGCATTATAAATAACCTACAACAGTTTTTATTAGAGCTAGGTAAAGGCTTTGCTTTTGTAGAGCGCCAAAAACGCATCCGTTTTGATGACGAAGACTTTTATATCGACCTCGTTTTTTACAATTTTAAACTCAAGTGTTTTTTATTGCTCGACTTAAAAATTGGCAAACTCAAACACCAAGATATAGGCCAAATGGATACCTACATTCGCTTGTACGATGACCTACACACCAGCAGCGACGATAACCCTACTATTGGCTTGGTCTTATGCAGTGAAAAAAGCGAAGCCGTTGTTAAATACTCCGTACTGAGCGACCAAAAACAACTCTTTGCCGCAAAATATTTAGCCCACTTACCCAGCGAAGAAGAGCTGCGCATAGAACTACAAAAAGAACGCGAACGCGTACAAGCACAGTTGCTTAACCAGCAAGCCAGAGGCCAAGATGATGAATAAACAAATAGTGGGTGTTGTTGATAGCCGAATGAAGCAAAGCGATGAGCTTGATAAAGCCATTCGTAAGAATTTGGAGGCGTTGGGTTATGGGGAGTAAAGTTAAACTAGGGAGCTTACTTTCTCTATTGACGGATTATCATGCGAACGGTGCGTATAAAAAGCTTAAAGAAAATGTAGAGTTGTTCGATGAACCCGATTATGCCGTAATGATAAGGACTACAAATTTCGAACAGAATAACTTTGACTCTAATCTAAAATATATTTCTGAACATGCTTATAACTTTCTAGAAAAATCAAAAGTTAAGGCGGGCGATATTATAATGAATAAAATAGCTAACGCAGGTAGTAGCTATTTAATGCCTGAGCTTAATTGTCCTGTTTCACTTGCAATGAATTTATTTTTACTAAGAATTGACGACGATAAAGCTAATTCTACTTTTGTATATTTGTATTTAAAACTCAATGAAGATTATGTGAAAAGTTTTGCAAATGGCTCAGTAACTAAAACCATTACAAAAGAAGCTGTAAGAAATCTAGAGATAGAGCTACCCGAAAGGACAATGCAAGATTATATTGTTAAAGTGTATATGGATTATGTTAGTAAATTGACCCTGAACCAAAAAACCAACCAAACCTTAGAGCAAATGGCGCAGGCGTTGTTCAAAAGCTGGTTTGTTGATTTTGATCCGGTGTTCGACAATCTACTTGCCAGCGTTGATTTTAAGTTAGACAACCTTGAAAGCCGCTTGCCTGATGAGTTAAAACAAAAAGCACAGCGCCGCTTAGTGGCACTGAACAGTTTAGAAAATGCGACACAATGCAAAGCGTCACTCATTGCGCTCGCTCACGAATTACAAGCGCAAACACAAGCAGCAGAGCAAGTATCAGAAAAAGCCGCTGAAACACCCGTTAAAGCAAACTTAAACGCCAACCCTAAAATATTAACCCAACACGCCAACACCCACGCCCACTTCCCTAATGAGTTTGAACACAACGAACAACTAGGCTGGATACCTAAGGGCTGGGAAGAAGGTACTTTTAAAGACATTGCTGATGGGCTAAGTGGATATGCTTTTAAAGGAAAAGATTTTTCAGAGACAGGTTTTGCTGTTCTTAAGATTAAAAATATTACTACAGATCGCTCTGTAGCTATTAATGATGTTAATAGGGTTTCACCCGAAGTAATCGATAAACTTCAGCGGTTTTTGCTTAATGATGGCGATATTATAATGGCTATGACTGGAGCAACTGTTGGTAAATTTGGAGTTCTAGTTAGCGAGGACAATGAAGCTTATTATTTAAACCAACGTGTCTGTAAACTTACACCAAAGATGGAAAAAGGAAATCCTTTTTTATTTAGTGCGTTAAATCAGCCTGGAGTAGAGGAAGGTATCTTAAGTGCCGCTCAAGGAAGTGCACAGCCAAATATTAGTGCAAATGGAATATTAGCTACAAAGCTTTTAGTACCAAGCAAAAAAACTATAGAGATATTCAATCGTTTACTAGAAGATATATATGAGCGAAAAATTACTCTAAGAAAAGAGTGTTACAAATTAACAAAACTCCGCGACACTCTGTTACCCAAACTCATCTCTGGCGAGCTACAAATACCTGATGTAGTCACTGATGAAGAAATAGTCGATTAATAACCTTAGCTAAGCGTTGAAAGGCCAAAATAAAAAGAATAAGGATGTTTGATGAAATTGACTGAAGCCAAATTAGAACAAGCGGTGGTTGAGTTATTAGCCGAGCAAGGCTACCCGCATTTATTGGGCGGTGAGCTTAGTCGTAATAATAGCGATGTATTAATTAAAGAAGGCTTACGCGCTTTTTTAACCACATGCTTTGCCAATTAACACAATGAGTGAATAAGAATGAGTATGTTTGATTTAAATGAAATAGAGCAACGCGTGGCCAGTAAAACTTACGATTTGGGTTATGGTTTGTACGCATCAAATAATGTCAGTAAGTTACTTATTGTGGGTGATCAAGCAATGGCGAGCGTGGCGGGGCAGTATAAATACAAAGTCACCTTAGAAAATAGTGAAAGCGGACAATGTATGGCAAGCTGTACGTGCCCCGCAGCCGATTATCAAGAGGTATGTAAACATGCCATTGCCGTGGCGCTCAAAGTTAATAGTTTATCTGCTACTGAATTAGCCAATGCAAACGCCGATGCTACAACACAAGGCAACGAACGCGGGGCATTAATGGCGTGGTTTTTAGATAAACCGGCTAATGAACTTACCGATATAATCATGGGTTTTTTAGATGAGTCAGAGCATGAATACGATAAATGGGTATTTATGATGTCAAACGACAAGCAAGCCATGAGTACAGGTGAGCTAAGCAAACTTATCACTAAAGCTTTGCCTAAAAAATCAGTATGGGGCTGGAATGAAGTACGTAGCTATTTTGCTGATGCTGACTCACTGTTTGAAATGATATTTCCTGCGATAGAAAAACGGCCCGTTGATCAGCAATGGCAGTTAAATTTTAAAGCCGTGGTGCGTTTAAACACCGTACTTGAAGACATTGATGACTCCGGCGGCTTTCGCTTTGATTTAGAAGAGCAGCTTAACCAAAACCTGACCGAGCTTTTTAATCAACTGCCTTGGTCTGATGAGCAAAAAGCGCAGTGGATTTTTGAACACTTTGAAGACTACAAATACGATGTATTCCCGAGAGTACCGCATGACTTTGATATAACACCCAGTGTAAATACCTTGTTTTTAGCACTGTGTACAACTGCAATAGAAAAGCGACTGCACGCGGGCGTTGACTTTGATGATTGGAGGCAAAAAAGCGCGCTTACACGCCTTACGTCGATATTAATAAAACAAGCGCAAGGGCAGGATGATTGGCAAGCGCAACTGCGTTTAATTAAACTAACAGCCCATGATTCAGCTGATTATTTAAAAATAGCTGCACTTTGCAAAGCGCGTAATGACTTATTAGATGCCGAGTACTATTTAAAGCAAGCGTATCAACGGGCAAGTAAGCCACATGAAGTGCTTGCATGTAAACGCGATGAAATAGAACTTCGCCTTGAATTGTCAGAATTTAAAGCCGCATGGGCAATCGCGTGGCAGTTATTTGTAGATAACCCGATTTTTAATGGCTTTAAAGATTTACACGTATTGCAACAAAAAACCGGCATAATTGATGCGCAGTTTGTGCAAAAGGTAGAGCAGCTATTGCTTTCTTTGTCAGAACAAGGGGCTAAATCAAACCAAGGGGCTTATCGCTTTACTAATTATCCGAGTGAATTACTGGATTTTTATATTGATCAAAATGACATTGAAAAAGCACGTTCATGGGCTGCAAAACATGAGGTTAAGTCGAGTCAATTGATAACGTTGGCTGGTTTAATTATGGCGCAATACCCACAAGAGTCGATTGACTTGTATCACAAATCACTTAATAACATAATTGGACAAACTAATAATGACGCTTATCGTGAAGCAACTAATTTATTAATTAAAATAGAAAAAAGCTTAAAAGACAAAAATGCCGACTGCACGCTATTATATGAAATGATTACTACATTGGCTAAGAAGTTTAAGCAAAAACGAAATATGATGAAGTTGTTGCGAGAATACTTCCCGCATTGTAGCTAAAAATAAACGTTTAAAAAATAATAACTAACATGAATAAACCAGCGGACGGTGCTAAATAGATGAAATTTACTGAAGCCAAATTAGAACAAGCGGTGGTTGAGTTATTAGGCGAGCAAGGCTACCCGCATTTACTCGGTGGTGAGCTCAACCGCAACCATAGCGATGTATTAATTAAAGAAGACCTCCGTGCTTTTTTAACCAAGCGTTACGCTAAAAATAACATTACTACCAGCGAAGTAGACTCAATTATTGCAAAGCTCGAAAAGCTGCCTGCCAGTGATTTATATGAGAGTAATAAAACCTTTTGTAAGTGGCTAAGTGATGGGTTTTTGCTTAAACGGGAAGTAAGCCGCGAGCGTGGAATGGTAGCAGGCAGTGCGGCGCAAAAAGATTTATATATTCAGCTGCTTGATTACGACAACGTTGAGCAAGGCATTAAAAGTAGCCTAGTAGCAGGCAGTGCTATGGCTGCTTTGGATAATATGGCTCTCGATAACGTGAATGAAGCAAGCGTTACTTATCTGCAAGACGATAATATTTATCGTTTTGTTACCCAGCTAGAAATAGAAAGCCCCACCAGTTACGACAATATTGAACTGCGTATTCCCGATGGCATTTTATATGTAAACGGCTTGCCACTGGTGGTGTTTGAATTTAAAAGCGCAATACGCGAGCAAGCGCCTATTTTTGAAGCGTATGAGCAGTTAACGGTGCGCTACAGACGCGCTATTCCTCAGTTATTTGTATTTAATACCTTGTGCGTTATAAGCGATGGCGTAAACAACAAAATGGGTAACTTATTTGCGCCGTATCAGTTTTTTACTCGTGGGGAAAAATAACGGGGCAAGAGCTCACCACGCAAGAGGGTATTAACTCGTTACATACCTTATTGCAGGGCTTGTTTGACAAAGCGCGCTTGCGCGATGTAATGCGCAACTTTATATTCTTCCCTGATTCTGACAATAAAAACGCCGGTAAAAAAGAGATAAAAATTGTGCCGCGTTATCCGCAATATTACGCGGCTAATAAGCTGTTCGAAAATATAAAACGGCATTTAAAACCAAAAGGCGATGGTAAAGGCGGTACGTACTTTGGTGCAACGGGTTGCGGTAAAAGTTACACCATGCAATTTTTAACGCGCTTGCTGATGAAAAGTGTTGAGCTTAAAAGCCCGACCATTATTTTAATTACCGACCGAACCGATTTAGACGATCAACTCTCGCAGCAGTTTGGTAATGCTAAAACCTATATTGGCGATGACACGGTAAAAACAGTGACCAGCCGTACTCACTTACGTGAGTTATTAGAGGGCCGTAACAGTGGCGGTGTGTTTTTAACGACTATTCATAAGTTTACCGAAGACACTCGGCTACTAACCGACCGTACTAATGTTATTTGTATTTCTGATGAGGCGCATCGTAGCCAAGTAAATCTTGACCAAAAAATTACCATTACAGAAAAGGGGGTGAAAAAGACCTTCGGTTTTGCAAAGTACCTGCACGACTCACTGCCCAATGCCACCTATGTTGGTTTTACAGGCACCCCAGTAGATGCGACTTTAGATGTATTTGGTGAAGTGGTTGACTCGTACACCATGACGGAGTCAGTTAAAGACGAAATAACCGTACGCATTGTATACGAAGGCCGCGCCGCCAAGGTGTGTTTAAACAATAGCAAGCTGGCAGAAATTGAGGCTTACTACAAAGAATGCGCCGATGCAGGCAGTAACGAGCTGCAAATAGAAGACAGCAAAAAAGCCACCGCCAACATGAATAGCATTTTAGGCGACCCTGATCGCATTAAAGTGTTAGCAAAAGATTTTGTGCAGCACTACGAAAAACGTGTTGATGAATGCTCAACGGTTGCAGGTAAGGCTATGTTTGTGTGTAGCTCGCGCGGGATTGCTTATCAGTTGTATCAAGAACTAGAAGAACTGCGCCCACAGTGGTTTGATGTTGTCGACTCTTTAAACGAGCAGGATAACGCGCAAAACTTATCGGATACCGAGCGAAAGCGCGCTATTAGCGAAGGCCGTATTGCCGCCCCCTCTGAAAAAGTAAAAATGGTAATGACGCGTGGCAAAGACGACGTTGAGCGCTTATATAATTTACTTAGCAGTAAAGACGAGCGTAAAGAGCTTGATAAGCAATTTAAAAACAAAAACTCAAACTTTAAAATAGCCATAGTGGTAGACATGTGGCTAACCGGTTTTGACGTGCCATTTTTAGACACCATGTACATAGATAAGCCACTGCAAAAGCACAGCTTAATACAAACTATTTCGCGGGTTAATCGCCAGTTTGAAGGTAAAGATAAAGGCCTAGTGGTTGACTACATTGGTATTAAATCTGAAATGAATAAAGCGTTAGCGCAGTATTCAAAAACAGATGAAACCAATTTTGAAGATATTACCGCCTCGGTTATAGAAGTAAAAAACCACTTAGCGTTACTTGCAGAGCTATTTCATAAATTTGACAGCAGCCCATACTTTACCGGTGAAGCCGTTGCACAGCTTAATTGCTTAAACCACGCCGCTGAGTTTGCACTTATTACCGAAAAACGCCAAAAGCGTTTTATGGATTTAGTTAAGCGTTTAAAAGCCGCTTACGATGTTTGTTGTGGTAGTGAAAAAATAAACGAAAGTGAGCGTAACCACATTCACTTTTACCTTGCTATTCGCTCCATTATTTACAAACTAACTAAAGGTGAGGCGCCCGATACTGCGCAAATGAACGCCAAAGTTCGTGAAATGATAAGCGAAGCCCTGCAAAGCGACGGTGTAGAAGAGGTATTTAAACTCGGCAATGAAGACGGCGGCGAAATCGACATTTTTAATGACGACTACATCGCCAAAATAGAAAAAATAAAACTCCCCAATACCAAAATAAAAATACTGCAACAAATGCTAGCCAAAGCCATAGGCGAGCTTAAAAAAGTAAACCAAACCCAAGGTATCGACTTTACTAAACGCTTTGAATCGCTGGTACAGCGCTACAACGAGCGAAAAGAAGATGACGTACTGGTAAGTAGCGTACTTGATGACTTTTCAGAAAGCATGGTTGATATGATTTACAGCGTACGCGACGAAATGAACGCCGGTGATGAGCTAGGTATTGATATTGAAGAAAAAGGCTTTTACGACGCGTTAAAAGCACTTGCCGTTAAATACGACTTTGACTACCCCGAAGATAAGCTAATAGAGCTCGCCCAAGCGGTAAAAGTAATTGTAGACGACAAGGTAAAATTTGTTGATTGGAATAACCGCGATGATATTAAATCATCGCTCAAAGTAGAGCTGATTTTAATACTCGCTAAATTTAAGTACCCGCCAATTAGCCGCGATGAAGTTTATAAAGAAATATTTGAGCAAGCGCAAAATGTGAAAGCGAATAAAGAGGCGTAGATCTTTATAACTTGAAAGGGAAATACTTTATAGCTAGGGCTGATTTTAGTATTAACTTTTTTACTACGTAATAAAAGGGCTTTGGAGATAAGTAATGTTGGAAAAAATAAAACCCTGGGTTTGCTCTTTTAGCGGCTGTGATGGTGGTAATCCAGAAGCTGATATTTGGTTGTGTGGTATAGAGTGGGGGCTAGAGTCAGCCGCTGCGTATGAATACTATGAGCGTCTGAAGTTGCAGATGCAAGGAAGTGCTATACCAGTTAAAAAAACAGATTTTGACTGGGAAGATAGTATTAGTTACCCCTATGGAGTGAGATTTGCTAAGCTTTATCAGGTTATCCAACACCAGCAACTAGCGTCTTATCGAAATGTAGCGCAGTTATCAGGTAAAGAGTTGTTTAAGCTTAATTTATATCCTATCGCATTTAATTCTACTGCTGACGATTTATGGCATCAACATGGCTTTGATACAGTAACGGGGTTTGCTAGTAAATACCTATTTAATAACTGGTGTTTTTTTAATCGCTTCTCGTTTTATGTTGCTCTTCGTAAACAGTATCAGCCAAAACTAATTATCTGCACAGGGGTAAATTACTTAAAGGATTTCCTAATGTTCTTTGCCGGTGCTGATGGTGTTGACTCGATTCAAAGTGAAATTATCACAGTAGATACAGGAGAAAAGCGTACTTTATATTGGAGTAAAATAGACAAGAGTTTGCTAATTGTAGTGCCTTTTTTAGTGGTCGTTGGGGTTTAAATAGTGATGCTCTGCTGCATGCATTCGGCAACAGAGTTACGCAACTACAACATGAAATAATACTGTCTTAATATTTGTACTGTAAGTACCACGAAAGTTTCTCAATACCGTGTACCTATTTTAAGCTTCTCATATATTTGCAAATACATTCAATATTTTTGGGGTATCCTCATCGGAGGCTGTTTTATAAAAGTATTTAGCTAATTTATATTAATTAGCTAAATACCAGGAGTGGTTTTTATGTGGTTGGATATTGATACTAGATATTAATCTTCAACGCTTAAAAAATCGTTCTTACCTTCTGACTCGTATAAGAAAGATAGAGGTAAGTCTAACCTTTCTTTAATTAGTTTAAGCCATTGAATATCTTCTTTTTCAGGAATGTTACCGGAAACTATCAATAATTCATCGCCTGGTTTTTGTGCTAATGGATACAGCTGATATCTCAGTAATTGGCCTATTGCGGCTTCAATGTCTTGTCTAGTTGAGCTTGTATGTTTTAACTCTGCAATTGTGTAAATATCGCCTTTTGTGAAAGTAACATCTCTGCGAAATAAGCCATCACGATCTTGAGCATTACATTTTATATTTTGACGTTGTAACCATTGTTGAAAACGTTGTTCCATTTGAGCTTCATTTAACACCATTGTATTAAATTCTGGGCACTTTCTTCTTATTTCTGTAGCAGTAATAACATCTGTAATTGCCTCTTCATTAAGTTTAAGCATAGTGCTAAATTCTAGATTTTTTTTATCGAAGTCTCTGAAGTCAAAGTTATTAATAATCTGATCTATCATATTCAAAGATTCAGTTAATGATGTATGGTCAATTGGCGTAACTAATTCAATCGTAGAAAGATCTTTACTTTGACCTTTCGTAAGTGAAATATCAATAGATTGGAACCTAGCTGTATCAATGAATGAGGTAATTCGATCCTCTTTATTTAAAGGTACAAATCTTACTTTTATTTTATTTTGATTAGGTTTCGGAGTCACAGAAATACGACCAGCTTCTCCATTATTACCAAAGACTATTTTTACTGGTGAATCACGACGCCATTTTTTAGTACCTGCTTTATAGTAAGTAGATATATGAATAGCCAATAAATTACTGGATTTTTCAAAAGAAGGGTTAGCTCTAAACCAAGCTGCTGCTAATTCACTACTTGATAATTTTGATTCATCTATGTTCATATTTCGTGTCCTTTCATGTAATTCGAATAAAGTTTAAATACTTCCCTAAATCCAAATTTTTTCTAAGCATTTAGAGTTCATCATATCGTTAATCTCTATAAATTTTAGATATGCTTTTCCTTTTTTTAATGATTTATCGTTGATACCAAGTTCCGAATTTTGGTAAGTAATGGGCGTGACATTTATATAGTGAAAGCTATCAAGTCTAATTAAAACCTTGTTTAAGCTGTCGTTACTAATTTTTGAGTTGAGCTTTTTTGATATGAGTTCATGAAGCGGAGTCAGTTCAATATCGGCGGTGTGCATATTTGTAAAGTGAACCTCTAAATTATCTTCACCATAATATTGATATACAAGTTCATTTGTACTGCAAATAAAAACAACTCCTTCACCTGCACTGATTTGATCCAAGATATTAAATAATCCTAAAACTACTTTAATATCAATAGGTTTCAAATTGGGATTTGAAATCACGTTATTGGTAAAAGATTCAAAACTATCGGGAGCTTTGTCAAAAGAAAACCCTTTCTCACCATTGTTATTTTTAGTATATTTTTGAAGTAGTGGTCTATGTATATAGATTTTACTATTTTTTAGATGCTTTTGGGTGAGCTTAGTATTTTGATGCTTATTCTTTAAAACAATAGGGTTATCTACCGAGCCTGGTTTTAAATTAACTTCTTCCATATAAAGTCCATTTCAACGTTATAGTCTGTATATTGCTATAATATTCATTATAAAACAAACACTTATTTTTTTACGTTTGTTTTTCTAAATAAAAAAAGAAAAACCTTTTTTATTTACTTTAAGTTCAATGGCTTATGCCGTTTTGTGTT
This sequence comes from Pseudoalteromonas sp. 19-MNA-CIBAN-0066, assembly GCF_040308705.1. Classification (NCBI taxonomy): domain Bacteria; kingdom Pseudomonadati; phylum Pseudomonadota; class Gammaproteobacteria; order Alteromonadales; family Pseudoalteromonadaceae; genus Pseudoalteromonas; species Pseudoalteromonas sp. 19-MNA-CIBAN-0066. The sequence goes on from NZ_JBEONZ010000021.1 coordinate 44,026, forward strand.
TGCTTTTCTTACGTGATCTAAAAATATTTCACCCAGCTACTATGTACTCATTGATTAACAATAACTAGGTACATAGCATGAACACAACCCCTCAATTAAAACGTATTGTGGCACACTTTTCCACTGAATTATTAGAAGAGTTCGACGTAGAAGAGCTTTGGCAAGATAAGCTATTTAAAAAGGCTTTATGTAACATTTCGGGCTTTAGCTATACAAATTTACAGGGCTTAGATGCTGATGATTTGATCTTGCGATTAGATCATTTAGCAATAAACACAATGCCTAAAACGTTACAAAAAAATGTGCATATATTTTGTAAAGCGTTTGATCTACCAAAAGCGTTAACTCCATTAGTTATTTTTTCTTGCTGTATGACGCTCAGTAAGCCATTGCGCGAACTTGTCGAATACTTACGTGACGATTACGCGAGCGTTATTTTAGAAAAAATAGCTTATGTGATTGGTATTGATGAAGCACTACTCAACAAGCAAATTGGATTAATTATTGAATCTGGCATGTATTCAATGGATATGGAGATATTTGCTGGGGAAGATGAGTTTCTAATATTACCAAACGCAATTGCTAAAAGTCTTCTCGAGGGTAAGTTAAATAGTGAAAGTGATATTTTATCTAACTTGGTCTCTCCTTGTGAAGCTTCTGAGCTTAGCGCTGCTGATTTATCTCACTTAGATTTAAATACTTTGCTTAAAGCTACGCAACATGCGACTAAGACGGGTGGGCAAGCATTAAGTATTTTATTTTATGGTGTGCCAGGTTCGGGTAAAACTTCATTGGCGAAATATATAGCGCAAGCGTGTGGTTCGCAGTTGCTTAAGGTGCAAGCTAAAGGTAGTAATTTAATAAGCCCAACAAACGAGCTCGATAGCCGAAGTGCAAGTTCTGAGTTGCGTTTAGAGCACTTTAATGTGGTGAGTAAGTTGGTTGGCAAGCGTAAAAAAACAATGCTGTTACTGGATGAGTGTGAAAATATTTTTGAGCGTGATTTATTCTCTAAAAGCTTCTCAAAGGAATTACTTCATACTTACATTGAAAATCACCCTGTAGTGAGTATTTGGATCACTAATCATTTAGAGGATTTACCACAAAGCGTTATTAGGCGATTTAATATTGTTTACGAAATTCCTGAACTAAGTAAAACGACTAAAGAAAAAATGATCGGTAAATATGTTAAAGGCTTAAGTGTTGGTAACAGTTTTATTAGCAAATTAGCAGCTCAACAAAACTTACTTCCAGCTCATATCGCTAAAGCTGTACATGTAGCTAGGTTATGCGGATTTAAAGCACAAACCGCGCGTGAATGCATAGAAGAGAATATTCAAGATACCTTAACTGCATGCGGCTTTTCGGCTCATGAATTAACTTATCAAGCAGCGCAAAAGTTTAACCCTAAAATGGTGAATATAGAGTCTGAATATGCATCACTCGAACAGGTAGAAGAGGCTGTAATTGAGTATTCGAGTTCACGAACTCTACTAACTGGCCCGCCAGGCACAGGTAAAACAGCTTTTGTAAATTATTTATGCGAAAAAGCTGATTTCAAACTTATTTCAGTTAAAGCATCAGACTTATTAAGCAAGTGGGTTGGCGAAAGTGAGCAAAATATTGCTCAACTATTTAAACAAGCTACACAAGAAGGAAGTGCAATATTTATTGATGAGGCTGATGGTTTGTTGTGCAGCCGCGAACAAGCAACGGCAAATTGGGAAGTGCAAACAGTTAATGAATTACTATGCTATATGGAGCAATTTCAACTCCCACTTTTTGCCGCAACTAACTTTGCTAAAAATTTAGATAAAGCGGTAATGAGGCGATTTGATTTTAATTTAAGTTTAACCTATTTGACTCCGCTACAGGCTAAGCAATTATTTAAAGATACATTAGGTCCTGGAGTGTTAAATAAGCATCTAATGCATGAGTTATTCAAGCTTACAAAGCTCACACCAGGTGACTTTGCGATTGTAAAAAGGCAAATGAAGTTTTCAAAAAAGCGCATGACTCAAGAGCGAATGTTATCGATTTTACAAGAGCAAAACGACCTAAAAGAAGGTGGGAAGCAAAGAATTGGGTTTGTTTAACTATTATTAAAGTGTAGTGATATTTTAAAAAATCAATTCAAAGGAAGAATAATGACTAAAGCAACTAAGATACAAGTTCAGGATACAATTTTAGACTCAATTCAAGACAGTTTAGAAAAAGCGCATCAATTAACGGGGGTCACATATAGGCAAATGCCAGAGTATTTTCTTAATGTGAGTATAGTAAATGCGTTATGTGATAAATTCCCAAATCTTGGCTATAGATTAGAGATACCAGTTCGAGAAGTATTAGGGAGTTTTGGGCTTATCGAAACCAGCAACGATCAAGATTTAAGAATTGGTGGTAAGTTTGACATAGCAATAGTCAGTCGTAAATCAAAAAGAATAAGGCATGTTATCGAAGTTAAACGCTCCATTAGTCAAAAGGAATTGTTGAAAGAGGCAAAGAGGATTTATACTTTGGCGGATGCCGAACATGGATCTAAGCGTTTACAAACGGGCTATATCGTTAGTGTTCGGCGCCTCAAAGAAACTCTAAAAAGTACAAAAGCAAGTGATTTAATAGACAAAAGATTAGATTACCTTAGTACACAGTTAGAAGGTAAAGCAAAAGTTAGTGTTAGATATAGCTTGTTAGAAGATGCTCAACCATATGGTTTTGATGACCAAGAAAAGTTGTTAATTAGTGTCTTTAGTATAAGTATTTAATTTATAGAATCAATCATGCAAGTTTTACGATACGAAATTATTTTAGATTGTATACCCGTTAGACCTTTTCGTAGGTCAACCTCTGAGCTGAAGCTTATGCTACTAAATCAAGGCTTTAAAGTAACAACTCGGATGCTCCAGCGAGACCTACAATCACTTTACGATCAAGGTTGTTTTGGCCTTGAAAAAGATACCCGTAGTAAGCCCTATGGTTGGTCAATCAATGCGCAGTGGAGAGGTAGTAACTCAAAAGTAATGAGCAGCGAAGTGGCAGAGCATTATTTGTTGTTGGAGCAGTTACTACCGCAATCAGTCCCGAGTGATGTTAAACGCTCTGTGCATACTAAAGCAGAGCAGGCTCTTAAGCGTTTTAATGGCCATGTACCTGATTGGCTTGCAACCCTTCAAAAACCGTCTTTAAAAGTGAATATTGATACTCAGTTAGTTGAGCAAATTGAGCATGCGATTAAGTATAAGCGTGCAGTGAGCGCTGAGCTTTATAGAGTACTTTACGATGAGGCACATTGGTTAAAGTTTGCTGAGTTGAGTTTTTATAACATAGTTGAGCAAGGCGGTGTGTTAATGGCGCAGTTTATGGTGGGGACGCTTCACGATAAGTGTTATCAAATGCCGGTTTACCGCATTCGTAATGTACACATTTTGCAAAAGACACGACGTGAGCCAAGCACTGAGCAATTAAAATCGTTACGCAGTGCGATTAATAAAGGTATGAAGCAAGAAGCGATTGAGTTAATTGTAAAAGTACCTATTCATTCGGCGGTTAATCAAGGCTTTATTGAGCTTGGGGAGCTGACTGATAAGCAAAAGATTGACGATAAAAACGTATTACTTACCTACCAAACTATTAATACCGAGCAGCTCACTGATGAGCTATTTAAATGTGCACATTGGCTGGAAGTTATTAAACCTGAAAAGCTGCGGCAAAGAATTGTTAGCAAGCTTAAAGCTGCTACTACAAACTATCTTTGATTAATTTCAAACTTAGGTGCGTCAAAAGTTGACGCACCTATTTGTTATGCTCCTTTAAAAGTTAAGGAGTAGTTATGTTTCAATTAATTCAGCAAAATGATGGTTTATCAATCGGTGTATTTGGTATTGGTGGGTGTGGCTGTAATACGCTTAACAGTATTTTTGAACAACGCGAGTCTGATCAGGCATTCTTGTACAGCGTAAATACCGATAAAGTTGTACTTGAGCATACGCAAAGTGATGAAGCGGTACTTATAGGTGAAGAGCTCACTCATGGTTACGGTGCTGGAGCAGACCCTAAAGTTGGGCTGCAAGCGGCAGAAGAGAGTAAAGAGCAGCTTTTAACGCTTATTAATGGCTGCGATATAATTCTGTGTGCAACAGGGTTGGGTGGCGGTACTGGGACTGGCGCCAGCCCGTATATTGCTCAACTTGCTAATGAACAAGGTAAGCCCATTATATTTGTTGCTACATTGCCATTTAGTAGTGAGGGGCAGTTTAGAAATAATATAGCGCAAGCTGGTCTAAATGAGCTCAAAGAGCATGCTAATGCGGTTATTACGCTCCCTAACGATCAACTGATTGAGGTGCTTGGTAACGATATAGGATTATTCGATGCGTTTAAACATTCAAACCAAATACTTCACTCACTGATCAAGTCACTAATCGATATGCTTTGCTTTCAAGGCCTAATAAACGTTGATTTAAATGACTTTGCTAAAATTATGGATTGCCAGGGCGATGCGGTATTAGGTGTCGGTAAATGCGATGAAGAAAGCGAGCTAACTACTGCGCTTGATGGGGCACTTAACAACCCGCTGGTTAACCAAGTTGATATGTCATCAAGTACTGGCGTTATTGTGCAAGTAAACTGCAAAGATGAAATTTCACTGGGTAGTTATAACCTCATTACCGATACCGTGCGTCAGCAGGTTAGCCCAAACGCGTTAGTTATTTGTGGTGTGTCAAAAATAGAAAGCTTAGCAACCAATTATGAGCTACTGGTTATTGCTACGGGCGCGAGTTCAAAAATGATACTTGATGACACTAAAAGTGAGTCAAGCTCTAAAGTAGTTACCACTAAGCCAAAAGCATCTGATATTTTTGATATCCCTGCTTTTATAAGAAATCAATCTGCACCACCTAGTAAAAGCTCTTTATAGGTTTTGTAAGCAAAGACAGCGGTATATAGCTATGTGTAAGCGCTACCACAGGACGATTTAGATAAAAATTTATTAGCTTTGCTATAACCTTTACAAGTAAAGGCCTTGTGGCGATTTTTATTGATTAAGATCAACAAAGCAACAGAGAAAAATAGGCATAATCCGCGGCTGTAATTTACACCCAAAAATAAAATGGTGTGTTACGAATGTGTGCTACGATTTAATGAAAAACAGTGGTTTTTATTAAACTAAAGTTGTTTTAAAATCAGTCTAATTGCATCTGTTTTTATTTTATCTATATGTTTTATATGGATTTTAATTGGAAAGGCTAAAAAGTGGCTCTACTCATAAATAGTAAATGCATTAACTGCGATATGTGCGATCCAGAGTGCCCTAATGAGGCTATTTATATGGGGGCTAAAATATATCAAATAGATCCCAGTAAATGCACTGAATGCGTAGGTCATTATGATAAGCCTACTTGCGTAAGTGTCTGCCCAATTGATTGTATTAAGCCAGACCCAACCCATAGTGAAACTATTGATGAGCTTGCCGATAAGTACGTAAGGTTAACTAGTAGTTGTGGCTAACTGCTAAGCGTACTGTTTTAAAGCTGATTAACAGTACGCTTAGTAATATTCGTTTTTATTAATAATATTGGCCGCAGCTAGTACTTAGCGCGAGATAGTGTGCGGGTTGCTGAGCATGTATTAGCAAGTGCTCAGCATATTTTAATAAAACAGCTATTAGCTTAAAAAAAAACATGCAGTAAAAGGAAGGTTGTTACATCAGGTTACTTCGTAACTTAGTTATTTACCTTAACGGGCACGGTAAATTCGGCAATAAATAACGCATTATTATTTTTAAGGGTGAGCGAACCTTGGTACTTTTCGGCGATGCTGGCCACAATTGATAGGCCAAGCCCAGCGCCGTTTGCTGCGCCTTTACGCCAAAAACGAGTTGCCATATTAGCTAAGTCAGCTTGGTTAATATAGGCGTGGTTACTAATGGTTATTTTTAGTGCTGTGGCTGTTAAATTAGCGGCTAAAATGACTGGTGTATTCGCTTTGCTGTACTTAAATGCGTTATCAAGTAAATTACGACACACTATAGTGAGCATGGCACTGGGAATACAGTACACTGGCTGGCTTGCTGTTATATTATAGGTTAAGCGGGCGTTATTGTTGTTTGATTCTGTTACCACAGTAGTAATTAACGAATCAAGCTCCCAAGGCTCTGTAATGTTTAGCGGCGTGTCGGCATCTACATGGGCTAACACCAGTAGATTGTCTAAAATAGTATTTAATCTATGCGCACTTTTTTTAGCTTGCCCTAGTGCTTTTTGCTGGGTGGTATCTTGCGTAAGCTCAGCTAATTGTATTTGCGCTAAAATACCCGCTAGTGGGGTTCTTAGCTCATGCGCGGCATTACTGGTAAAGTGTTTTTCGCGGCTGATCCCTTTTGCTAAGCGGGCCATTAAGGCATTTTGGCTAGTTATAAGCGGTTGCAGTTCTTTTAAAGGCTGGTTTAACTGTATCGGTTCTAAGTCGTGACTGCCGCGTTTTTCAAGCGCGTGTATTAATAACTTTATTGGCCGTATTCCTGTGCCAATTGCAAACCAAAGTAATATTAGGGCAACAAAAATAGCTAACGCCGGTGGAATGAGTATGCTAATGAGCAAGTCGTGATAGAGCACATCGCGCTCGGCCACTTTATCGGCAATGGTAATTTTATATTGCGCAGTAATTAAGGTGAATGTACGCCACTGCGCTTGCTCAGAGCTTAAATAACTAAAACCTTGGTTTAAGCTAGGCTGATTGGGAAACGATTGGCTGTTACTGCTGGCAATTATACTGCCTTGCAGGGAGCTAATTTGACAGGTTAGGCTTTTTTCAGTGTTTACCCCACTGGCATTTATAATATCAGGGAGGCTTTTACTGAGCGCATCTTTGGGTACGTGGGCTAAAATGTTACCTAACATAAAAGCGGTTGAGCGCAGGCGCTGATCAAAGTTAACCTCTAACTTATTGTTTAACCCCGATATCATCCACACACTGGCGATAAGCCAAAAGCCTAAAAATACCGCTGCAACCAATACCGTTAACCGTAACCGCAAGCTCATTAGTGGCTCACCTCTATTGTGCCTAATCTAAAGCCTAGGCCACGTATGGTTTCTATTGCCGGTGCGCCTAGTTTTTTACGTAAATTAAAAATATGTACGTTAAGTGCGTTACTCGCTACATCATCGCACACGCCATAAAGTACATTTTTTAACTGGCTTTGGGTTAAAATTTGTTGCGGACTATTTAAAAAGGTTTGCAGTAATAAGTCCTCGTTACGTGACAAGCAAACAAGCGTGCCATTGAGTAATGCTTTATGTTGCTCTAAATCGTATTGCAGTGCGCCGTGAGTAATTGTATTGCTGAGCCTATCGCTTGCGCGGCGCTTTAAGCTTAATAGCCGCGCTAATAACTCTCTTAAATCAAAAGGTTTTACCAGGTAGTCGTCGGCGCCTTTTTTTAATCCAATAACTTTGTCATCTATGGTATTGCTCGCGGTAAGAATAAGCACGGGTAGCGAAAAACGATTGTCACGCAGCCGGCTTAACCAGTTAATGCCATTACCATCGGGTAGGTTTAAATCAAGAATGCATAAATCAAAATTGCTCGATTGCATATAAGTAGTGGCTGCGCTTAGTGTACTAACGTGCTCAACGGCTAGCCCTTGGTGGGTTAAGTAAGTACAAATAGCGTCGGCTATTACGTCATCATCTTCCACTAACAATACAAACATACTCGCTACCCTGTTTAAAATACCCTAGCTAGAATACCTGTTTCCATTGGTGAAGTAACTGCTATGTGTTTATTTACTATTAATTTTTGCTCTTAATATTGGCTTAATTAACGCTTTGTATACTATAGCGGCTAACCGTATTTAAAGAAGATTTATAGCCATGTTAAGTATTTCACTCGGGCCGTTTGTTATTGCCATTTCGCAGCTTATTATTTTATTAGGCTTAGGCGTATTTTGGTTGCTTACTTATTTACAAACTCGTAAGCAACCACAGCAAAAAGCAATTTTAGACACTGTATTTAAAGCATTTGTAGTGGGCTTTATTGTTGCGCGATTAATGTTTGTTTTGATTATGTGGGATGCGTATCAAGAAAACTGGTGGCAACTTATTAATATAAGTGATGGCGGCTTTATGCCTACCTATGGCTGGGTGGCGGGTGCGCTTGTGTTGGCGCTGTATGCGCGAGGCAAAAAAGTAGTGCTGAAAACCTATTTCATAGCGGCTATTGTCGCGTTGCTTACCATTATGGTGCCTACCTTTGCTGCCTCTATTTATAAAGCTGGGGTTGAGCTGCCACAATCTGCGGTATATAACCTGCGTGGTAAAGAGGTTGATTTACAGTCATTTAAAGGCAAACCTGTCGTTATTAACTTTTGGGCGTCGTGGTGCCCACCGTGCCGTAAAGAAATGCCGGTATTACAGGCTGCGCAAAAAAACAATCCTAATATAGCTTTTGTTTTTGTTAACCAAGGAGAGGATTTATTTACGGTACAAAAATTTATTAATGCTGAGCAGCTCGACTTACGCAATGTGTTTTTTGATCAAAACAGTAATGTAAGTCGTGAATCCGGAGCTGCTGGGCTACCAACCACGCTTTTTTATAGCAGTGATGGCAAATTAGTAACCAGTCACATGGGAGAGCTCTCACACGCGAGTTTGCGTTATTACATGCAAGCTATAAATCAACAGTCTGCACAATAAGGATGCCTCATGAAGTTAATTTATTTATTGCCATTACTTGCGTTTACCTCGCCCATATTGGCTCAACAAAAAGCACTGCCAGCACCCCTTAAGTTAGTTACTGAGCAAGGTGGCGAAATAGTCAGCGAGTTTGCAGCGCCTGCCAACATGAAAGGCTATGTTGCCGACTTTAAAGGCCAAGTTATTACTTTATATATCACCGCCGACGAGCAATATTTATTTACCGGCCCTATGCTTGACGCCAATGGTAATAATGTAGGAGAGCAAGCGGCAAACGACTACGCTACAGGCCCTAAAGCGCAAAAAGACTGGCAAACATTAGAGAGTAGCCATTGGATAGTCGATGGTTCAGCCAAGGCAAAGCGAGTAATTTATACCTTCACCGATCCCAATTGCCCTTACTGCAGACAGTTTTGGCAAAATGCGCGTCCTTGGGTGGATGCGGGAGAGGTACAAATACGCCATATTTTAGTGGGTATTTTAAAAGCCGACAGTTTAGGCAAAGCGGCGGCTATTATGAGTGCCAGTAACCCTGAAGAAGTATTAAAAAAGTTTGAAAACGATAATTTAGCGCGTACATTACAGCCGCTAAAAAATCCCCCTGAGCAGATAAATGCGCAATTAATGAAAAACCATCAAATAATGATGAGTGTTGGTGCCAGAGCAACCCCCGCTACTTTTTATCACGATGCTAATGGGGCGGTAAAAATGCAAATGGGTTTACCGCCTGCGTCATTAATGACTGAGATCCTTGGCCCACTGCCAAGTAAGCCAACCAAGTAAGCCAACCAAGTAAAAACCCAACTTAGTACATAGTGTGCAACGTCAAGCCGGTAAAAGTTTTACCGGCTTTTTTATAAATAACGTTAAACATTGTTACACTTTGTTATTTACATAAGCTATTCAGTAAGTTATCGACTTTATTAATCGGCCATTAAGTTTGGCGCTGTAGACTTAGCAGCAATTTTTGACCCGCTATTGACCTTTATTGATAGCGCTGCCGCTAAGTATCAAAAGCGCATAAAACGGAACCGCACACTGTCATGAGTACTTGCAATAATCGCCCCTTTTCACTACCAGCATTAACATTTATAAAATCAGCGCTGTGTTTATCTGTTTTATCTGCAATAGGTAGCGCGTATGCGGCGCAACCAGCCATACCTGTTAAAAATAATGCCGATATAGAAGTAATAGAAGTACGCGGTATTCGCTCCAGTATGGCCGAAAACCTCGACATTAAACGTATGTCTAGCTCAGTTGTTGATGCCATAACCGCTGAAGATATTGGTAAGTTTCCAGACAAAAACGTAGCCGACTCATTGCAACGTATACCAGGGGTAATGATTGAACGTGATGGCGGCGAAGGCGCATCGGTAAGTATTCGAGGTTTGTCGTCTGAGCTTACTTTTACTCAGCTTAACGGTAATTTTATTGCCTCGTCACCAGGTGAGCCTTCGCGTTCGTTTGATTACACGCTACTCCCTTCAGCCATGATAGCCAGTGTTGAGGTATATAAATCGCCCGAAGCGCGTTTAGATGAAGGCGGTGTAGGTGGCACAGTATTAATGCATAGCCGTAAGCCGCTCAGCATGGAGGCAAATTCTGGAGTGCTCAATGTTGAAGGGACATACAGTGACGTAACGCAAAACAGTGAGCCACAACTAACCGGTTTATATTCTTGGAAAAACGATGCCGAAACGCTTGGCTTTTTAGTGGGTTATACTCGCCAAGAACGCACCAATCGTACCCTCTCGGGTGGCACCGATGCCAATGTATGGCGCTACACAGGTGATGGTCAACCGGTAGATGTAAATGGTAACGCGGTCAATAACAATAATAGTTGGGATACAATTACCGATACCAATGGTAATAATTATGATGGCGTGTGGTTTCCACAAGTCGTGCGCGGCTCGGTACTTAATGAAAAACGTGAACGTGAAGGCATACAGTTTAGTACGCAGTGGCGTCCAACCAATCGTGTAGAAATAGGATTAAACTATTTTGGCTTTACGCTGGGGCAAAACAGAACTGAGTCGGTTATTGATATGCCAGAGTGGTCGTTAAATCCCGATTACCTAACCGATGTGAACTTGGATGAATCGGGCACGATTGTTAATGGTATGCAGTTTGATGCTACAGCGAGTGGCGCACAAGGTGACATGCAGTTTCCGTGGATGCGTGGCAGTTATGTTCGTGAGGAGTCGAGTTCAGATACCTTCGATTTTAATTTAACTTACGAAGGTGATGATTTTAAAGCGCGCTTTGTTGCGGGCAATACTCGCTCAAAAGGCGGCCCAGAAGAAAGTTGGGAGGCCGCCTATAAAAGCTCAAATGCCAGCGAAAACCCAACAACCATTGAAAACGCAGCGCAAAATGCTGGTTGGCAACTTGGTAAAAACGATGTAACCCTCAATATAGACCCAAATACACTGGCTAATTTACTCAGTGGCGTAGGCGGTGGGCGCGATCCGGGTTCATCAAACTCAAGCTTTGTACGCAGCGAGCTTGAAGAAAGTTACTACCAAGGCGATCTGGATTTTTACGTCGATTGGGGTTTTTTAACAACCATTAAAACCGGCGTAAAATACCGCGAAGCCACATTGCACCGCGAAACCGGTAATACCTTCTTTTTAGATCCTCGTTTTGATATTGCCGCCGGGGAAGCCAAAGAGGGCGGCATAACCCGCTTTGATAGTTACCAGTGGAATAACGGTATGCCGGCAGCGCAAGATGTTTTTATTAACCAAGGCAATATTGCAGGGGGCTTTAATATAAACCAAATGCCCAGTATTGATTGGGATAAATACCGCGATATGATTACCAGTAACTACGTGCCTTACACCCGTATGGAAGACAACTTTGTATACGATATAGAAGAAAAAATAGCGGCTTTTTATCTGCAAGGTGACTTTGAATTTAATCAAGTTAGAGGTAATTTAGGGGTACGGGTTGTACGCAGCAAAACCATGAGTGCTTCTACCGATTTATATACCTACTTTTTAGATCATACCAATGATGAAACAGGGGAGCCTGTTACCGGTGATGATCGCTCAGTAGAGGATTACCAACTTATAGTGCAACAAAACACTGACACCCAAGTACTGCCTAGCTTTAATATTGCCTGGGATGCCACAGATGACTTAGTTATTCGTGGCGCGGTTGCTAAAGTAATGTCGCGCCCCGATTATGCAGATTTAGGCGCGCAGCAACGCATTAGTTATATTTCAGACGAGTGGGCAGCCGACAGAGCCGATTTTAACGAGCAACCTGGCTTTAGTGGCAGTGGCGGTAATAAAAACTTAAAGTCGTTTATATCGGTACAAGCCGATTTATCTATCGAATATTATTACGCTGAAGGCTCAGCAATTGGCTTAGCGCTGTTTCATAAAAAAGTTGATAACTTTGTAGTACCAGTGGTCATTAACGCCCAACAAAACTTTGCAGGTAAAGACGGTATAGTAGAGGCGGGTAATATAAATATTACTCCTTACAGCACAGTAGGTAATGGCACTAACGCGGTATCTAAAGGAGCCGAGGTGTTTTTGCAACATGCCTTTGATAGCGGCTTTGGTTTTTACGCTAACTACACTTATAACAAAACAAATAAAGCAGAAGTAACCGTAGACGGCGAAGCATTTGGGCAATCGCCACTGATCGGCAGTGCAAAGTATCAATATAATACTTCGGTTTATTTTGAAGGTGACAATTTTAACGTACGTGCCTCATATAATAAGCGCGGCGAAACGGTACTGGGCTTAAATAGTGGCTTAAACGTGTACCAAGACCCATACGATCAAGTTGATGTTAATGCCTCAATTAACTTATACGAAGGCCTTAGTTTTACCGCAGCAATTATAAACTTAACCAAATCGGAGTCGGTTACGCGTTTAGGTAATGATAGTGACGCACGGTTATTAAACTCAAGCTACTCGGGCAGGCGTTATTACGCGGGGTTTAACTACAGCTTTTGAACTGCTCCCTAAAGCAACTTTTAATAAGCCGGCTTAAACATAAAGTTGGCTTATTATTTGTGTTTACCTTGTTTCTTAACGGTATGAATACTATGATGAATTTATAATTAAAATTGAGTAATCACCGCGAGTAACTAATATTGATAACCTATCAGCCTTTAATTAATGACTCTGCGTCCTTAATCGAATTTACCCGCATTTATTTAGCCGTTTTTTATACCTTTGTAGCGGGGTTCTACACCGTTAGAATACTCTATAAAAACAGCAATACACCATCGGGAGTGATTTTTACAGGGACAAAATATTGCGCTAATTGGTGGAATCACTTCGTTTTTCGTTTTTTTAGAGCTGCTATTTGGTTGGTGTGTGTTGTAAGAGTATTTATACCTGCAACCGATAACTACCTCGGAATTTTTGTGCCGTTAAATACATGGCCAGGCGTAATGCTAGGTAATGCTTTATTAACTGTTGGTTTTATATTAACTATGGTGGTGCATTTTAATATGGCATCACTTTGGCGTTCAGGAATAGACCCACAAGGGCCCGATGAGCTAAAAGTAAACGGCTTTTATGCGTATTCTCGTAATCCTATGTATTTAGGCGTTGCTGCGGCGCAGTTAGGCTTTTTTTTAGCATTGCCGAGTGTGTTTAGCTTAGTGTGTTTACTGGTTGGGCTTACTGCGTTATATCGTCAGGTGTTGATTGAAGAGCAGCATTTAGTGAGCATATTTAACACCCAATATAAAAAATATAAAGAATTAGTACCACGTTGGTTATAATAATTACTCCGTTATTTTGCAGCAATGAGGGTTTTAGTTTAACTACCAATGAGTAATACTTTACTTTTGCTACAAAAAATCATGATTACAAAAGCAATTTATTGCTATTTTTACAAGTATATTTTAACGTTAATATATTGAATACTTAACTAGCTTCACCTTGCTTTAGAGGCAAACATAGTATGACAAAAAATGAGTTAATAGAACTAGAAGATGTGCTTGATTTAATGCTTGATGCTGTGTGCGTGGTAAATAAAGTAGGTAAGTTTGTATTTGTAAGTGCCGCGTTTGAACAAATATTTGGTTATAAAGCTGCCGAAGTAGTAGGCAAGCCTATGATTGATTACGTTTATAAAGGCGATCATAATAAAACTTATAATGCCGTTGCTTCACTTTTGTCGGGCGAAACAACTCATTCACGGTTCGAAAACCGCTGGGTTCGTAAAGACGGTCAAATAATTCATATTTTGTGGTCAGTGTGCTGGTCATCAGATCACCAAGTAAGAATTGCAGTTGCTCACGATATTACCGAGCGAAAAAAAATGGAAGAGCAGCTTCATTATATGGCTGGCCATGATGGGCTTACAGGTTTACCAAATCGCTCATTACTAATGGACAGGTTACAGGCTGCAATAGTAAAAGCAGAAAGAGAAAATACACTATTTTCGATATTATTTATTGATATTAATGGCTTTAAAGCTATTAATGATACGTATGGCCACCTTATGGGTGATAAGTTACTGCAACACATAGCACAGCGGCTTTTAAGCGTAGTAAGAGAATACGATACAGTAGGGCGCTTAGGCGGAGATGAGCTTTTGATTGTGCTAGAGGGCTTAAGTAGCGCTGGCGATACCACGGCTATTAAAAGAAAAATAATTGGGCAGTTCCAACAGCCATTTAAACTAGATGAGCTATCATTAAATGTATCTCCGAGTATTGGAATTGCAAATTACCCCACCCACGGAGAAACAGACCATCAATTAATAAAACACGCAGATCAAGCCATGTATAAAATCAAAAGAATGAGTGCCAATAGCATAGATTACCCAACTTAAAATTAAACGCTCAAATAATAAAAAAGCAGGCCAGTTAGGTAAGTTAAGTATTTTATGTTACATAACTTAGATTCAAATAGTAAGTGCAGAGGTTAGCAATTAATACGTTATATATTACAGGCGCGGGCGTTAGCGCAGCCAGCGGTATTCCTACCTTTAGAGGTGAAGATGGTTACTGGACTATTGGTAGTAAAAATTATACACCAATGCAAATGGCCACACGCGCTATGTATCAAAACGCCCCTAAAGAGTTTTTAGCTTGGTATTACCACAGGTTTGCAACGTATAGAAACCACGGCCCTAACGACGTACATTATTGGCTAAAAGATAAAAACCTAATAACGCAAAATATAGATGGGCTTGATGGTAAAGCAGGAAATAAAAACTATATTGCAGTTCATGGCAGGTTAGATCAAATGACCCTGTTTCATCAGCAAGGCGAAAACGTAGAAACGGTGATTACCCCTTGGGATGAGGTAGATGAGGCTCATTTACACAACTCATTATTTGAGGTGTTTAATATTCAAAACCAAGCGCCAGTGCTTAATCACTCTTTTAAACCGTTTGTATTATTATTTGATGAATACTACACCGAGTTATATAAAATTAGCGAAGCACAACAACGCATGGTCAATGCCGATAAAATTGTATTTATGGGTACATCGTTTAGCGTTAACATTACCCAAATGGCGCTGGAAATAGCCCGCGAATACAATATTGCGTTAGAAGTTGTAGATCCACACCCAGCACATATTTTACATCCAAATGTAAGTTATAAAAAAATGACCGCGCTTGAATATATTCAGAGTAATTAAAGTTTTAAACCGAGTGTTAGCTCCTTATAAAAACAGCAAGATTATAATAATAAAGAGATATAAATGAGTGACTTAACTGCAATAGCTAATCTATCAATATTATTGGTCGAGCCTTCAGAAGTGCAGCAAAAACTGATCATAAAATCATTAATACAAAGTGGTGTAAAACAAATAGAAACCGCCACTACACAAACCCAAGCTTTAACCCTGCTTGCAAATTACCAACCAGATTTAGTTATTAGCAGTATGTACTTAGCTGACGGCACCGCCGATTCACTGCTACAAAACATTAGATCGAACCCGCGCACAGAGCAGCAAGCATTTATGTTGGTATCGAGCGAGCGTAATAAAAAGTATCTTGAGCAATTAAGGCAATCGGGCGTGTTAGCTATTTTACCTAAACCCTTTACGAGCGAAGCCATTACCCGAGCGCTTAAAGCTACCTTAGATATAATTAGCGAACAAGAAGTAGAGCTTGAACACTTTGATGTTACTTTGCTGCGCGTATTAGTGGTTGACGATAGTCGCTTTGCTCGTAAACATATTATTCGGGTGCTTGCTGGTATGGGAATACCTGCGCCGGTAGAGGCTGAGAATGGCAAACAAGCAATTGAGCAGCTAAACAAACAAGCGTTTGACTTAATAGTAACCGATTATAATATGCCGGAAATGGATGGCCGAGAGTTAACAGCAGCGGTTAGAGGCTCAAATAGCTATTCGCATATTCCTATTTTAATGGTGAGCTCAGAAGCCAATGAAACCCACCTAGCAAACATCTCTCAAGCCGGAGTGGATGCCATATGCGACAAACCGTTTGAACCAGCAACAGTGAGAGATTTACTATTTAAAATAATGTTTTAAATTATTAATTTTAAGGCTAACTGTAAAACTCATTAGCCTAAGCGAATAAAACAAAAGCAGCGCTTGTAAAAAGTCGCTGCTTTTTTACTATTGGTTAGGTACGTTATAAAGCCCAAACGCCACAAAACATAATATAACTGCAATTGTGGTATCAAATATTCGCCATCTTAATGATGAACTTAATATACTTTTAAGTTTAGGTGCAAAAAGCACTAAGGTGCTGAACCAAATTATTGACCCAACACAAGCGCCAAGTGCAAAATGCATTGGGTTTGGTTGTAAAGCGCCAATATTGCCAAGTGATAACACGGTATCTAAATACACATGTGGATTTAGCAAACTGATTGCAAAGGCCGAAAGGGCAGTACCCCACCAGTTTACTTTTTCTACTTGGCTTATCTTTAAACCTGAAGTCCCTTTAATCGCTCGCATTGCAGATCCATACGCTAAGTACAATAGCATCGCAATACCGCCCCATGTTAACCAAGGCAGTAAGCCCGGTAATAATTGTTGTAATTCATTTGCTGCAAATACACTTATTAAAATAAGAGCCGCGTCGCAAATAATGCATACCGTGGCTAAAACAAACCGATTAGCGCCAGCCATACATTGGCTTAAAATCCAAATATTTTGCGCGCCAATAGCAATAATTAAACTTAGCCCCAGCACCACACCCGATAAAAAACGACATACTTAAAATCCACTCAATTATTCAATGCCTTGCAGGGTATTGATAATTCTGTTACAAATCCAATGAATACATTTAGGGTTATATGCGTAAAACTCATGATTGATTATCAACTACTCAATGCACTGTCGGCGGTTATTAGTGAAGGCGGGTTTGAAAAAGCCTCTAAAAAGCTATTTATTACGCAATTGGCAGTAAGTCGGCGTATTCATCAACTCGAAGCCAAACTTGGAGAGCCTGTAATTATTAGAACGCAGCCACCGCGGCCAACCGCTCTTGGAAAGCGTTTACTTAATCATTTACAACAAGTCCTGCAGTTAGAAGTTGCTTTAAACGTAGATGCACTTAACGAGCACTCCAGCTTAAACACACCTCTTAGTGTAAAGTTGGCTGCCAATGCTGACTCACTAGCTACATGGTTGCCAGAAGCCCTTGCCATACTAGATACAGAATCTGATTGTAAATTTAGATTTGAAGTGATCTCAGAGGATCAATCCATCGCCCATAAAAGAATGAAAGACGGCGAAGTAATGGTATGTATTAGCTCATCTTCTGAGCCTGTAAATGGTGGATTAGCGAGCCCATTAGGTGCTATACGTTACAAGGCAATTGCGAGTCCTGATTTTATTAAACAGCATAACCTCACTTCGCTTACGCAATTGGCGCAGGTACCGTGTTTAGTTTTTAGTGAATATGACAAGCTACAGCACCAGTTCTTAGCCGATATTAACGGCTCAACGCCAGAGTATATGCATATATATCCCTCATCAGAAGGATTTAAACAAGCCATGATAGCAGGCCTAGGGTATGGTTTATTGCCGACTTTGCAGCTCGGTGATTCCCTGCAAAAAGGAGGGTTAGTTGACTTATTTCCAGAGTATTATATTGATACTCCCTTGTACTGGCATTATTGGCAAAGTGAAAGCCCGCAACTTAAAGCACTGCGTAAGTTTGCAATGCAAGTTGCGGCTAACCGATTAGAACCAATTTAAAGGTGCTTATAACTGGCCTAATCTATAAATGAGTAATGCCGTTTTTTTAATGTTTTTATCAAGGCTGGTTAAATCGGCCGTTTCGTTTTTAGTGTGCGCGCCGCTGCCCATTAAACCTAAACCATCAAGTGCCATATCAACATGGTTTGCGGCAAACGAAATATCCGCAGCGCCTGCATTGCGTGGATTGGCTGCCACTACTTTGTTGTAACCTAAATCGTGGCTTGCGTCGCTGTATAATGCTAATAGCTTTTTATTGCCATCAGTTAATGCCATTGGCGGGTAACCGTCTTACTGCCATTTAAACTGTTGCTAGCAATGAGTTGCATTGACCTTTTTGCGTTTTCGAATTGTTTTGGTGAAAGTGCGCGTAAATCGCCTGCTATATGTACGGTTTGTGCTATTACATTACTTTTACCAAACGCAGTTGCTGACGAATTAGCGCTGTCGTAGTCGGCATTTGTGCCACCCACAATAAGCCCTGGGTTAAAAGTTAAATTAGGTTGTGTGGCAAGTTGTTCTCTAAAGCTATTTAAAATACGCGATGCTTCGTAAATAGCGCCATAGCCTACATTATCACTAAATATTTGCGACGAATGCGCCGCTGCAGCACTTACGTTTAGCGTCCAGCCGGTATAACCACGGCGCGCCGCCATGGCGGTTTTAATATTGTTATCGCCATTTTCAAAGCCTAAAGCAACGTCTGCCCACATTGCCGCATCAACAATGGCTTGTTTAGATAAGCTAAGCGGACGACCATTACTTTTATGCTTACATTTTCAAGTAAGTTAAGCGCTTGCAAGCTTTTAAGTGCGGTAATTATTATCGTGTTACCGCCTTTCATATCGGCAACGCCTGGGCCACTGGCTGTATCGGCATCAAGCTGTTTGTAGGTTGTAAAATCATCGTGTTTGGCAAAGACTGTATCTAGATGGCCGATCATCAGTATTTTTATTGCATCGGGGTTTTTACTCTCAAAGGTAGCCAATACATGCCCTGCGCGGTTAAACGCACTGCCATCCAGCCATTCTACTTTAAAACCAATGGCCTTAAGTTGCTCGCTTGTAAGCGCGCCTACTTTTTTTACACCTTCAATATTAAGCGAACCGCTATTAATATTTACGGCTTGCTCTATTTCTTTAAGTGCTTGGGGAATGTTTTTATCGACCTGTTTTACTATTTCACGCTCATTTTTATCAAGCGCAGCATGACTTATAAGCGGTAAGGTACTAGCAAGTGTGAGAATGATTGCATGGCTAAATTTTAAAAATGACATAACAGCATAATAAGTGAGAAATAAGAGTATTTAATATGAAGTAAAATTAATAAGGATTCAATAGAAATGAACAACTCCCACTAAACGCTGCGCGTTTTGAAGGAGTTTCAAAAAGAAAGCCTAAGCTACCTTTTTAGGCTGGT
>NZ_JBEONZ010000022.1:0-59635 GCF_040308705.1 Pseudoalteromonas sp. 19-MNA-CIBAN-0066
GTGTGTTATTTAAACGGTGATCTTCCTACAGAGGACTTTCACCTCATAAGTCAATGCCCATGTCGGGCGTACACAAGCGCATTAAATCTGACGTCACACATTGTCCGATTTTTTGCTTAAAAGAAAAGGGCGCAAAAAAGCGTCCAACATGTTCCGCAGCTTATGCGGGCGTTAAAAGCATATGACAATCGACAAAGATGTAGAAGTTGAAACTTTTCTCGGAGAAATTAAGCAACGATTTCCAGAGGTGGCCAATCGTATTGAACTCAACAATAATCGAATGGGCTACGAACCAGACGACAAAATGTATACTGCGGAAATGGAGACATTTTCTCAGACTACAACCGATGCAATAAAAGCCGGTGATCATGATCGAGCACTAAATTACTTAAAATATATGTCTGAAAAGCTTCTCGTGGCTTCAGTTATCGAGCGAGAGTATATCGATGTGTACTATGTTGAATCTCTGTTGTGGGATATAAAAGACAAAAAGATAAAGCAGGCAGGGTGGTTGCTTATCCCATCAAATCTAAAACAGTTGTACATAGAAATGTGGGGCAACCCCAGCTTTTAACAAGCGGCTGCACCGGACAAATTTTAGTGTCACCTTTTTTGTCCCAAAAAAGTCGCCAATAAAATTTGCTCGGTGAGCCGGGCGTTAGCAGGCTTAAATCATTAGAGTTTTATTAGCCTGTATTGATTAATTAAAAAGGATTTTTATGTTTGCTCAAATTTTCTTAGCTATTGTGGCTGTATTTCTTTTCTATTTAGGTATTGTTGAAAAATCTATTCTCAATATTGGAATAGGTTTTATTTTAATAGTGGTATCAGTTGCTAGATTTTATGCCGCAAAATCGGGTTCATCTAGTCAAGAGGAATTTGATAAATGGCGCGTAAAACGTGAGAATAAAATAAACGATGATTAGCAACATCGGTGCTAACAACACGCCCTGAAGCTGCTAAATACGTCGATTCATCGTAGGGTGTATTCGTTTTTCAACACTTAAACACGATTCTTATCCATTTAAATGCCTGTGATCTAATAATGCTGTTATGCGGTTTCCTTCGGTCTATTTCTCACTATTTAGCTCTTGCCATTCGCTGGTGGTTATCGTTAAATGACAGTATGTTATTTAAACGGTGATCTTCCTTCAGAGGGCATTCACGTTATAAGTTGATGCCCATGTCGGGCGTACACAAAAAACTCTGCGCCTGTTAGCTAAGCGTTAGTTTTACTTTAAGCTCAGAGTGTTAATGGAATATTTATGCCAATAAAAAATGGATTGTTCAATACGCTATAGCTCTACCAATTGTTTTTTCTCTGCTGACAAGCGTTCAATACTTAAAAGGCAGAAGTCTAGAATACTCTATTGAATTTGGTATTTTGTGGGCCTGGGTATCGGTAACCATTTTTGCTATTAGGCGTTTCTACAATTATCGCAAAAACATTAATTGTTCTGTTTGCAATGATTTACCTGATAAGAATCAAGATTCTGGTGGTAGTTAAACATAACAAACTGTTAAATAAGGATAAAAAAAGTTAGTTGTTTTCGTTTCTCAACATTATAGCCAGCAATTTTTTGCCTCTGAATGAGGCGTTATGTACTCAAAGGAATGTTGAAATGCTCTACAAAATAGAAGAACAAGCTGACGTATTTGAAAAACTAGAACCAGTCGAGTTCAAAGATTTTTCTAGTTTCGGAAAGCTTGAGAAAGATTTGGAAAACTTAATTGCAAATAGCATTTTAGATGTATTGTTTGAGGATGCTAGGTTAATGCCTGTTTTTCAAGAAAGGCAATGGCAAGCAGAAGCTGATATATATGCACTCAATGAAAATGGTGAATTGGTTATATTTGAGTTAAAGCGTGCATCTGCTGGTAAAGATGCTGTTCATCAAGCACTAAGGTACGCACAAGACGCAGGCCAATGGAGCTACCAAAAGTTAGAAAGAAAGTTCAAAGAATATAGCAAAAGCAAAATGTCGCTGGTTGAAGCTCACAGAGAAGCTTTTAACCTAGAGCATGAATTAGAACCAAAAGAAATAAATAATAAGCAACACCTATTGGTTATCGGTAGTGCAGCCGATGAGTCATTAATATCATCCATAGATTACTGGAAGAAAAATGGAATATCTATTGATTTCTTGCCATATCGAGTTTATGAACTTGCTGGAGAAAAGTACTTTGAGTTCTTCGCTCTCCCATACGATAAACATAAAAATCCAAGTGATGTAAAAGGTGTATTATTTGACACAAATCGTAGTTGGGATGAAAACTCTATTTGGTCAATGATGGATAATAGCCGTCTTGAAGCCTATGGTGACGCAAAGAGGTTCGTTCATCATGTTCATGTGGGAGATATTGTTTTCTTTTCGCACAAATGGTGTGGCTTAATAGCTGCTGCAAAAGTTAAAGGTGAAGTCAAAGCTCCAGGCAGCGATACTTTGTATCGAGATGTGGATTTTCTAACTCCTATCCCGAGCCGCAAAGATAATATAGTGTCGGCTATGCCTTTTTCTGAGGTTAGCTCAAAAACAGGTAAAAGTTTCTTTTGGGCACGAACGATAAAAGTGCCTTATCTTACAAAAAGTGAAGCGCTTGAATTGGTTGATGAGCTTAACAATTACCTGCGGCGCACATAACAAATCAGAATATAAACACTGGTTAGGTGGTATATTTGTTGAGCCTTCTAAGCGAATTAATAGTGTTTCAAGCTTATTGATTTCCGAAGCTAAAAAAAGAAAAATAAAAGGACAGGCATAAAATATTGCCTGTCCCTTTCTAACACCTAAATACAATCCTTATCCATTTAAATGCCAGTGATCTAATAATGCTGTTATGCGGCTTACCCTTGGCTTTGTTACTTAAAATGCACTGTGGTGAATTCAATCAGCTATTAACAAAACCCCAGCCTGCACAGCTGGGTTTGTACTGAACATGCGGGTAGGATGAGGATAGCGCGCCAATGAGCCCACACTGTGCATTTTATTTTATTTGGTTGTGGGTTATGGTTATGTTGTTTTTTTAGCTTGGGCAATAAAGTCATTTAAGTAGTCTATATGCTGCTCGTTGTTACGAATACCGACAAATATTTGTTTGTTAATACCTTGCTCTCCAAACCTTAGGCTTTTGATAGGCATTGTTTTAGAATACTCGTCTACTAGCCAGCCAGGTAAAGCACAAATACCGCGACCCGCAGCGACCATTTGTAGCATGATTTCGGTTGTTTCAATGGTTTTGTGTTTTTTTACTGAGCACTTTGCTGGATTAAGAAACTGGCTAAAAATATCAAGCCTTAGCGGCTCTACAGGGTAACTAAACAATACTTCTTCGCTTAGTTGCTCGGGTAATACAAACTCTTGTGTAGCAAGTTTATGGGATTTAGCAACTACGAGTCTGTGTTCGTAGTTAAACACAGGTATATAGCTTATTTTAGGTTTAAAGAGTGGATCGGGAGTTATTAGTACGTCAATTTCGTAACTTAGTAATGCACCTAAAGCACCAAACTGAAACTCCTGCTTTACGTCAATGTCTATGTCTGGCCAGTGCTCTAAATAGGGCTCAATTACTCTAAGCAACCATTGGTAACAAGGGTGGCACTCCATGCCAATGCGTAGCGAGCCTAGTTCACCTTTAGCAATTTGATTTAGTAATAACTCAGTGTGTACAAACTGCGGTAATACTCTGTTTGCCAGTGTTTGAATATGCTCGCCAGCCGCTGTAAGGCGCAAATTTCGACCGTCTTTTTTCCATATTGGCGTACCAACTTGGCCTTCTAGTTTTTTAATACTGTGACTTAGTGCCGATTGCGATAAGTACAACGAATTTGCTGCCTTAGTTAGGGTTCCATGTTCTTTTATGGCCGTTAGTATTTCTAAGTGGATCCTTTCCAGCACAAGTTAACTCCTATCTATAATTTAGCTTTAATGATGACTGATATTCATTGGTTGATGAAATTATATCATTTTATCAAGCAAACAAGTTTATTTACTATTAAGGTGGGAATAACTAATTATAACAATACGTTATATTAAACTTAGCGAGAGCTGAGTTTGTAGAGCATGCTAACGTAATTGTTTTATTTAAAAACCTAAAAGCAGGGGCTGTAATTACCTCGTAAATTGACTGAAAGGTCTTTGTTGTGATTAAAAATAGAAGTAATAATTAATGAATATCATTGAATTTATAACAAGTAATATATCTACTTTGTTGGCACTGGTAGCCACAGGCGTATTTGCTGGTATTTTAGCAGGCTTACTCGGTGTGGGCGGTGGAATTGTAATTGTGCCTGTGTTGTTTTTTTTGTTTCAGAGCTTCGGGGTATCGCCCGAGTCTGCAATGTTAATTGCAACAGCCACGTCTTTGGCAACCATAGTGCCTACATCTATTAGTTCAATTAGGTCTCACAATAAAAAAGGCAATGTGGACTTTGACCTTTTAAAACGTTGGGCTGCATTTATTCTTATAGGTGTATTGCTGGGTAGCTGGTTAGTTACTCGGGTTGATGGCAAGTTGCTTACGGTATTGTTTGGGGCAATAGCGCTGTTATCTGCACTTAATATGCTGTTTAGAACGGGCAAGTCGGCGTTGTATCAAAAACTACCTGGTAAAGTAGGGCAAAGTGTTATGGGCGCATTTATTGGCTTTTTAAGCTCTATAGTGGGAATTGGTGGCGGCACTATTTCGGTGCCATTACTTACTTTATATAACTATCCTGCTCACAAGGCCGTTGGTACAGCTGCAGCAATTGGGTTAATTATTTCATTGCCTGGTGCGCTAACTATGTTGATATTGGGCAGTACACCAATTGATGCGCCCGCGGGTACGTTTGGTTTGGTTAATTTATTTGGCTTTGCGTGTATTGTACCGCTAACTGTGTTGTTTGCGCCTGTAGGGGCGTCGTTAGCTGCAAAATTAGATGCAGGTAAACTGAAGAAGGTATTTGCTTGTGTACTATTAATTACTGGTTTACGCATGTTAGCGCAAGTGTTTTTATAGGTTTTTAATTTAGTTATTGTTTGTTTAAAAAAGAATGCCCGGCATAGGAGCTCTATACCGGGCATTCTTTTATAAAACTATATTGAAGTGCTAATACTAGTTATATTATATAGGTTTATTGGGTTAACGTTTGTTAGCTAGTTCTTTGCGGATTATTTCTGCTCCTGCACTTAAGGCATTTAACTTACCGTTTGCTACATTACGCGCTAAAGGAGCCATACCACAGTTAGTACAAGGGTAGAGCTTGTCGGCATCAACATATTTAAGCGCTTCGCGTAGGGTATTAGCAACTTCTTCGGGTGTTTCTATGGTGTCGGTTGCTACATCAATAGCGCCTACCATCACTTTTTTGCCGCGAATAAGTTCAAGTAGCTCCATTGGTACATGAGAGTTATGACATTCTAGCGAAATAATATCTATATTAGATTGCTGTAACTTAGGAAACGCTTCTTCGTATTGGCGCCATTCTGAGCCTAATGTTTTTTTCCAATCGGTATTGGCTTTAATGCCGTAGCCGTAGCAAATATGCACCGCGGTTTCGCATTTTAGTCCTTCAATTGCGCGCTCTAAACAGGCAATACCCCAGTCATTAACTTCATCAAAAAATACATTAAATGCTGGTTCATCAAATTGGATAATATTTACCCCTGCAGCTTCTAGCTCTTTGGCCTCTTGATTAAGAATTATGGCAAATTCCCACGCAAGTTTTTCGCGACTTTTATAATGATCGTCATAAAGGGTATCTATCATTGTCATTGGGCCTGGCAAAGCCCATTTTATTGGCTGGTTAGTTTGCTGGCGTAAAAATTTAGCATCTTCAACAAAAACCGGCTTTTGTCGACTAACAGGGCCAACAACCGTTGGTACACTTGCATCGTACCTATCGCGAATTTTAACGGTTTTACGCTTTTCAAAATCAACACCGTTGAGGTGCTCAATAAAGGTGGTAACAAAGTGTTGCCTGGTTTGCTCGCCATCACTGACAATATCAATGCCTGCTTGTTGCTGATCGTGTAATGACAATCGGAGTGCGTCTTGCTTACCTTCAATTAGTTCATCGTCTTGTAATTTCCAAGGCGACCAAAGTGTTTGTGGTTGTGCAAGCCAAACCGGTTTAGGCAAACTGCCCGCAGTTGACGTAGGTAATAGTGTATTGCTAATAAGTGTTTTCATGATAAATAGTGCCGTATATTTAAAGTTATAATTGAACCTAGCTATTGAGCGAAACTGTTAAGCGCCGCTTTTAAACGTAATTGGCAGAAAATTGTTCAAGCACAGTTTGGTATGGCTTAATTAGGTGCTCTTCGGTAAATTTTCCCTGCTGGCTGGCCATTTGGCTACGCTCTTCTCGATCATAAACAATTTGCGTTAATGAATGATCTTGGTTGTTCAAATTTGGTTGATAAGACTTTCCTGCAGGTGCATTTGCATTGTAAATTTCAGGTCGATAGATTTTCTGAAATGTTTCCATGGTACAAATAGTGCTTATAAGTTCAAGGTTAGTGTAATCATTAAGTAAGTCACCAAAAAAGAAAAATGCTAAAGGCGCTACACTGTTTGGTGGCATAAAATAACGTACCTGCAAGCCCATTTTTTTGAAATATTGCTCGGTTAAAGATGACTCATTTGGCAGGTATTCAACGCCTAAAATAGGGTGCTGGTTTTGAGTTTGATGATACGTTTTGTTATCAGAAACACTAATACATATTACAGGTAGTTTATTAAAATTTAGTCTGTAAGTACTTGAGTTAACAAAATGCTGAAACAGCTTGCCGTGCAGCTCACCAAAGTTATCTGGGATACTAAATTTAGGTTGATTTTTATTATGATTTTGCAGCAATACGCTAAAGTCATAATCGCGCACATAAGAGGAAAAGTTATTACCTACAATGCCTTCAATGCGTTTATTAGTTTTATGATCAACAATAATTGTTTTTAATATTTCTATTGATGGAAAAGTATTACCACTGCCTTTAATATCTAAATCTACAGAAATAATCTCGAGTTCGACAGAGTAACGATCTCCTTTAGCGTTATCCCAGTTCGCTAAAGCATTAAAGCGGTTATCAATCATTTTTAACGCGTTGCGCAAATTAGCTTGGCGGTATTTTCCTCTTGCCAAGTTAGCAAAGTTGGTTGTAAGGCGCGTATCGTTAGATGGCTGATAACTTTCATCAAGAGAAGTGCTCTTAATAGTAAATTTAAAGTCTTTTTTCATGATTTTGGTATCCATTTATATAATTAAAGCTGAATTTTTGTTTAACTTCTGAGGTTTTCGGTAATATCTTCAGATTTCCCTGTCAGTAGTCACCACAGTATTTTTTATTTTTACCTAAAGGCTTAATTGCAACCAAGTGCAGTGCGGCTAAAGGTAAAAGCAAGAATGTATTTTATACGTTGTTATTATTATGAATAAAATTGATTTAATTTCATTTATATATGAGGGATTCTCATTGATTGCTTTTCTCGCTAGTTTTGCTGCGTTTATTAGCGTGGCTGTAGGTTTGTGAGGTGCATTTTTGAGGAGGAATAAGTTAAGTGAAATAATGTTTATTTAATCTAATAAAGCTAAGCAAAAGTATGTAGTAGCTGCTTATAAGTAAATAAACTTCTTTTTTGTTTTATGTAACTGCAAAGTAAATAATTGAACTAAAATAGGAACTCGGCTATGGTTTATTTAGTAATAACAATAAATTAAAGCGAGTAGGTTTTAACACTCGTTAAGTAAAATCATATCAAGGATTAAATATGAAGATTCAAGCAAATGTAGGAACTATAGATATTTTAGGGCATTTAATACTGTGGTTTATTTTAATACTAATAACGTTTGGTATAGGCGCGTTCTTTTTTCCTTATTCGTTCTCTAAGTTTATTTTGAATCGCTCTGAGTTAATTGACGAACACGGTAATGCAAGAAAAATGGTTTGTAATACAGATATTTTTGGCAGCATTGGCCATGTAATTCTTTGGATTATAATTTCAATACTTACCTTTGGCCTTGGTTATGCCTTTTATTTTTATAAGGTGTGGAACTACTCTTTAAATAATACAACTATTGAGTAATTAGCCTTTATACGGCGCATTCGTTTATTAAACAAACTAAATTAAAAAGCATAACTTTAATAGGGTTATGCTTTTTTGTTTTAAGTAAAAAAGTTGAGGGTAAATACCATAAAACGAATAAAGGAGCTAACCCCATAATAAGTAAGCACCTTATAATGCTTAAAAAGAGAAGTTTTATAAACAAAGTTTAATTTTAAATAATGCTATGTAGATATACAGCACGCTGTATTACAGGCTCAAGCGGAATAAACTCATTAGGTAAGTTACTGTTGATTGTTGCACTCAAACGCAGTGATTTATTATTAACCAAGCGTTATACGCTCAGGAACATATATTTATGCCACACGTAGAAATAAAATATTCAGATAACTTAAAAATAAACACAAAAGAAGTTTTTGATGTTATAGAGCAGATTATAAATAACAAAGACGCCAGTGCTGGGGTATGTAAGTCAAGAGGTTACCCATGCTTAGAATATAAGTACTCGCATATTCTCATTACAATATCGTTATTAACTAAGCCTCACCGAAATAAAGAATTTACATTAGCATTAAGTACTGAGCTAGAGGCATCTATAAAAAAACACCTTAAACAAAGCGTGTATTTTTCGTTAAATATAGAATACAGCCAAGCTTATTACACCACCAATGTTCACCTTGTTGATGGCGATATTTTGGCAGAAACATAAGGCTTATTACTATCTCCTCTTCGAATAAGGGACAGGCATAAAACTTATTTACAAGTAAATATAATAGTAGACAGGCATAAAAAATGGTAATTCCCTCGCTTTGAACTACTGTTTATATATACATGTAAAAACAGAGTGCTAAACATGACCCGTGCCAGAAAATCACTCATAGATTTATCGGCAACACCTTATTACCACCTAATTGCGCGTTGTGTTCGCCGTGCTTTTTTGTGTGGCGATGATAAATACTCAGGCAAAAACTTTGACCACCGTAGGGAGTGGCTTGTTAAGCGGATGAAATTACTGAGCGATGTATTTGCCATTGATATAGCTGCTTACGCTATTATGAGTAATCATTATCATGTTGTGGTTAAAGTAAATAAAAACAAAGCGCTTGATTGGTCTGTTGAAGAGGTTATAAGGCGTTGGTATAAGTTATATAAACAAGGAGACTCTTTGGTTGAACGCTTTTTAAATGGCGAAAAATTAAATGAGGCTAGCTTATATATTTTTAGTGAAATTATAGCAACATGGCGAGCACGACTTTATGATATTAGCTGGTATATGAAAAATCTTAATGAATATATTGCCAGGCAAGCAAATAAAGAAGATAACTGCACAGGAAAATACTGGGAAGGGCGTTATAAATCCCAAGCACTATTAGATGATAAGGCCATTTTAAGTTGTATGGCGTATGTTGATTTGAATCCAATTAGAGCGAAAATAGCTACAGAACTTGAAAACAGTGATTTCACATCAATTCAAGAGCGTATCCATAAATATAAAAACACGCCAAAAAATAGTAAACAACCTGCACAAAAATCAGAGCTTTTTGAGCACAAAAGCCAGCCAATGCAATTACTTAAATTGGGTAGTAATGCAGAACCAGACACGATCCCATTTAGATTAATAGACTATTTAGAGTTAGTAAGTTGGAGTAGTCGTTATTTTACTTGCAATAAACAACGGGAAGTAAGTAAAAATGTACCCAATATATTAGCCAAATTAAATATAGAAGAGGGTGAGTGGCTAAACGCAATTCAGCATTTTCGTAGGCAATATGCAAACTTTGCAGGGAGTAAAGTAAGGTTAATGAATTTAGCTGCGCAGAACCAAGCTAAGTGGTACAAAGGTGTTGGTTAATCTGTAAGTTATTTTATGCAGAGTAAATACGAGCATCCGCGAGGTCGTTCATAGATCTGTGTCAGCTTAAGTTAGCAAATATCCATCATATGAAGTGTAAGCCTCTAACTCTCGTTAAAACCTCCCTAAAATCGAATAAACTTTAACTGTTGTGATTCAATGAAAGCCATACACTGGAGTAAATAATAAATAAACTGTGCATTTGTTTTTTAATAAAAATTAAATGCCTGTCCCATATTAAAATTTTTGAAATTAAATAAACACTCTGCTTTTGTGCGAGTGTTTATTCATTTTTATAGTTTACTTAAGGGTACGAGCTTTAAAAGTTTGTTAGCTTTTCAGCGGCTATTGCTGCGTTATTTATTACTCCAAGTTCTTGAAACTTAATACGTCCTTGCTCGTCTAAACCTGTCATTAAGTTGGAGTGATTAACTTCATTGTTGTCTATGTTTTGAAACTTTATATTTAATACCATGGCTAAACTACGAACGTCTTGTGGTGTGCCGGTTAATAAACTCCAGTTTTGTAAATTTAACTTTCGGCTTTGTGCAAATTCTTTTAGTACTGCAGGTGTATCTGTGTCTGGAGTTAACGATACTAAAATAAAACCTACGTCTTGTTTTTCAGCCTCACTCAGCTTATTTTCAATGGCTTGCATGGTAGAAACAATAGTAGGGCAGGTATGTAAGCAGTGTGTGTAAATAAGGCTTATGACTTGTTTTTTACCGCTAAAGCTACTTAAAGTACGTTTATTAGCGTCTTGATCTAACCATGTACTGTTAAGCTGATAAACAGAGTCTTGTGGTATGTTTTGCGAGTAAGCGTATGAGCTGGCAAGCATGCATATCAGCCCTAATATTTTAAGTGTTATATTATTAGAAATTATAGCTGGGTTATATTTTATCATTTGTTTATTCCTTTGATTTCGCACAGCGAAACCCTAAATTGGGTAAAGTATATTTGGCCTGCAAACTAGATCGAAAGCCAAAGCGCATAAATGCGGCATAATCACTGGGATCAGCAGCGCCTTGTGCTCCTGCGGCGCAAAATAATTTTTGATTTATATCACTATCACCACGGGACTCGCCGCTGACCAAAGCGGAGTTAAAATCCTCTGTCCATTCCCAAATTAAGCCGTGTAAGTCTTGTGCTCCCCAATAGTTTGCTGGGGTAGTACCAACCTCGGGGAGCTGTTTGCTACTAGGGCGGCTATACCATTGTAAAATACGTTGGTTATAGCTTTTTTCTAGACTGCCATTGGGCTGGGTTGCACTGGCACTGGCAACACGTTCCCACTGAGCAACCGTGGGTAAGCTTTTATTAAGTGAATGGCAATAAGCTTGGGCTGCAAACCACGATACGTTAACTACAGGGCTGTTTAATTGTCCTTGTGACGGCTGCTTTGGAGTTAGATTTTGTTGCCAATGTTGTAAATATTGAGCCTCCGCAAATATGCTAGGTATTTGCTGTGACTGCCAACGAGGGTTATTTATTACAAACGTTAAATATTGCGCGTTAGTCACAGGCGTAACATCTATGCTAAAAGCGCCCACAAATGTTTGTGGGCTGTTTTTATTCATATAAAGCGGCCTGTAGTTACCCGCGGGCAGCGCTACCATTTTAGGAGGCTCTGCCAGTGTCAGTGTCATCGTTAATAAAGAAAAAATCATGTTACTTGCGCTGCTTAGCAACTTGTTCAGCAGAGACTTTTCCGCCAGCGTTATCCCAGTTATTTAGTACAAAGGTAATAACATTGGCAATATCTTCGTCATTTAGGTTCATTGCTGGCATTACGCCGTTGTAGTTAACGTTATTAACTTTAATCGGACCCGATAAGCCTTTAATAATCGCATTAACACCTAAAAGTGGGTTGTTGTTTAAATAATCAGACTTTGCTAAAGGCGGGAATGCTCCGGGAATACCTTCGCCATTAGCTTGATGGCAAGCCATACAGTTAGCTTCATAAACACGTTGGCCGAAACGTATTTGTTCATCTTTATTGTTGGCTGTTATTTTAGTAAAAGTATTGTCTAACGACTGTATTGCTGAGCCTTCTGGTAAATATACGTTTTCAGCTGTTTTGCCTGTAAAAATAGAATGGTCGTCAGGACCTTCTACTTTTAGCATTGCTAGTGCACCTTTGTTAAATGCTCTAAAAATAGAATGATCAACCAAAATAAAGGTGCCTGGTACTTCTACTTTAAATTCCACAATGGCAGCGCCGCCAGCGGGGATCAATGTGGTTTGTACGTTGTGATTTTTTAAACTGCCGCCTTCTACATAAACGGTATCAAAAATTTCGCCTATTACATGAAAAGAAGAAACCAAGTTAGGGCCACCATTACCAATATATAATCGAACTGTTTCACCTACTTTAGCGGTTAAAGAGTTTTCATCTGTGGTACTGCCTACTGAGCCATTAAATACTACGTAGTCGGCGTCTTCATCTATTGCTTTTGCCATATCAAAAGGTTGCAAGCCAGCTTCACCAAATTCACCTTTAGTATAAAAATCCCCTTGTACTAAATAATACTCTCGGTCTACGGGCGCAAGGCCTTCTTTTGGTTCAACTAAAATTAAGCCATACATGCCATTGGCTATGTGCATACCAACAGGAGCCGTGGCGCAATGATAAATATAAAGCCCAGGATTAAGTGCTTTAAAATTAAATGTTGAGGTGTGTCCTGGGGCCGTAAATGACGATTCCGCGCCACCACCTGGGCCTGTTACCGCATGTAAGTCAATATTGTGCGGCATTTTTGAGCTAGGGTGATTTGAGAGGTTAAACTCAATTTCATCACCTTCTCTAACTCGAATAAAACTCCCTGGTACGGTTTCACCAAATGACCAAAATACATATTCAACGCCATCGGCAATTCTCCCTACTTGTTCTCTTGTTTCTAGGTTGATAACTACTTTTGCACTGTGATCTCTATTAATGGCGGGCGGCACCATAGGAGGAGGCGTTAGTATTGCTTGTTCAGTTTTTAAATTACTGGCAGCAAGTAGGTTACCACTAAATAAAATAGCTATTAGAGGGAGCCATAGGGTGTGCTTATTAGGTTGTATTTTCATTTTATATTTTCCATTATAAATGACGATTAACTTAGTATTGCGCTTAAGTGCAAAAATGACTTGATACAGATCAATTAACTGCTGATGAGCAAAAGTTTAGTACTGATCAGCAATGTTAACGAGTTTGATTTTAAATCTATTGTTTGTTTTTATTGAGGTATAGCTTTTTATGAGTGAGTTAACGATTTATTGTTGTAAGCATGCTGTTAACTTTCTTTGGAAACTATATAATTAAATTTATATCAATAAGGATGATGATGACAAATAAAGTAGAGGTTTCGGCCAAAAGTGGAATGCATTTTAAGTTTTACAGTGATGACGTAGAAGTTACTTATTACTGCTTGCCCGTATCGGGAAAAGAAGTTGTAAAAGTTAACGGTGAGATAGTTAGCGAAGCACAAAACTTTAAGTTTAGCTCTACTCATCAGTTTGAAATAAATGGCAACCCGGCCAAAATTAGGCTAAAAGCCCACGGTTTAACTAAAAACGTGACACTTTGTGAGTTTTTTGTGGCTGATGAATTAGTTAAAGCTTATAAACTTACTTACGGTACCAAAGGTAAAGTTCCGCTTATGGCTCAGCTTGTTATTAGTGTTATTGCCGCTGCAGTGGGTTGGTTTTTTGCAGCACAGTTTTTATCATCTTGGTTAGCTTTTGCAATAATGATAGCGGTTTTAGGATTAGCAGTGTTTAAATTTGAAAAACCAAGCTGGGAGTGCGAAGAGGTTTAGTAGCATATTTATAAAACTTTAAATTACCTACCTTATATTCCGTATTTTTAACACTGCAGCGAGCCCTAGCTGCAGTGTTTTTATTTAACTAATAAAGTTAACAAAATTTATTGCTCATTTACCTATTCGAGTAGTATAGCCGACCTTTTTAGCTCAGTAACTGAGCTAAATACTACTATGAAAGTTTAGGTTATTAATGAAGTTATGTATTTTCGGTTTTTTATTTGCGTTTAGTGCTTGTTTTAGTTTCTTTGCTTTAGCGCAAACTACGCAAGAGCATAGTGCTGTGCAAAATGTTTCAGCAGATGCAGCGGGTCATATAAAAGTTGAGACGTTAACTAACATTGAACCTAATAACAGCTACGACTGGCACATTCACTCCTATTGGGAAAACCGCTATGTTACTGAGGGGCGTGATAACTTAGCAAATAAAGGGATTGCCTCAGTATCTACAGAGCTAAATTATGAAAATTTCATAATTATTCCTTGGTTTGCTAAAGGCATTAATACCGATTATTCAGAAGTGAATTTAAATATAATATACGCAACGGTATTATCAAAAAAACCTTGAGCTATTAAGTGGGTATAGTGCAATTGCCTCGCGCGAAGAAAGCAGTAACGCTTACGATAATGAGGTTAGCCTTGAGCTTATTTACTCTTTTGCACAGCAGGTTTGGCTTATAAGTAGTTTATATTATTCATTTGATGCACAAGGTGCTTTTTTAGATGTTGCGCTAAATAAACAGTATCAATTAACGCCCGTATTACAGCTTGATTTTAAAACCAGTGTTGGCTTTAATTCAGGGTATGTGGCCGATGGGCATAATGGTGCTAATCATGTGCAATTTAGTGCGAATTTATCTTACTCAGTAATAAAAAACATGCAGTTATACGCATATAGCAACTATAGTTTTGCTATTAATAAAGATTCAAACCGCTATGCCAACGATGAATTATTACAAGATGTATTTTGGGCGGGGCTTGGTTTAAGTTATCAATACAGATAGCGCCGATAAATATAAGTTAAATAGTCATTGTGCTAGATCATTAAAAGCTTACTTTAAACACTGTAAAAGTTTTAAACGCGCTAAACTTCTTAAGTAACCTGAGCTCCGGATAATAAACTTATCTCAAGCAGCTGTTTTCAGCGCTAACTGCGTTGAATTTACTTGCAATAGGCCAGCTATTGACGCGTAAATTCGCCTTTTTTTCACTGAAAACCTCTGGCTAGAGAAAATAAAATTAAATATAACGATGATTCAATATGTTAGTAAATCTCTTAACCAGAGTTCAGGTTAAGTACGGTGTGCTTGAGAAGTAAAGAGCGCATTTATTTCTTAGATTTTTAGAGGTTTTATGGCTATAAAAAACACATCTACCCATTACAATAAACTCTCAATAATCCTGCACTGGCTAATGTTATTAGTATTAATTGCTGTGTATGCATCTATTGAACTACGGGTTTTATTTGATAAGGGCACAGAAACTCGCGATTTATTTAAAATGTGGCATTTTATGCTGGGGTTATCAGTTTTATTGCTTGTTACTATTCGGCTATTTATTCGTTTAAAAAGTGGTTCTAAACCATTAATAACGCCCAGTCCAGCAAAATGGCAAACCATGGCAGCTAGTATTACGCACATTGCACTTTATGTTTTTATGTTTGCAATGCCTTTGGCAGGTTGGTTTATGCTGAGTTTATTTGATGCGCCAATCCCTTTTTATGGTTTTGAATTACCCGCATTAGCGGCAAAAAACACTGATCTGGCAAAGCAAATTAAATACCTACACGAAACAACGGGCGTACTTGGTTATTACTTAATTGCATTACATGCCAGCGCAGCACTTCTGCATCATTATATTATTAAAGACAATACACTTAAACGTATACTGTTTAAAAAATAACGGTTAGTAAAAGTGCCGACTTATAATTTAAGTCGGCATTTTAATTATAAAAGGTATTATTTAATAACAGCATGTTGCAGCTTATTACCCAGTATTCCACCAAGCAGTAAAAAAATTAGGTAAATCCAACCTGACAATGAAAAGTTAGCGATAGGGGTAAATAATGCACCTACATTGCAGCCATTGGCAAAACGCGTACCAAACCCCATTAGTAGCCCGCCAAGTGCAAATAAAGCAAACTGTTTAGCTGAGTGGTTTATTTTAAATGAAAACGAAAATTTACCCATAAGCAGCACGGCTATTAATGTGCCTAACATTATTGCAAAGTTTTGTACCGAAATAGCATGATCAAAAAATCCTGTCGTAAACATTACTTCGGGTCTTAGAGTAAAGTTTGCAATATCGTTTGCGCTTATGCCAAGTAGCATTACAAGCTTACCAAACCATATGCCAAAAGGGGTAGAAGCGCCCCAGCCCGAACCAGTTGACGCCATCATTACACCAAATATAATTGCAATTACTAAAGCAGAAGTGCGCATTTCCCACATGTTTCCTATCCAGCGTTTATATGTGTGGGTGCTAAAAAATGTAAATTGTTGTGTACTGTTGTGTAATAACTGGTTTTGTCGGGCTATTTCACCGTCAACCCCTAAATAAGATCCACTTTTTTGGCGGTAGTTCTCATATTTTTAGCCAGCACTACAACAATTAAAGCAAAAGCAATCGTAACTAAAATAGCAATAAAGTAGCCATTTAATGGCCCCCAACTAAACAAATCGGGCAGGTAAACACCTTGCCCAGCATAACTACTTGTAGAGATTACACTTTGCGTGATCCAGCTTTGCGTTGCTTGTAGCGGAAAACCAAAAAACACACCTGCTCCAAAAAATACCAATGTTGTTAGTGCGCGTGGTACATCGCTTACCATTTCTACCATCATGCCGGTAGCACAGCAGCTCGACAAGCTCATACCGGCACCAAACATTACGCCACCAATAATCAGGCCTAAATTAATAGGGTTAACCCATAAGTTATAACTTGTTGAATCTGTATTTACTAATAAGCCAGCATTTATAATGGCAGTAATAACAAACATAAACATAAGAGTTTGCAATAGCTGTGTTGAGCCACGTCGGTATGCGCGATTAATGCTGCCAGCAAAACCAATTGAACCTTTCGCTAAGGCAAAACCCAAAGCTAAGCCTAGCAGTAGACGTAAAAACAGTGATGATGTTTCGAGAAATAGTGCCCCTAACAAAATAGATAAAATTGCAATAGCGCTACCTAGTATGGCTTGTTTTTTATTCACGTAAGTACCTAATAATTAATAATACAAAGCAGAAGTGTAAGTGAAGGGCGGATTATTCTATTGTGCTGCAAATGCTACCCTATAACTTGTTGGTATATATACGTCATTAATACTCTATGCTGTAAGCAAGTGAAGTAGTTGATTAAAAAAATATATGAGAGATTTAAAGCGGACTTAGGTAGGAGGTATTTTAAGTAAACATTTATAAAATAATATAAACACTCTATTTGCTAATAAAGTGTTTTATATTTGTGTTTTTAGTAATAGTGAGTAGCTTAAAAGTTGGCAAGCTCCTTAGCAGTGAAAGTTGCATTACTAATTACACCCGTTTTTTGAAACTTGATTCTGCCTTGCTGATCAAGCACCGTCATTATATTAGAGTGCTCTACCTCGCTATTCCCTATATTTTGATACTTAATGTTTAATGCTGCAGCTAAGCTGCGCGCATCATCGGCTGAGCCTGTTAATAAGCTCCAATTATGCGCACTTAGTTTTCTGCTTTGGGCAAAGCTTTGTAATACCGTCGGGGTGTCTGTATCAGGGGTAAGCGAGACTAATATAAATCCAACATTGTTTTTTTCTTCATCACTAAGCTTATTTTCAATAGCTTGCATGGTCGACACAATAGTAGGGCAGGTATGCGCACAATGTGTGTAAATAAGGCTCACTATTTGCTTTTTACCACTAAAGCTACTTAATAAACGCTCGTGGCCATCTTGATCTAACCACGTATTATTTAATTGGTATATCGAGTTTTGAGGAATGTTTTGAGCTGGAGCCTGTTTGCTATTTTTAGATGAAGCTTGAGCATAGGCTTGTAAGTAAGCCTGTGTGTAGGTTTGTGAGAAGCCTAGTGAGTAAGCGGCTGAGCTGGTTAATAATGCCGTAACAGTACACATTTTAACAAATAGTGTTATCGATTTAAATTTTATCATTTTGATACTCCATTAAAAAACCACAATTAACTTAGTGCTGCGCTATTAAGCAAAAAGGGTTTATGCAGAACAACTAACTAAATGTAAATCTTGTTAACATTATTTAGTGTTGATTATTGATACTATCGAGTTTTAATAGCTGCACATCGTTTATTTGCACTATATAAATCATGTATAAGAACCCAAATGTAAAATAGTTGTTTTATTTTTGTTGGATGTGGTTTGCCTATTGTGCTAAGTTTTTAGTAGTTAAATATTTTCAAGTATCTAAAAATTAAAACTAATAATTTATATACTGACATTTACTTAACTACGCTATGAAGCATATTTATAAACAATGGAGAGTTATTAATGAGTGATGCAGCAACATTAAAAAGTGCAGACGAAAAGTTTTGTTCGGACTGTGGAGGCGTAATTAGTTTAAAAGCAGAAATTTGTCCTAAATGTGGGGTAAGACAAACAGCGCAACCTAATTCATTAGGTGGTACTGCGCCCAATGGTAAGAGTAAAATAGCTGCAGCATTGCTTGCGGTATTTTTGGGTGGTTTTGGTGTTCATAAGTTTTACTTAGGGCAAATTGGCTTAGGCTTTATTTATCTGTTGTTCTTTTGGACAGCTATTCCGGCGATCATTGCATTTGTAGAGTTTATTATTTTATTAACCATGAGCGATGAAGCGTTTAATAATAAATATGGTTACGACTAGAAGGTGTTTGACCTTCTAGGTTAAAGGTTATATTGCTTTAACTAACAATAAAAAACGCCAAAAGAATGTATGTGCTTTTGGCGTTTTGTGTTTTAGCTAGTAAAGCTAACTAATGTATATTTAATTACTTAGTAGCCATTCACTCAATAAACGCACGCCAAATCCGGTACCGCCAGCAGATACTTCGTCTTTGCCTTTTTTAGCTAATGCATTGCCGGCTATGTCAATGTGTACCCAGCGAGTGTCACCGGCAAAATGCTCTAAAAAGCTTGCTGCAGTAGTTGCACCAGGGCCGCTGGAGCCAACATTGGTTAAATCAGCAATATCCGACTTTAAAGCATCTTTATACCCTAAAGGCAGGCGCCATAAGTTTTCGTTAACCTGTTTACCGGCTAAGGTTAATTGCGTCACTAATTTATCATCTTGTGAAAATACTGCAGCGTATTCATTGCCAACAGCACCTACTTTAGAGCCAGTTAATGTGGCTACATCAATCATTATTTCAGGATTAAAGTGCTTACGCGCATACCACATTGAATCGCTAAGTACCAAGCGGCCCTCTGCGTCGGTATTAAGTATTTCTACACTTAAGCCTTCAGCGGTACGTACTACGTCGCCCGGTGCTACAGCAAATTGCGACACCATGTTAGCGGCCATACCCATCACTGCAACTACGTTTTTATCTGCTTTAGCAAGTGCCATTGCTTTTACAGTACCCAGTACCGCTGCTGCACCTGCCATGTCTGATTTCATTCGTGCAATAGATGCACCTGTTTTAATGCTGTAGCCGCCAGAGTCAAATGTAATACCTTTACCTATTAGGGCAATAGGTGCGTCGTTAGACCCTTTATAATGAGCAACTACAAGGCGAGCGCCTTGTTCGCTACCACGGCCAACAGCTTCAAGCGCTCCCATACCTAGCTCTTTTAATTGTGCAGGCTCAAGTACGCTAATAGTAACGCCAAGAGACTCTAATTCTTTAGCTGCATTGGCAAAGTCGACCGGGGTCATGTGGGTAGCAACTTCAGAAGTTAAGTCGCGGGCTAAAAATACCCCAGCTTGAATGCTTTGCAGTACTTTATATGTTTTTTGTGTTTGCTTAGTATTGGTAACATCAAATGTGTAACTAATGGTTTCTGTGTTGGCTTTTTGCTTATACTTTTCAAAGCGGTGGTCGCGTAAATTAGCGCCATGAGCAAAGTTAGCTGCTAACTCGGCATTATTATTTAAGCCGGTTACGTCATCAAATATTACACTTGCAGTTGTTACTTTATTGCCAAGTAAGCGAGCATGTATATTGCCACCTAATTTTGCAATACGGGCTTTATCTAGTTCTTTTTGTTTACCCGTACCTACCACTAATATACGATCGTATTTACTGTTTTGTGGTGCTATAAGTTCGGCAACACTGGCGTAATCGCCTTTAAAGTTTTCAATGTCTATTACGCGCTGTAAATGCTGTTTGAACTCTTTATTAAGTGCTTTAAATTGTTTGTTTTTTCCATCTTGGCTATAAAATACGACTAATGTTTGTGCATCTTTGTTTATGTTTGATGAGAAAGTAAACTCAGCTGCGTGCGTACTCATACCAGCACAAAGCGCTATAGCTAAAGAAGAGGCTTTAATTATGTTTGTCATTGTTTGACCCAAAAGAATATAAAGCCCTGTTTTACCTTATTTTAGCCCAATAGGTTAAGCCCTATACGTTGAATGCGCAATTTCTAGCGATATGTAGCCTTAAAATTTAAACGAGCGCTATTACTTGAGATAAAACTTTAAATAAAATAGAGTATTACACAGTTAAAAGGGTTATTAATTTAAGCCGTTATACTTCCTTAATTGAGAAAATACAGTGCAAGCCAAAGAAATTCGTAACTTTTATATTAACGAAGAGCAATCTGTTTATTTGCTCTCACACCACGATGCTAAAAAGCATAGACAGTGGCTTAATATATGTATTAAAAAACTTACCTTACTTGGTTACGAAAATGTAGAAATGATTGGTTCAGGCGCTTTTGGTTTTGTTTTTGCGGGACACGACGATGCCGGCTTACCTTGGGTATTTAAGTTTTCGCGTATTACGCTAGCGCAAAGTATACGCGACCGCCTAGAAGACGAAGCTTACATGCTATCGCAAATTAACAATCCACTTGTACCTGAATTTTATGCATTTGAACGAATTAAAAAACAAGGCATTTTAATGATGGCTCGCGCCATGGGCGAAGACCTTGAAAAAGTATCGTTGAAAAAAGGCCGAATTGGCGCTGCAAAAATTATGACGCTGGCAGTGCGACTCAGAAACGTGCTGCTCGATCTGCGCAATCATAATACGGGTATAACGGCGCAGCCTATTGTGCATGGCGACATTAAACCTTCAAACTTAGTATGGGACGAAGCCAGTGATGCACTATCGTTAGTGGATTGGGGAAGCTCGGTATACGCGCAAATAGATAGTGACGGTAACCCCATTGCCAGTAATTTTATGGATTTAATGTCGGCAGACCTAAGCACTACTAACGCACGTATGGGCGATGTTTACTTTATTGGTGAAGCACAAATGTCGGGAGAGCAATCATCTCCACGCTTTGATGAGCAAGGCGTAGCGGCAACCTTGTACGCACTTGCTTCTGCACAGTCTTGCCGGTTTGGAGTAGACGTTATTCCGGCCAGCAGTTTAGGGCTACCAATAGAGCTGGCTAAAGTAATTGACGGTATGCTCTCTAAAAACAAACAAGTGAGAGATAGCGCAGGTGATTACTTTATGCGTAACATTACTAGTATGGCGAAAGCGTACCTACCTGAGTTACCTAAAAAAGTAGTTAAAGCCGCGATTCCGTTTTGGTTTAGTTATGACGAAGAGCCCGAAACCGTTGTATACAGTTCACGAAAGCAGTTTTTACGCCAAGCCGATCATAAACAGCAATTGCTTGATGTAAACGATGCCCAATTAGATCGTTACTACAAAGAGTTTTTGTTTGATACCGGAGATACCGAAAAAGCATTTTTAGCCTCAATTAGTCGTTTAGCAAAATATCCTGCCGTAGGCGGATTAAGCTTTCATTGGAAAGATGAGTCACTGTTTGTTGAATCATCGCTAATTTTGTATAACGAAACGTTAGCCGCTGCATTTACCGATGCGGTAAATAACACCGTAATGCTGGCACAAGCAATTAGCCAAAAAGGGCTGTTTAAATGTTGTTTGTTTGACGCACGTAAAACCATTCAGCTAGAGCGCGATAGAACCGGCGCCTTTAAGTTTGAAAGTTTACCAGAACTTGATTTTGAAACGGTGAATGTAAATGCCAGTGATGTTACCCGGCCACATTCTTACTTTGAAGATGGTAAAGATCCCGACGAGCAACTACAACTGCCAAAAAAAGTAATTAAATGTGTGTTTGAGCTAAATCAAATACACCACACTGGCTGCATTATTTTTGAAGCGCTGCCCGATAGGCTCAAAATACATCATTACTACCGGTTGCTCGATGCCAGTAAAGAGGATGAGTTTAGGCGGCTGCTTAATAAGTTGATGCAATACGCAGTGAATATTACCGACGTAGGGGTAGCCGGTTTTATGAAGTTACCTTACAAAAATACTCGTGAGTTTAGTTTGTGCGAGCAGCAGGGCAATCATTACTATCCTAAAAACCCAAAAATGACACTTTAAATATGGCAAATTTACACTCTGCTGGCATACAATAAACGTTAAATATAAAGTTAGGTGATATGGCTAAATTAAAACCGATAATTACGCTGCAAAGCTACGGTATTTACTCAACATGGGATAACGAGAGTAAAGCATTGCCGCAAATAGAGCAATTTACTACTGAGGTCATCGCTACTCTTGATGTTGAATTTGGTTTGATCATAAATATTAAAAAAGCCAAAGGCGAAAAATTACATTACAGCATTTATCATCCTAATATACCCGATGATGAAGGCGACATAATGCCTCCTTTTTCCGGAGTGGTGTATGTTAAAGACAGCGACTGGCATTTTTATTTAGGTGATACTTTATGGCCACCAATTAATAATAAACTTGGTAATTGGCGCATGACCATAGAGTACAATGGCAAACTTATAGCGGATAAAACATTTAATGTAGCACTGCCTACAGAGCGCTCGGCTGTAGAGTTTTGGCAAGATAGGGGATACAAGCCACTAAAGTAAAGTTTATATCTTTGTTGCTGTTAACTTATAGGGTATGAGTAAAAAGGGCGTAATAAAAAAGCCGGCAATGCCAGCTTTAATAAAGTGTGGTTTAACCTTGTGCTTTAGTTGCCCCAAGGATTAGTAGAGCTAACACGCTGTTTACGGGTACGCGCACGTTGCTTAGTCTCTTTTTTCTCCATAATACGCTTTGCATCAGTAAAGCTTAACTCACACGGCTCACCAGGTTTATGATCAGCAGGGATCACGCGATCACGCGGTGGCAGTTCGTATTGCACATCATCAGGACGTGGTAAGTTTTTAAGGCGATACAAATAAAAGTTATCTACTTTTTCTTGTGCCCACTGTGTTTTACGTAAAAATTTAACCGCCGATTTAATATCAGGATTATTTTTAAAGCAATTTAGCTGTAAATAAGCGTATAGGAGTTCCCACCCATATTGTTCAACCAGCTCTTCAACCACTTGTTCTAATTTTACGCCTTGCAGTGGGTTATTACTGAAAAGTTCTTGGTTGCTCATAGGTGTTACCTCGTTATTAAAATACAAATTGTATTATAAGTTTTATCTATAAATTTTGAAACTCTAATATAATACAACCAATGAATTGAAAGATAAAATTTACACGTGTTTAAATAATCGGTAATATTAAAAAGCTTCATAAAATACGGCAAGATGCCAATTTATAGTATAAAGATTAAGGAATATTACGAAATGGGACTTTTTAATAAGATTAAAACTCAAGCAAGCACTATTGGCTCAAATATTAGTGACTCTACATCAAAACTAGGTAGCGATATTGCTACTTCAGCAAAAGAAAATGCAAAACTTTCAGCTATTCGCGCAGAAATCACTTCAATTGAAGGTCAGCTTAATATTGGTTATAAAGATATCGGTAAAAAATATGTCGAGAACCTTTTAGCTAATCAAGGTGAAAATGTTGAAGTTACTTTACAAGAACCTTTAGCTAGAATAGAACCTCTATTAGAGAAAAAAATAGAGCTTGAAGATGAAGCTATTGAAATAGAAAAGAAAATAAAAGATCAAATTATAATTCAAGAAAAAGCAATTTTTCAAAAAGAATATGACCA
The DNA here is from genome assembly GCF_040308705.1 of Pseudoalteromonas sp. 19-MNA-CIBAN-0066. Lineage (NCBI taxonomy): Bacteria > Pseudomonadati > Pseudomonadota > Gammaproteobacteria > Alteromonadales > Pseudoalteromonadaceae > Pseudoalteromonas > Pseudoalteromonas sp. 19-MNA-CIBAN-0066. The sequence continues at coordinate 23,813 of NZ_JBEONZ010000022.1, forward strand.
AGAGAAAGAGAAATTAGAAAAAGCAGTTAAACTTGATGTTTTATCTAAAGAAGAAATGGAAGAAAAGTTAGCTAAGGCACGTTTGAAATTAGATAACTTTGACAATATTCGTAAGCTTAAAAAGCAAGAAGAAATGGGTTTGATTACTAAAACAGAATTAGCTGAAAAATTAGCTACGTTTGGTGCATAAGTAAATTTTTAGCCGCATACTATTAGTATGCGGCTTATTTTTATTTAATTAACTTTGGCAATTAACTACAACGCGGCCACGAATTTTACCTTCCATAAGCTGCTCGGCGTTATCAATTACTTGTTCAAGCGTTATTTCAATCGATATTTTATCAAGGTAATCAGCTGCTACCAAAGACGCTAAACGATCCCATGCTTCAATTCGGTCGGCTTTTGGGCGCATTACGCTATCAATGCCTATTAATCGAATGCCACGTAATATAAATGGTGCTACAGAGCCAGGTAAATCCATACCTTGTGCAAGCCCACATGCGGTTACAACACCTCCATATTTTAACGAGGCGCAAATATTAGCTAAAGTATGGCTACCTACTGAGTCTATAGCTGCGGCAAAACGCTCTTTTTGTAGCGTCTTACCTGGGTTTGAAAGCTCATCACGATTAATTACATTTGCTGCTCCTAGCTCTTTTAAATAATCACTTTGCTCCATTCGTCCAGTAGCTGCGGTTACATTGTAGCCAAGCTGATTTAGTAAATATATTGCAAAACTACCTACGCCACCATTGGCACCGGTTACCAGCACTTCGCCTGAATCGGGTGTTATGCCTTGTTTTTCGAGTGCAATTACACTGAGCATAGCGGTGTAACCCGCAGTGCCAACTTGCATAGCTTGTTTAGGTGAAATGCCAGCAGGCAAGGGGATTAACCAATCGCTATTAAGTGCTGCTTTTTGAGCAAGCCCACCCCAGTGTTTTTCGCCTACACCAAACCCATTTAAAATTACCTTATCGCCACTTTTAAATTCATCGCTGGTGGAGTGGCTCACAGTGCCTACTAAATCTATACCCGGCACCATAGGAAAACTGCGTACCACAGGCCCTTTTCCGGTTATTGCTAAGCCATCTTTATAATTTAAAGTGCTGTATAGCACATCAATAGTGACATTTTCATTCGGCAGGTCACTATTCTTAATGCTGCTTAAAGAGGCGCTGTAGTTATTATCATCTTTATTAATAACAATGGCTTTAATTGGGTTACTCATGGGATATCCTTTTAGACCGATCGTCTTTTAATTGGTAAAAAAAACGCATTAGGTTAGTAATGCGCGTAAAAACATTTCTGTATACAAAGTAAGTGGAGTATTAGACTTAGTGAGCTTGGCACGCATAACCGCACCCTCCCAACCAATCCAAAAGTACTCACTCATTAATGGGGTGTTTACACTGTTGGCAATTGTACCTTGCTGCTTTGCTTGGTTTAAACACACCTCTACCAAGTTTTGCCAGCTAGTATAACTTTGCAATAAGCGGGTTTTAAATTCGTCACTTAAGTGATTCAGTTCTTGATTTAAATTGCCTACTAAACAGCCACGCTTATAATCGTACTTCTTCATCCCTTTAATGGCACTTTGGGTAAAGTTGACTATTCGCTCCAGCGGGGGCACGTCACTTTGTTGTAAATAATGATTAAGTTTGGCAATAAAATAACTGTCGTAAGCATCAACAAGGGCAATACCGTACGCTTCTTTACTTTTAAAGTAATGATAAAAAGAGCCTTTAGGTACGGCTGCTTTTTTTAATATGGTATCGAGGCCAGTTGCGCTAAAACCAAACTCGGTTAGTGTTTCTAGGCCTGTGCGAATAAGTAACGCTTTGGTATCTGCGTTTTCTCTGGCTACTTTGGGTGGGCGGCCACGCCTCACTGGAGTTGGTGTGTTTTTGTTCATACAACATATTAGACCGATCGACTTTAAATAATCAAGCATTAATTGTGTTGTTTATAAATAAGCTAAAGAAAATTTAAAATAATTAAAAAACAGACTAAATTAATTTGGAACTAAGGCTAAATTAGCCGGTCACAATATATACACAACAGTGTAATAAAACGATTTTTTAATCGTGTTTTTAAGTTAGATTAAACCGGTCAATACTTTGCAAGTACGACCACTTACTTTTTAAAAAGCTAATTCATCATTGCATCAGCAGCTTAGTTAAAGTCAAACTAATTAATTGCTTTTATAATTTGAATTAACCTTTTTTATTAGCTATTCATTACATGTAGATTTCACTAATGCTACAAAATATATAAATACAAAGGTGAGGATATTACCGATGAAGAGACAAAAAAGAGATCGTTTAGAGAGAGCACATTCTCAAGGATTTAAAGCAGGTTTAGCAGGTCGCTCTAAAGAGCATTGTCCCTATCAACAAGTTGATCCAAAATCAGAATGGTTAGGTGGTTGGCGCGAAGCAATAGACAATCGTAATATTTATAAAACATAGTATATAACTGAATTTAAGCAAAAATGCCTCCAAGTGGAGGCATTTTTGTATGTTTATTTTAATTATTAACAGTTAATTAAAATGCACTGGTATCTTGAAATAGACCTACTTTTAAATCTTTCGCTTCGTAGATTACACGGCCATCTACTTCTACCGTGCCATCGGCAACACCCATAAATAATTTGCGTTTAATTACGCGTTTCATTACTAGGCGGTAGGTTACTTTTTTAGCAGTTGGTAAAATTTGGCCGGTAAATTTAACTTCACCCACACCTAGCGCACGGCCAAGACCTGGACCGCCAGACCAACCTAAGTAAAATCCAACTAACTGCCACATAGCGTCTAAACCTAAGCAACCAGGCATTACAGGGTCACCTTTAAAATGGCAGTCGAAAAACCATAAGCTAGGGTCAATATCTAGCTCAGCAACAATTTCGCCTTTACCGTGTATTCCGCCATCGGCAGTAATAGAGGTAATGCGGTCCATCATTAACATATTGTCGCTTGGTAAACGGCAGTTACCTTCACCAAACATTTTACCTTCACCACATAGGATCAAGTCTTCTTTTGTATAGCTATATTTAGGTTCCATAACACTTATCTTCGCTTATAAATTGCCAACTACTTTAGCGTACACTTGTACGCTGAACAACTCGGATCAGTTAAAAAAGCTAAATTTAGGAGGTTTTTTAATCAATCGATTGGTGTAATTGATTTTAGCCTGATTAAACCGCGCAATTACAATCATAAATCATTATAATTACAGCTGACTTTTAACCTGTTTAAAGGAAATTTATGATCCTTTTTGTTAACTCACTAACAGTGATAGATTTTTCTTACTTGTGTAATAAACGCGGCGCAGTTGGCGAGAGCTGGATTGTTGATTTAACTTTGCATGGCAAACTAAACAATGAGTCTATGGTATTAGACTTTGGCTTAGTTAAAAAGCAAATTAAAGGCATTATAGATGAGTGTATTGATCATCGTTTAGCTGTACCTAAAAATCTAAATGGCGTGGTTAGCGAATTTAGCGACCATAAAACATTGGATTGTACATTTGGTGATAACCACCATTTGTCGATGAGTGCTCCACATCAAGCTTATTGTATGATTAACGCAGATGAAGTAACTATTGCATCGGTTACAGATTTTTTAATAGCGACTATTTTGCCACAACTGCCAGATAATATAGAAAAAATTGAGCTGTCATTGAAGCCAGAGCATAATCAAAGCTATTATTACCATTACAGCCATGGCCTTAAAAAGCATGATGGTAATTGCCAACGTATTATTCATGGGCATCGTTCTCAAATTGGTATTAGTTTAGATGGTATTTCTATGCCTCGCCTGCAAAAAGAATGGTCACAAAAGTGGCAAGACATTTATCTAGCCACCGCTGAGGATCAAATTAAGGCAGACGAGTTACAGCACGTTAGCGCAAAAGCTGGCGATGTATGTTTTGCATATACTTCAGCGCAAGGCTATTTTGAAATGGCTATTAGCGAATCGCGTTGCGATATTTTACCTAGCGATACCACGGTTGAATGCATTGCAGAATACTTAGCGGGTCAGGTAAAAGCACAGTATCCTGAAAAAGCGGTAAAAATAACGGCCTACGAAGGAGTAGGCAAAGGGTCTATTAGCCATGCTTAAAACATTATTAGCAGCCGTGTTAATTTCCTCTACTAGCTTAAGTGCAATGGCACTTGAGCTAAAAGGGCAATTAACTCAAGGCGGTTTAGTAACCGGTAATATTAGCAACGCGCAGTCGGTTAGCTTTAACGACAAAATACTTAAGCTTTCGAGTAAAGGTGATTTTGTATTTGGCTTTGGCCGCGATGCACCAACAAATCACACACTTAAATGGGTTGATAAAGCTGGTGTTGAGCACACTGAAAGCCTAGTAATTACTAAGCGCGACTATCAAATTGATAAAATTACCGGCGTTGCTAAAAAATATGTATCGCCGGCTAAAGAACTCAGCGCACGTATAAGTAAAGAGGCTGCTGCGATTAGAGCTGCGCGCCAGGTTAATTCTGACCTATTGTACTTTTTAGATCCTGTGCTAAAACCTGCACAAGGGCGTATATCTGGGGTGTATGGTAGCCAACGTTATTTTAATGGCGAGCCACGCAGACCACATTTTGGCTTAGATATAGCCAATAAAACGGGGACACCTGTGTATGCACCTATAAGTGGTACAGTGGTGTTTTCGCAGCCGGATATTTATTATTCAGGTGGCACACTTATTTTAGACCATGGCCACGGCGTTACCTCTACTTATATTCATTTAAGTAAGCTTGATGTAAAGCTGGGCGATAAAATTGAGCAAGGTAGTAAAATAGCTGAGATAGGTGCAACAGGGCGGGTAACAGGCCCACATTTAGATTGGCGTTTTAACTGGCAAGGTGAACGCCTTGATCCGGCCTTATTAATGCAAAACAAATTAGCTAATAAAAAGTAGATACTATGACACAAGTAGAGCGCGATGCTATTATCGCGCAACGTATTAAAGATTCCACCACATCGGTAACTAAAACAGTGTTTCCGGGGCGAACTAATCACCACAACACTTTATTTGGTGGCGACGCTTTAGCTTGGATGGACGAGGTTGCTTTTATAGCGGCAACGCGTTTTTGCCGTAAGCCTTTAGTTACCATTTCATCAGATCGAGTAGACTTTAAAGAAGCTATTCCTGCAGGTACTTTTGCTGAACTTATAGCAAAGGTGGTGCATGTAGGTAATACCAGTTTAAAAGTTGATGTCGATATACTTCTAGAAACTATGCATAATGACAACAAGCATTCTGCTATTAGTGGCAGCTTTACCTTTGTTGCAGTAAATGATGATCACCGACCAACGCCTGTGGTTTGCGATAAAATGATTTATGGTTTTGACAAGTAAACATTAGAATAAAGTATTTTAATGTTATTAAAAATAAGCACTTTAAGTAGTGCTTATTTAAACACCGCTAAAGAACACATCATACTAATTAATTGCAAAAGATATAGCTAAACAGCAGAGTCAATTTTAATAATAATTATCAAGGTGGGAGGTCGATAACCTAATCTATTATTAGGTTATCGTTTTACATTACTTAGGTTAAAGCACCATGGCGGCTATCCAGCCAAATATTAATAACGGTATATTAAAGTGAATAAAGGTAGGCACTACTGAATCCCAAATGTGGTCGTGCTGGCCATCAGCATTTAGCCCGGAAGTTGGCCCAAGTGTAGAGTCAGAAGCGGGGGAGCCTGCATCACCTAACGCACCGGCCGTACCCACTAAAGCAGCAGTGGCCATAACCGAAAAGCCCAGCTCTAAACATAAAGGAACAAATAAAGTAGCTATAATTGGCACGGTTGAAAATGAGCTACCTATACCCATGGTAATAAACAATCCAACTAATAAAATAACCGCTGCCGCAATGGGTTTATTCCCAGCAAATAACTCAGCGCCACTGTGTACTAAACTAGCCACATGACCTGTAGCTTGCATAACAGCTGCAAATCCTTGAGCAGAAATCATTATAAAACCAATCATTGCCATCATAGCGACGCCTTTACTAAATACGTCGCCATTATCTTCCCATTTAACGATGCCGAAAACGCTAAAAATCATTACACCCACTAAGCCACCTAAAATCATTGAACCGCTAGCGTTTTGCGCAATAAGTGAAGCAAGTACAGCAAACAGGCCAACTAACATTACCTTTTTTGGGTTTTCTACCGTGGTTTCTTTACTTTCTATGGTAAGCGGTAGCGCTGCGTAGTCGCGACGTTTTCTGTAACTAAAAAATATTGCAATTAATAAACCTGCAAACATGCCCAAAGCCGGAATTATCATTGCCATAGGCACTTGGGTATTTATTATTTCTAAACCGTTATCCACTAAATTTTTATGGAGTATTGAATATAAGTAAATACCACCAAAGCCATACGGTAGTACCATATAAGAAGTAGCTAAACCAAAAGTTAATATACAAGCTATTGCACGTCTATCCAGCCTAAGTTTATTAAAAATTACCAGCAGCGGTGGAATAAGAATAGGAATAAAGGCGATATGAACCGGCACTAAGTTTTGCGATGAAATGGCGCAGATCATTATTATAAATAAAATAAAATAACTGAGCAGGGTTTCACTGCCACTTTTTTGTGCATTAACTTTAGCTAATAATTTTGCGGCTAAAATACGTGTTAAACCTGACTTAGAAATAGCCACTGCAAAAGCGCCTAACATGGCATAACTTAGTGCTATTTCAGCACCTGCCGACAATCCCGAATTAAAGGCGTCTATACTTTCTTTTAAGCCCAAACCAGCGGTTAAACCAGCAACTAGGGCACTTATTATCATTGCAACAATAACATTTACGCGGACCAAGGTAAGCCCAAGCATTAATAAAACGCCTATAACAACCGCATTCATAGATTTCTCTGTTTCGTAGATTTAATTAATTTTATCAGATATTTTGCCTGAGTTTTACGTTCTTTATTAAATGGTTTTTTAGCATAACGTACTTGGTTAAATAACTGACTAAACTCGAGTAATTGTTGCTCAACATGCGGCGCTTGCGATGCTAAGTGTTGTAATTGTTGAGTAGGCGTTAAATGATCGGCTATCTTAAGTTTACGTTTTTTAGCCCAATTTATAAGTTGTTCAAACTCTTTAACCATAGGAGCTAATTTAGTAGCGGGCTTAGGCCAATTTAAATAAACAAAATAACTAACAAAAGTTAGCCCTAAAATAACAATTACAGCCAGCGGTACCAGCCAAATATTTTTGCTGCCAAAAATAGACTTTAAAAAGTCGTTTTGTTTTTCATCATCAAAACCAAGTACCCAGCTAGACCACCTATAATCTAAGTTTTCTAGCTCTAGCCTTAGCCAATTAATAGCTGCAAAGTTACTTAAACTAACTAAACCAAAGTCGAGATTGCTTTTAAACTCATTATTTAACTCAGTATTTTGTGAAAGCGATCCTGTAAGCCTATCGGGAGCAACCACCGCTGTGGCATCAAATATTTGCCAGCCTTCATTATCTAAATACACTTCTACCCATGCATGTGCATCATATTGGCGAACAGATAAAGTATTATTATCTGTATTAAGCTCACCACCTAAATAGCCACTGACAACTCTTGCCGGTATACCCGCACTTCTAAAAATATAAGCTGCGGCACTGGCATAGTGGCCACAAAACCCACGTTGTTGCTCAAACATAAACTGATCAATAGTATTGTTGCCGCTCATTGGCGTCGGGTTAAGCGTATAACTAAATTTTTCGTCTATAAAGTACTGTAGTAATGCATTGTAAAAATCACGGTCGCTGGTTAAGTTTTGTTTTAAATTATAGGTAAGGGCACTTGCTTTGTTATTGTCGTTATTTACTAAGTGTTTGTAGTGTTTAGTTTGCCACTGTAATAAAGGAGCATTTGTTAGTGCAGAGCTACTTGCTGTGTATTGCACACTTTTAGCTTGGTAATTTTTTTTACGCAGTAAGCCCAGTGAGTCACTCTCTACGTTATCGTTATTACTGGTTGCAAAGTTGAGCCCATATAACCACTTTTGACTCGAGGGCTCGGCAATAATCGAATAGTCGTATTTTGTTAAACTACTAACTTGTTGCGTTTTAGTTTGAGTTACGCTGTTATGCTTTAATAAATTGGAAGTGAGCCACGCATTTCCGTTAAACTCATCGTGTACTAAGGCACGCCAATACAGGGGAGCTTTAGGTGCTAGATCATTAAATTTAGCTCTAAAAACCAGTTCATCTGAATTAGATAACTTGGCAATATCAAACGGATCTATTTGCTCAGACAAACCAGTTTTAGCTAACTTTGGCCCAGGTAGTTGCCAAAATGCCGGCATTTTTGGTAAAAATATTAATAAAAATACCGCCAGTGGTAATGCCAATAATAGTAATTTACCGCTTTGTTTAGATGCGACTTTTAAATTATGTTTTGATTCTAACAAGCCCAGTACGGCAAAATTTAAAATGTACAAACTACTCACTACTAAAGTAGTTAAAATACTTTGGTTAAATAAATAAACCGCCGAAAGCGAAAAAAATGTCAGCGTAGTTATTACATGATAATGCTTTTTAGTTTTCGCCTGTAACAACTTAAATAAGCTTGAAAGCAACAACATAGCCACAAATAAAATAACCGTGTCGCTAAATCCCACACTAAAAAGCATTAACCCTAAAGCAAGTGCTGCTAAAGCGTTAGCCAACCAGGCATTAGGTTTAGTTTTATTACTTATGGTTACATAAAAGTTCCACGCACAAAGTAGCGCTAGTACACTAATAAATACAATTGGTAAGTGAGCAATAAAAAACACGACTAAGCAGCTGTATATAAAACACAGTGAATAATTTATTACTTTTATGTTTTTTATTGCCGTCACTTTGTATAACCATTAAATGTACTAAGTGATTCTAAACAAAGTGTTTTATGTTGCACACCTAGGTTGGTAGCTATTATTTTACTTGGTAGTTTTAGCATAAAGGGGGTGTTATTCTCTGTTGCTTCACATACTAAAAAGCACAGCTGGTTTAAGCGTTGCTCGGTATCGCCATGCATTAAATCAAAATCAAATAATGCATCAGCAGCTTTAAAATCAACAAACTCTTTAACTAATAACTGCTGTGTTTTAGCAAAATGTTTCCAAGAAATTCTTTGCAATCCCATTTCAGGCAAGTGCGGTATTAATGTTTCAAACTCTTCACTACCGAGTTGTTTGGCAATACCGTTTTCGGCTTGCTCGGCTAGACTATTTATCTGAGCGTCACTAAACACCTTTTCAAGTGAAGGGTAAATATAAACACTTGATTGTAGTTGAATGTAGCTCCAAACAGTGATCAAGCCAAAGGGATAATTACTGGCAATTTTTATTCGCTGTAGTGAGTAACATCCGCGTTTGTTATAGGGTAGTGGTAAGCTTAGCGTTTGGGCTGCATTGGTTATTTCATCATGATTAATTTGCGTTTGTTGATCGCCTTGATAAACTAGCATCACAGATTGGCAAATCGAGGGGCTTTGTACAGCAAACTGAACTTGTGGATTTTGTGGTGCAAAGCTCGAAAGTGAATTTTTAAAAGTAACAGTTAAGCCTTTTGCATTGCTGTAACCCAGTAGTACAGCAATAATCATTACCACAAACATTAAATAAGCCATGATCAAAATTAAGTTGTTTTGATAGTTAATCCCCATCACAAAATTTAAAATAGCTACACTAATAAAGTAGCAGCCAAGGGCTGATGGAAAAACATAAATAGTTTTGTGTTCAAGTGTAATTGACTGTTTTAAATGTTTATTTTTTAATAATTTATTAAATATGGCACGTTTAAATGACTTAAATAAAGCAGGGCGCTTAGCTTTTTTATTTGGCATAAATGCTATACCGGAACCATAACAGCTTTTAATATTTGCATAACTTGCGCTTCGCCCGACTCATTGTGTAACCCTAAACGGTGCTGACAAACACTGGCAAAAACTGCTTGCACATCTTCAGGCATAACATAGTCACGACCGTCAATATAAGCCCATGATTTAGCAGCTTTTGCTAATGCCATGCTAGCGCGTGGCGATAACGATGCAGCAAAATTATTACTTTCGCGTGTATAATTTACCAATTCAATAATATAATCAATTACAGGATTACTTAGTATAATATTGCTAATTTCAGTTTGAATTTGAGCTAATTGTTGCTCAGTAATACGTTGTGGTAGCTGGGTGTAGTCACGCTTTTGCATATTTAGTAACAGCCTTTTTTCGGCTTCTTTTGGCGGAAAACCAAGGCTAATACGCATTAAAAAACGATCTAGCTGCGACTCAGGTAAAGGGTAAGTACCTGATTGATGTAATGGATTTTGTGTAGCAATAACAAAAAATGGGGTAGGAAGAGAATACTTTTTACCATCAACAGTAACTTGTTGTTCTTCCATTGCCTCAAGTAAGGCGCTTTGTGTTTTAGGTCCCGCTCTGTTTATTTCGTCTGCTAAAACAACTTGGCTAAAAATAGGCCCTTTATGAAAGCTAAAACTGTGTTCATTACTATTAAATACATTAGTACCTAATATGTCGGCTGGGAGTAAGTCGCTGGTAAATTGTATCCGTTGATACGACAAGCCTAAAACGGCTGCTAAGGCATGCGATAACGTTGTTTTACCCATGCCAGGTAAATCTTCAATTAGTAAATGGCCTTCACTAAATAAGCAGGTGAGCGCGAGCTTTATTTGTTGTTTTTTACCAAAAATAACATTAGATAAATCATCGATAATTGCACTAACAGAACTTTGCATACTAACCTTATTATTATTCAATGAGCTCTAAACGCTTCATTACTGTATCTACTTTTTGTACATTAAACGGTTTTGCTATAACCCCTTTAGCACCAAGTTCCCACGTATTTTCTACATTTTCGAAACTGTTATGGCCAAAGCAAATAACAACATGAATATGCGGATAGCAATTATTTATATAAGTTAAAATATCACTACCTTCAGAGTCAGGTATTTCGACATCTAAAAATATAACCTTTGGGGACTTTTCGCTAAGCAGCGGTTTTGCACAATCAAAATCTTCACACTCAAGAATATCTTCATAACCAAGATCCGTTAAAATTTGGTTTAGATAGTCGCGACTGTTTTTTGTATCATCAATGATTAAAATAGGTTCTAGTGGGTGCACAAATTCCATATGTTGTTACTTCTATTGTTAATACCATTTGAGTACTTTCAATACTAAGCTAACCACCTCATAAGCTCAAGATAGTAACTAAAAAACAGTCATTAATAACTGATTTAAATAATTTTTGCTACTTTGTCGTTTTATTAAATAACCTCCGCGCATTACTTATCCTTTAATATTGTAAAAATTTACGTTGCAAGTGATTTACGTTTAATTAATAAAAAACAAATTAACAATTATGATGTTTTAACCTGCTGATATAATTGACTTATTATTACAGCGTGACGCATTGTGAATTTTTTGTTATTTAAATAGTTGACGTACGAACTTCTTGCTGGGATTATGACCACAAGAAGGGCTTATGCTCACATTGTAATTTAGCACTATATAACTCAAGCCAAACGCAGAGCTTATACAACCAAAGAAGCATATTTATGAAAGCTAAACATGTATTAACACTAACGGCAGCAATAGCAACTTATAGTAGCCAGGTACACAGCAACGATTTTAATTTAGGGTTAGAATTTAAAACAAATCACTTATGGCATGGCTCAATTGTAACGCCAGGCCCAATGGTTGCTGGTGAATTAACTTATAAAACGGCGGATAATAAAATCACCTTAGGTTTATGGGGTGGGTCCTCTTTTGATGGTGAGTATCAGGAGTTTACTTATTTTGCTTCTTATAAGTTTTCAGAGCAGCTGTTCATTGAAATTGTTAATCATGGTAACCACTCGTCGATTAATAATGTAGATATTTTTGACTATTCAAGCGATCCGGATAAAACCGGAAACTTTATTGATGTCGGTCTTGGTTACACCTTTGCGGGCGAAATGCCATTATCTCTTTACTACTCAGTAATAGTTCAAGGAATAGATACCTATTTAGATGAAAGTTCAGGAAAAAACAAACAAGCTTACACTAACTATCTCGAAGCTAGCATGCCCGTGTGGAAGGGTAATGAATTAGATGAGCAAGTCTCTGTATTTATTGGTGGTGCTTTTTCTTTTTTAGATCAGCAAAACTTTTATGATGATAACGCTAATATAGTTAACTTAGGTTTTACTTACTCCAAGAGCTTGCAAATACTAGAGTATAATTTTCCTATATCGGCAACAGCTATGTGGAACCCCGCGCAAAATAAAGGTGCATTACAGGTCGCATTTACGTTTTTATAATTTTTATAGCTGTGGCCATAACTTGCACTTAGCTGTAATAGAAAAAATATGTTGTGAGCAATTAGAAAGCGTTAACTTGATTTCTATTAGTGCAATAACATGAAAATTCGACACTTTTATTAAATGAATGGTATATTTAGAGGGCTAATAACAATTAAATAATTCGTTCAATTAACAAAAATATTTTGCTGTTAATCAATTTTAATAGTCTATTTATTTTGATTTTAAGAGGTTTCAGTGGCCAAGCTATCTAATACAGAAATTAGAAAACTCGATGACGCAGCAAGAGCAGGGTGGTTGTATTATGTTGCAGGTAAAACACAAGACGAAATAGCTAAAAAGCTTAATACCTCACGCCAATCGGCACAAAGAATGGTAGCGCTATCTGTTAGCCAAGGATTAATAAAAGTAAGACTCGATCATCCTATTGCTAAATGTATGGATTTGGCTGAACAAATTAAAACACGTTTTGGTTTGCTCTCTTGTGATGTAGTCCCTAGTGATCCGTCAGAACCTTCATCTACATTAGGTTTGGCACAAGCTGGTGCGGCTGAAATAGAACGCCATTTAAAATCACCACAACCAAAAGTTATTGCAATGGGAACTGGGCGAGTTTTACGCGCATGCGTAGATGAGCTCCGAACACAAGATTGCCAACAACATAAAATAGTTGCCATGTTAGGCAATATGGCATTAGACGGATCGGCATCGCCATACGATGTAGTAGTAAGAATGGCTGAGCATATAAATGCTAAACATTACCCAATGCCGTTACCTGTTTTGCCACGCACCATTGAGGAAAAGCTGCAACTGCATTCACAGCAGAATGTTGCTAGTAATTTAAAATTAGCCACGAATGCAGATGTTACATTTGTAGGCGTTGGTAATTTAGGATTAAATTCGCCACTTCATAAAGACGGTTTTGTAAGCCTTGACGAACTCCAAGAGTTACAACAGCAAGGTGCTGTAGGAGAAATGATCAGCTGGGTGTTTGATAAAAATGGTAAGTTATTAGATTGTAATGTTAATCAACGAGTAGCAAGTACGCCATTAAAAGTTAATTCAGATAAACAAATTTTTGCCATAGCTGCCGGAGAAGAAAAAGTATTAGCCATTTTAGGTGCGCTAAGATCTAAAATGATTAGTGGGCTTATTACTAACGAATACACGGCCGAGCGTTTACTAAGTATTGAGTAACTTATATTTTAAATGAAAACCTGAAATATAATATTCCATGCATTAGATTACATACATTAGAAAATATTAATTAAATTTAAATGTACCAAATTGAGAATAACTAACTTAGATAAAAACCTCTTTAATGTCCGATACCGTCTATTGTATATAGTGATATTTATGTGTACTTTTCTTTTCAGTTAATAAACATTACCTTTATATTTACTACAAAATAGATTAACTTGTTGATATCAAGAATAATTAAAACTTAAGATGTCAACAGTTACCGTCATTGCAAAAATCATTACAGATAACACAGGCTCGTGGGTACATGTTCCTGTAATTCTTACCGTTAAAGGTGACATACCATTAATTACAGACTATTTCCTAATATTAACCGCACAAGGGAAAAGTCGCTCCACTCTTTTATCTTATGCAAGAGCTTTAAAACTATTTCTTGATTACATGGAAGCTAATAAAAATATATTTAGTGACCCAGAATTATTGCTTACTTCATTCATTTTAAGGTTGAGATCCGGTACTTTAGATGAACAGGGATTCGATCCTTCAGGCCTTTATTGGGAACCAAAGTCTTTTTTTAATACTAAAAACATTACTCGTTATTTGGTATCATTTCTAAATTGGTTAGAGCCAAATTGCGCAAAAATTCAGAAGCTTATCCCTAATGATTTTCACAGTGTATTACTATATTCAGCATGGTATAGAAAAAATATAAATGACTTTCTTGGGCATATAAAAAAATTCAGAAACAAACAGTTAAGCTTCAGAGAAGTAAATTACACCTCAACGAAACCACATTTATTAGTCGAAGGTGATGCAGTGGCTTTTCCTGAAGATAAATTTAAAGTTTTTTTCGTCGATGGTTTTTCAATTCAACGTGATTTAAGAATTTCAATAAGAGACAAACTAATTTTACTACTTATGCATGGAGGAGGGTTAAGAGAAAGTGAAGCTATGGCTTTGTGGGTTTCAGATGTTGAATTAGCCCCCCTAAATAATAACTCTGCGCTTGTTAAGATATATAATGAAGAACAAGGTATTGCACCGTATGGCTGGAAATCAAACAGAGGTGGAAATACTAGAAAATTATACCTAAAAGAAAAATATGGTAGAATACCTCGTGTTTCTATGTTCAATAGTGAACATTTAGGCTGGAAAGGTGGGACTATAGACCACAGAGATGGTTATATAATTGTTAATTGGTTCCCATCATACTATGGCGAAATTTTTCTTAGTCTCTGGAAAGTTTATCAAAAATATCGAGCTTCGATATTATGCAATCATCCCTATGCCTTTATTTCATTTCATCAAAAATATTTCGGCTCTCCTTACACATTAAATGCATTTCATCAAAATTATAAAAATGCATTAAAGAGAATTAATTTACTTCCCTCAAAGCATGAAGGTTATGACCCACATGGTCATAGACATAGCTATGGTAGGCGTTTACGAAGAGCCAACGTAAACCCATTAATAATCAGAAGATGTATGCATCACAAATCTCTTGATTCTCAAACTCCATATACAGAGCCAAATTTCAACGAAATATCAAATACTTTAACTACTGCTACAGAAGCATTAGTTAAAGGTGAAACACCATTAGATTTAAGTTGGGAAAACCTTACGAAATATGGTTTCAATGACATAGATCCTCATCAATACTTTTCGGGCAAAAATAAAAAATTTAAGGAATAAAATGATAAAACCAATTAAAAAAAATGACAATCGGAGTGTTGATTTAACATTTAGCTGGTTATCTAAAGCTATTGGCACTAAATGGCTTTCGTGGGAGAAGTTGGCTGCCGAATGGATGAAGATGCAAACAACTTCTATTGACGTCAAAAGAGTAGCTCTTACTTTTTTATTAGAAAAATATTTTTTAATACATGCTCCCTATGCATCTAATATCGATACTTTTTTTAGTGGTTCAAATGGTCATATAAGTAATTCAGATGAATTTATTGAAGTAATGAAAATATCAGGTGTCAACGACCTTAACGAGCAGGCAAGGAGACCAAATTATATAGTTGATTTCATTGACTTTGTCATCGAGAAGCATTTTACAGTTCGTGATCAAAATAATGTCTCCATAAAAACGGTTGTTAACCCATTTACAAAGGTTAAATTTAAAAGTGTTCCTCTTGAGACTGTTCGCCAACCACTCCCTTATAAATATATACTCTCGCTAAGAGATATAATTTCACCGAGTAACGATAAAACAACTAAGCATGATAATACATCCCACTGTCCATCATTCAAAGATTGGCTTTGGGCACAAGCTCAAACAGGGGTACGTTCAGGAACAAGGGGTGGTGATTGGTTCGAGGTACCTGAAAGTTTAATTAACAAAGATGATCCTGACTGCGTTTGGCGCCAAAGAAAAATCAAATCAAAAGGCGCTACTGATAGAGTAATTATTCAAATGTGGTCCCCAGTCAGGGCATTGGCACTCCTGATAAAACTGCATTTACCACTGAGAACCTATCAAATAAGAATGTTAGACTCCGGAGAGGATGATACTTGGAAATATGACAATAAATCTTGGATACAAAATGAAAGTAAATTAACAAAAACCTCAAGTCCTAAATTGGTTGAAAAAGGTGTTTTTAGGAGAATATATGATCAATATACTTCAACTTATACAACAGGACTATTCATAAACACTAATAAAACCTCTGATGCTGAAGTTGACGCTGGGTATGTAATACCGTGGAACCACCAAGAAGTTTTATATTGGCTTGAAAAACTTAGAAACTGGCAGAAAAAATATAACCCGATACAAAGACCTATACATTGTAAAGAACTTTCAAAAAGGCATTTAGGCACTACTAAATCTAAACTTCAACTCAATGCAATGGGAAATATGTGTTTTTTATTTCGAGACCCAACAGCTCAAGGAGATGATAAGTTTAAACCTATTGATGCTGATTCCTTAAAGCGTTTTTGGCACTCTTTATTATTAGAGCTCGAAAATAATCTATTTAGTGCGGGTGATACTCTTGATAATGGAGAAAAACTCAGCCTAGTTGTAAATTATGAAAATGAAAAATTAAAAGGGTCAACAACACATTTCCCTCCACATAGCTTGAGAGTAAGCTTAATTACAGCTTATTCAATGGATTCTAACGTACCGATTCCAGTAATTTCTAAACTTCTTGCCGGTCACGCGAGACTTATTTCAACAATATATTATAACAAAATATCACCATCTGTTATGGCAGATAAAATGCGATATGCAGAGGGAGAGTTGCTCGAAAATTCGGATAGCTCACTTCGCTCATTTTTAAAAGATGCATCAATTAATCAAATTAAATGTAACGTTGTTTATAACAGTGAAGATAGTATCGTTGCATCGCTAGCAAATAGAAACCCTATAGGATGGGAAGAAAGAGCTTATGGTATGTGCTTAGTAGGTGGAAATAATGTTCGCTCCGATGAAATGAGTACACTTGGTGGATGCTGGAATGGTGGTGAACTTCTAGTTAATAAAGCTAGAGCAATAGACCGAGTATATGGAAAAGTACCAAATGGTCCAGAGAATTGCATTAGGTGTAGGTGGTTCATCACCGAAGCTGTTTATTTACCAAAACTAAATGCTTTATTTAATCAGTTAAGCTACAAAGCTCATGAAGCGTCAAGCTTAGCATTAGATTTAGAAAAAAAGTTAGATAAACTCAAAGACACAAAGTTTATCGCAGAGCAGAACAGCAAACCATTTTTAAAATTTGAAGAGCTTCGATCACTACAACGTAGGTATGAAAAACAAAAAGTTGAATCTGATGAATACACTAAAGACTGGATATCATGTTTTGGCCTGATATCTAAAATTATACAGCTAGAAGAAAACCGAGAAACTGACAATAATAAAAATAAATTAATTGCCTTAGGAAATACAACTGATGTAAATATGGCTTTGAAGTTCGTTGAAACTAAATCTGAACTATTACATCTATCATGCTTATGTGAGGATGCGGAAATATACCCAGATTTTATGGATACATTACAAAAAACTCCAGCATTAAAGCAACGTACAATTCAATTAAGTCGGATCTTACTCAAGCAAGGTAAGAAACCTATTTTCTTAGAAATGGGTGATAAAGAACAATTAATTGCTGGAAATGCAATGATAAGACAAATGGCTAAAATTGCCGCCCCGAATGATAAGTTTGAAGGATTTAGAGTTGTTGCTGATTATCTTGAAGCCGAAACATACCTCACTGACTCAAAATTACTAGATGCCGGGTACACTGAGACACATAACAATTATATCAACTTACCTTCTCATAAATGAGGCACCCAATGCAATCAAACTTAGAAAAAAAGCACCAAGATGAGAAGCTAGAAGCTCTAAAAGAAGGGAAAACACAAAAGACTAAAGATACACTTGATAAATTGAACTTAATTTTATCTAATTATTTTGAGCAAGGAAATGTTGATTTTTCAATAACAAATATCGGAATGATAAGTTATAAAAATAGCGGTCCCAGTTACGAAACGCTTCGTGCAACAAAAAATGTGCACTATAGAAAGCTAATTAGTTATTGGGCTGAATTAATCAAAAGTCAATCGGTTGACAATAAAGTGGTATTACCAGCTACGGATAATGAGCTTTTAAATACGATACCCGATATTGCGGCTCGCGCATACTTTGCAAGAATTTTAGCTGAAAGAAAGAAATTTAAAACCGAGCTGAATATCTTAAAAAGTCAATCGGAAATAGTAATCGATAAGCGTAATCAATATACCCAAACTACAGACTTTATTCCTAACTTAAAACTAACTAATAATGAGTTATCAGCGCTTACTTATGCTGTATCGGATGAGTGTATTAAGCTCAATGGTTGGCTAAAAACTGAATTAGGCCAAATAAAAGGAAGTGAATATCAAAATGAAATATTCCCAAGAGGCTTTATACAAGCTTTGAATAAAGTAATTAAGTCTAATGAGTAATATAAACACAATGTACTACCTATGAGGTTTGTTATTAAAATTAGATGTATATTGGTCTGTCAAGTGGGTTTAATTTATGAATCTGACAGGCTGTTATGTGCCATGAGCAGTCATTCATGATCAACTCGTTTCTGCCCCAAAATGAGTCAGCGACTGTATGAGCCATTACTCTCCATACCATCATTTGGAATATTTTTTCTAACCCAAATCAAGGGGGCTAATCTGCCTTGAGAAACATAGATATTTTAAACCTTAGTGCTCTCGTAGCTATAGACTTTATGCAATCTATTTGATTTCAATGTAACCCTTACAATTTTGTTGTGCTAGCATCGGAAGCATAATTCTGATTTGCTTAAAGGAGAAATGCATTGGCCAGACGAGGAAATGGTTTAAGGACGGCTATAAAGGTTGTTAAAGCTATAGATAGAGCCAACAAACAAGCCACCCGCGAAGCTCAGCGTAGAGAGAAAGCTCGGCAACGTGCTGAAGCTCAAGCACTTAGAGAGCATGAAAGAGGTGTGCGTGAAGCTCAGCGAGAACTAGAGCGGCAAGTAAGACAGCAACAATCCGCAGCAAAGCAAGCATTTAAAAATGCGCTATCAAATACAAATGAAGAGTACCAAGACCGCTGCGAAGAACGAGCCGCCCTTAGAAAACAATTCATACAAGAGGTTTTAAAGTAAACAATGGATAGTAATTTACTAATATTAGCAGGCATATCTTTGTTAGCAGTTTTGCTGACCTATGTAGTGGCGAAACGCTCTGCGGATAAAAAAGTTGGACAGTACAAGTCAATTGATGAAGCATTAACGAAAGCCAAAGTAGAGCACGAGACATTAAAGAAAGCAAATGAATCACTACAGAAAACTACTGAGATAGCAAAGCAGGCGCTTTCCAAAATTAACGCTGAAACTGCCGACCTACAAGCTTTGAAAGGACAAGATGACTCTCTTAAAGTTAGTATTCTAGAGCAGCAACAGTCTCTTGACGCAGCCCAAAACGCTCTAAATGAACTTAGTGCCAATATTGAAAAGAGCGAACAGGATCTGAACGAGCTAATGGGTGGGATAGACTTGTATTCACGACTCGATGAATATACTGCGCATGGCCATTTTGAAATGCCACAATATCTCTACGAAACATCAACTCGCTATTCTGAAGAGATCAAAGACATACGGCAGCAACAAAAAGACATGATTAAAGCTAAGACCGCAGTCACCTTCCCAAAAACGACCGTTATTTCTAATGATAAGTCTTTGAATAAAAAAATCCTCAATGGTCAAGTTAAGCTAATGCTAACTGCGTTCAATATTGAATGTGACATGCTTATTGGCAAGGTTTCTCCAAGCTCATTTGGTCGTACGCTGGAGCGAATTGAGAAACTAGCAAACAATCTAGAAAAGTCAGCTGCGACACTGGAGTGTGGCTTTGATATTGACTACATCGAACTAAAATTTGAAGAATGTAAGCTTCAGTATCAATATACCCTGAAGAAGCAGGAAGAAATTGCCGAGCAGAAGCTCATCAAAGAGCAAATTCGTGAAGAGCAGAGAGCAATAAAGGAGTTTGAAAAAGCTATTGCTGAAGCTGAGAAAGAAGAAAAAATGTATCGAAGCCTTCTTGATAAAGCTCAGCAAGAGCTTGCTCAAGCTAATGAACAAGAACGTAGTGAAATGGAACAAAGAATAGCCATTCTAGAGCAGCAATTGGCCGAAGCTGAAGCCAAAGAAGAACGTGCCAAGAGTATGGCGGAACAAACTCGTAAGGGCCATGTGTACGTGATAAGTAACATTGGTTCCTTTGGAGAAGATGTTTACAAGATAGGTTTAACGCGCAGGCTAGAGCCTATGGACAGAGTTAAAGAGCTTGGTGATGCCAGTGTACCATTCCCATTTGACGTACATGCCATGATTTATACTGATGATGCACCTGCACTCGAAACAGCTTTGCACCGTGAATTCCATTCTCAACGTGTTAATGCAATTAATCTTCGTAAGGAGTTCTTCAATGTCGATCTAGAGGAAATTAAAGATGCCGTTGAGAAGATCGCTGGAGTAGATGCTGAGTTCAAAATGACCGCTCTGGCGGAAGACTATTACGAAAGCCTTCGTCTTAGTGATGCCGCATGATTTAATAGTTTTATCCGCCTTCGAGTCAGCCAGATCAGCGCTGGCTCACCTTTGCCCCAAAGCGTGCCAGAGAAACTTTTTGCCGTCCTTACAGAATTTCTGTCAGTTGACCAAATCTTTGTAATGTTACAACGCTTAGATTAGTTCGCAGCATAAGCGTAGTGTTTTTTGCACTTAATTCTTCTTGGAAACTCACGCTCTTCATACAGAAAATCTATCTCTAACGCTGACTACAAACTCACCAGTTCTCGCGACGCATACACGATCTTTAATGACGAATCCTTCAACCCAATGATCACCGGTGTAGGAAGTAGATTCTGTTCTATAAATTTCGTCTGAGGCCGTATTCGATTGAGGAGATATTTCGCCTCTAAGCTGCCCTACATTCGCCGCCTCTTGCCCTGTATTTACTACCTGCCAATAAACGTCGAATGGTGCAGGAACATCAGTCTTTAATTTGAACTTTAGTTCCTTTCCTTTGAGTAAATGCTGTCCAGATTTAAACTCTTTCCAATATATGTTGGATTTATAACTTGCTTTAATATCCGCTGAATATATGTTTGGAACGATAGGGTATCTCAGTTGTTCCTTATGTGGCACATTAAAGCTTAGTGCAGGTAAATTTGTTGGTTTGTATACATCAACAAGTGACTTAATAAACTTATCTTCTTCGATAAAGTTTTCAATATTGATGAAGTCGTCTCTAAGCCAACCCACCCATTGGAAAAAAGCATTTGCTCTTGCATTATTATCCTCATGCCATCGGTCAGCGAAGTTTTCATCTGGATTAGCTGGGTTGGGGATAAGCCACTTTCCATCAGGCGTGCGAGTTATCAATGTATAGGTATTTCTTGCGTAGTAATCATTAAAAACAAAGCTATTGCTTAATTGATGAGAATGCTGATTTAAAGATGATATTAGATTTCTCAACGTGTCATAGATAGTTGCTTCATTGTTATAACAATTGGCAGCTAATACAGTAATGATCATTGAGATTGGCTTAAAGTTTTCTATATCTGATTGCGAGAATCTTACGTCACGATGTCTTTTTAATAATTGAACTGCCCTTTGTAACGGCGTTTTAACGTGAATATTGGGAACATCGTTAATTGAATTGTACAATTGTCTTTGATTGTTGAAGATACGTTGCTTCTGACTATATTTTTCTAGTTCAAATGCAGCGCCATTTCTTTCGTAAAACCATTCAGCAAATCCTTTCGGGTTGCTCGTTGTCCAAGAGTAGCGGTTTTCTTGATCTTTATTTGTAGCTGCAATTGATTGGGGTCGCGCCAATAAACTGTTTTCTGCTACTGAAGGGAGAATATCCATATGGAATCCAACACCATCATCTTCAGCATAATTGAGAGTCCAGCAGCGCTTTCCTTCATCATCTAACAATCGGGCATAAGTGCCATTCTCTCTAATACGTTGCCCAACCTGATTTTTCACAGTGGAGGCTAGTACTGCTTGTTTTAAATGCCCCAAGTTGCAGACCAAATCAATGTCATAATCTGCATCTTTACTATTTTTGAATGGGCGAATTTCTGTTCCAAGCTTAAAAGAGCCTTGAAGGTATACCTCTGGGACACGAAATGTGCCGGGATAGTTACCTTGCTCTAGATGTGTTCTCATTGAATTAAAGCGATCAATTGCTTGTTTGTATTTAGTTGGAGAGATGTCCAACTTTTTCGCCACTGTTAACAGGGCCTCTTCCCTAGAAACTATTTGAGTCACGATACACTCCCTCCCAAGACAAAGTTGCTAATCTCTTTACTTCCATATGTAAAATCCTTGTCGGCTAAACTAATCAAATTATCGATTTCAGAAACTTCATCAAGTGGGAGATCAGTATCTGACTCAAAATCAATTCTTAATATTTGCTCAGGCTTCAAATGAAGCTTTAGATAATTTAACGCGCTTTGGCTCTGAAGCGATAACATGAAATTTATGAATTCTTTATGCCGCCAGCCCGTTGCTAAACCCCAGCCTCCCTTATGCTTTAAACCATAGGCGACTTTGGAATGACCGGTGCCGATGGACACCACTTGTATATCATCATAATTTATCCCTAGTCGTTTTTGGGCATCGATAACGGCCACTAATGCGGGGTTGTTTGCCCACAGGCCTCCATCTGATAACAAGTACTCATCAACTTTATGAGGATCAAAAAATGTTGGGGCTGAGCAAGATGCTAGAACAGCATCTTTTACTTTTACCGACTTATCACGAATAAAATCTGGGTGGTAAGGCGATTTAAATACATGGACTCCGCCGTTACCTACATCTGTTGCTGGCAGAATTAGTGGCTTGGCTACTTGCCCAAGCGTAATATCGTTAAAAACACCGTTAAGAACATTAGATAAACTGCCACTATCATAAACGCTTTCTAGCAACGGCTGCGCAACATTTTTTAGCTTCTTAAAGGGGATTCTCGACTTTTTCTTTTTGAAAATATCCACGCCATGTTCTTTGTACATGTTAACCATTTCGGCTGGGCGGATGTTACATGCAACACCAGCCGCTATTATGGAACCCGTACTAGTGCCGGCTATCATGTCGAATGACTCTAAGAGATTGATTCCAAGTTTTTCTTCAAAACATTTAAGTATGTGCGCAGGGTAAACACCACGTATTCCCCCGCCATCGATGCTCAATATCTTAAAAGTCATATGTATTCTTACTCCTCTATAAACCGCCAGTTGACCAATTTTTAGTAATGCTACAGAGTGGCTCTTCTAACGATGGCTACTCATTGAGGTATTGATAAATTAACTTTTCCTTTTACATGAGTTATCGACAGCTTAGATATCATTTCGTCTCCATCGAAGTCATATACGAGAAGCGCTGGCTGATAGAGATCGAAGGCTTGACCTACGAATACACAAGCAGCGTTAGATGCACAGATGAGCAAGTGAACACGCTCAACAGCAAATTGGTCATGAAGTTTTTGCAGTATTACATGAAGTTCACTTTTTAATTCTAACCCGTTTTCTGGATGCGGGATCGCAGCATTACCCATTTGCTTGGCTACGATTTCAATCTCAGGATAACCGAGCACTGTTGCAGTCTTTTTCATTGCTTCGGGATATTGGGTTAATGCTATAGTGATCGTGACTTCAGATGATTTTCCTATCTCGCTCTTCCAATTCACCTTGTAAGGTGTTTCTGATCGAGAATCCTGAGGCCAAACCCAGCAGTTTCCATCTCGGTATCTGAGCATTGGCGTGATTTCAGATTTATTTCCTAGGCATGCCCCTAATCCGACCAAAGCTGGCATTGGCCCAAATGCGAATAGCGCCGCTCGATATCCATAATTTTTTGTCTGATTGATTATGGTTTCTGCTTCTTCTGTGACAATTTCATCCATTTCTTTGGCAAACCGTTCAGGTTTGGCTCTGTATCGGCGTTCATTGTCACTAAGGTTATTCAATGCTCCTCTAATGCGAGTTCTTAACCTAGATAAGCTTCCTGCAATGTCTCTTGACTCCGGGGGAGAAACAACATGCCCGCCTACCGGCCAAAGAACTGAAAATACAGGAATAGGTTGGAAACTCAGTCCTTCAAGTAATTTCTCAGTATTAATTAAAAACTCCGTTCGCATTTGAGTAAGTCTGGATGCAGGATAATCAGCACACGCAACTCGATCTATTAATCGGTGATGTTTGTCGCATAAAAGTAGAATATTAGCTGGCTCATTCGAAAGTTCTTCGGATAGATAAGGAATACCCCTTGGGCCATTCTCGGAAGACGCAACATTGTGAGCCAAGTATGAATAGTTACCAGATGCCCCAGTCAGACAATCAATATCCAACCTATCCCCGCAGCCTTCAAACATACAATAGCCATGACTATCACGCATAACTTGATTAATTGTCGGCTGTGTGAAATCTTTACCACGACCTTTATTAAATCGCTGTTCGATATTCCTGGAGATATAGTCAACAACGTCATTGACTGACAAGACTGTAGATTGACTAACACAGGAATCCCATATTTTTGATAGTGACTCCATTGTTCCATATTCGTCTTGAGAAAGATTTCGGCCCTGGAGGTGGCGAACCTCAAGATTATTCCCACAACCCATCAATGTTAGAGCATCCTTAAGCTCAACATCAGTTACGTTAAGTCGAAAACTGGCTCGTAACTCATGTGAATACAATATATATATCTGGTTTTTTACACGCTCATCGGTAAGTAATCCAACATGCTCCCACACAAAAGAGGTCTTAATGCTCGATAGAAACTCTGCGAGCTTGTCAATTGACTCTATGGGATAAAAACATGCTTGATGAAAAGGTAGCCTCTCGTCAGTCATCGATTTGTTCCTTAAAAATTCGTTTAAATGACCCGTTAATTTCCCGAAAGATACAGACGTCTTTCTGACCAACAATTACAAAGACTAATTCTCTGTCCGGGTTACGTTTTATGCATTTCCTCCAATCTACAATATCTATATACGATGGAGTGGGTGTTTCTTCAGGGTGAGTATGCCATGTACCCAAGTAGCCTAGTTTTCCATGCGAACTTTCGTAATAAGAATTAACCGTTTTCTGGTGGTGAGGGTCACGCATATAAAAGTTAAGTCTGGTGGCTGAATCTTCTTTCTGAGGAATAGTACAATGCTCTAGCCAAAATTCATTAGCGTCAGCGGACTGAGAGCCAATTAATGATCCAAAAGCTTCACTTCTATCACGAGACATCTGCCTGTAAGAATACCAAAGATCAATTAGCTCTTCAGAAAGGTAAATTTTTGTATCTTTTATGCCCGTAGTTTGCTTAATGAGTGCAGACATCGCAGTCCTCATCAACCAAAGGTAAGTATTCAAGCGAACTGCTGAAATTGTAGTAGCGATGAGTCAGCCTGATGCCCTCTGCCATTGCATCTTCATCTAAACCCTTCCAACTAACTTTGCAGGACTTAGTTTGTTTGCCTTCCAAATACCGAATGGCCAAATTTGCTGCCATGACACCAGTTTGAGCCGAACTTGCTGCGCCATATGAGATAAATTGTTCTCCACAGCCAGCGATGTTTTTCATGGTTATCTGGTTGGGTTCGATAAAATTCATGTTCGACACTAGCCCTCTTGCACCTGTTTCTTGGCAAACGTAAGAGCACAATAAGCATCCCTCCGTACTAGGGATATCTAATGTTGCATGGCCACCAACGCCAAAACCTTCTAACCAACTGTTAATGACGGCAACTTTTGAGTTGTTATCCAAAAGGTATTGTTTAAACAACCGTTCCTGGGTCGGATTTCCGATAGCAATGACGATCAGGTCAAAATCATTCATACGGTTACTGCGAGCAAACTCCATCAGTTTATCTAATTTCCATTGTGCACAAGACCATGGAAATTGTCGTTGAAGAGCGACACTTAGGGCTACGGTTTTGAATGCTCCCACCCAATGCTGTTCTAAAATATGGCGATACAGATTATTGATTTCGTATAGATCAGGATCTACTAACGTTAAATATCTGACTCCAGCAGCAGACAACTTATGCGCAATTTCACTGCCTACTGAACCAATGCCTATCACGGCTACCTTTTTGTCTGCTAACGGCAGAATGCCACCACCACGTTCCACAGTATTCTCTTGATTGAATAGCCGTATAGGTAAAGCTTCCAATTTCCAGTTTTTTAGCTTTTCATCTGATAGTGGTAGCGCCTTTTTGGCTTTACCGCTAAGTTTCAGTGCGAACCAAGTTCGTTCATCATTAACAGTTTTGGCGGTAAACACGACCCAATAAGCAGTTTCACGCCATTGACCGTATTTTTGTTGTAATTCACTTCTAACCTTTATCGGGAGCGAAGATATTGTATTTAAATACCATTCTTCGAGAGCATCTGAATTTTTAGGTGCAGGAGTTAGTGTTTCGATTGGAATCACAACTGCTTTTCCTGCTATGCGTCGATTATCCTTAGCTATAGACAACCGAATATCACTGATACCCGAAAGCGAATCATCAGCCGGATGAACCATATAGTGGCTTTCGATGCCAAATTGTTTGCCATCCACTGGGCTATATACCGATAACGTTTGTAGGGCTGGCCTTGCGATATTTGCCAATAAGGGTTTAAAGCTATCTGGATCACAGATTCGCAACCATTCACTGGAGAACTCACGAAGCAATTCACTATGGTTCCAATCTGGATTCGTTATGCACTTCTCTAACAACGAGATATGCCTCCGAAGCGATTCTTCTACAACCAATAGTGGTTGTTCGAAATTTACTGACAGTGACTCTGGAGCATTAACACACACAGTGCCAATCTGAATCCCTGAATCTTCATGAACAGAGACATGAGCCAACCTGCCAATGGAATCAGGGTTAATTAAGAAAAATTCGGGCAGGCTGTAGTAGGGAGGATCTGCTACTAGCATTAATTGTATCTCATGATTAAGGATCGTAGTTTCCACTACGATCCTCTCTCCTCCAGCTACTTCACTGATTGTGCAGTAGAACCCCTGGTTGATAAGGTGCTGTTTTATTTCGCTTAGCACACTATGCCCCCTGTGACGTTCCAACTACACCAGCGCTACTGTAAGCCACTTTTTTGGCATTACTATCTTGCTCCTTTTCTGGCACTTCAAAGTCATCACCGAATAGCCCCTGCAAGATTTCACATTGTTTGCGCAAAGAGTCTTCGTTTAAAGCTTGATCAAGTTTAGTCAGCATCGCATTCAGTTTGTTATATAGCTGTGTTCCCGTATCAATGCTACTGTTTTCAAAAACATTTCTATATGGTTGAACAGGTAACTGCACATTGACTTTGTACTTACCATAATCAACGCTTTGAAAATAATTGGCATTCAAAATAGCTGAAATAGTGTCGCGTAGCGATTGCAAGTCATTGACTTTACCGTCATAGCTGATAGATGGACGGAACTTGTCTTTCAACATTAGTGTAAGTCCAATTGAAAACACTTTTTTGCCAACATTTTGGCCGAACTTTTCATCCCTCCAGCGTTTTACATATCTGACCAAACGTTTAACCTGCCTGTTTTTCAGGTCTGCTGAGCCGATATACTGGCTGCTATCATTAATATGTTCTATCAGTTTTTTGGGCTCAGCAGGAGACCACTCACGGTTTTCTACATTTGAGTTCAACTTACCGACTGCCAGTTCATACTGCTGACCTCGCTTCCTGTATATGACAATATCGATATGCAGGTTTAAATTTATATAATCAGCAGTGACACAAGGCTTTTTGATTCTTGCATTTGTAAAACCGCGCTTTTCCAAGACTTTTAGTACAAGTTTTTTTACTTCAACCGGATCATTAGGAGCATTATCTGCATCAATAACAACAGCTCTATCGATATCAAAGTCAGCCACTGGGTGCTTTATGCCTGTGTGCGTGCTGAAAGATCCCTGAATAAACGTGTCTATTATTGGATAACCGGCATTTTTAAATTCATCCCTTAAATCATCGAGGATGCTAGAGTCCTTCGTCCTGGCCTCCCGATAACTATCATCCTCTCGTCCTAATTTAATTTTGTCGTGAAATTTTGAGAATTGGTTTTGCAAAGACATAGTTAGCTACCTCTTATAAATTAGTTCACTGCGTATTTCTCTAAGACAAACTCACAGGTGAACAAGGTCTGCACCTACACCTATGTCGTTCTTGATGGCAATTAACAGAAGTTAATAAATTAACCATCGTTTATAACGATACGCCTTCTAGCCAAACATATCAACTACTGTTAATATAAAAATTAACGGAGGGTTATTTTATGGCTGACAAACTTCAGCAAGCCGCACTTATCAGTAAAAACATAAAGCACATGCGAGAATTACTTGGTTGGACACAGGCGAGGCTCGCTAGTGAGGCAGGGATAACAGCGGCTGCTCTAAGCAAGATCGAAAAAGACGAAGGCCGAATGCCGACTATTGTTGTGCTAAGAAAAATCGCTTCGGCACTAGGTGTAAAACCCTATGAAATAACGGGAGAAGATGCGCCGGAAAATTCAGGAGACAAAACTACAGAGTTCTATCGAAAGTGGGGAGAACTTGATAAGCTGCCAGAACAGGATCAGCGTATATTGCGAGAAATGATGGAACGCTTCACCAAGAAGTAAGGATTTGGTATGGAAGAACAAAAAGGAGCAAAGGAGGCCGAATCTTTACTTGAAGATCTGGGCTTTGATCAGTTACCTATCAAAGTAAATCAATTTATTAATACCATTTCAGATGAGAGCTTTCCTATCAGAGTGGAATTCCATGCATTTGTATCCGACCAATTTTTGGGTAAGGCAATCGGCAATCAAGACGGGGCAGGAATTATTATTAATAGCAATATTCCAGATTCCCGGCGGCTAAATTTCACTGCGGCACATGAAACAGGCCACGTTTGTATGCACATTATGCAGGGCCACTCTAAAGACTTTGAGTGTGGTAACTCTGAGCTTGGGGATTATTTTAAAGATCCGCTAGAACGCCAAGCTAATGGTTTTGCATCTGGACTACTAATGCCAAAGCGATTGGTTAAGCCTTTGACTGATGGCGATGTAAACTGGCATAACATCAAACAAATATCCGATTTATGCGACACCTCTTTGGAGGCTGTTTTTAGAAGACTATCATGGCTGGAGAAAGCACCTGTAGCGATGGTTATCCACCAAAACAAGCAATTTAAGCGTTTTGTTCCTACAAAGCATTTCAATTTTTATATAAACCAAACCAACTTATCCTCAGAGCAATTAGCTTCTTGTACAAATGTCAGCCAAGAGGCATTTCCTAGTGACTTTGACGTTGTAGACCCGATAGATTGGGTTACACCAGAGCGAGATGGTATGAAGTTACTGGAATTATATGCAAGCTCAATAGTACTCAAAGACGGGTTTATTTATACATTACTTAGTTACGATGATGACTGCCTAGAAGAAGTTGACACCTACTTGTAACGATTTGCAAACCTGATAGGCCGGTTACACAGTCACCGCAACAAACGTGGTTTTCTCTGAGTCGTAAACGACTGTAAGGTTAAAATTTCAATACGGGACATAGTGTTGATTGGGATCTCAAAGATACCCATTTAGGAGTTTGCTTTTCTATTGCTTTAAGAGGGCATTATCCCATAGAATTTTTCTGTGAAATTAACGAATTAGATTTAAGACTTTAACTCGGAATTGTCCAAAAACGAGTTTACCCGACCGTTCGCTCTTCGCTTTTAGCCGAGCTTCGTAAAAGTGCCAATAGTGGATGGTCGTAACCTTAGTCTCTTGTTATGTACGAGCTACACGATTCCAAAATTCTTCAGCGTTACTCTTAGCCTGTTGCTCAGATTCTTCGATTGGATAGCTAACTCGTTGAAATAACGAGTTTAAGCTAAGTAAGATGTTTTTCATTTGATCCAGAAGGTAGAATACATCTCCAATTTTATGACCATTAGCTTTTACATCATAAACCCCGTCTTTATGCGCTAAGAATTTATCGCGAAGAGGCTTAATCCTTGCAGCTTCCTCTGAGTGCAGTAGTCTTTTTATATTGCGAGTACATTCATGAAAAACTTGATCAAATTTGGCCTTGCGTTCACTAACAAAATCTTCTTGCCAATTAGAGCCCGATTCAGACAAATTTAATGAACTTGGGGTTGTAATAAAGTATTCTTGAAGACGCTTTGTATTAAATTTGACATCAGGATCTACCAGTGACTCCAGTAAGTTATAGGGACTCAAATTGGAAGATTTATCTGATTTATCGAAAAGCCATGAATGAACATCCACTATTAACGATGCATAAATTGTATCTTGGATCGAGAGTATGCACCTCTGAATTGGAGAGTCTAGATTACTTAAAGAACTACTTGTATTAATTGAAACCGAAAGAAGCTCTTTGCGTTCCAACAAATTCAGATACCCTATGACAGCTGAATTGATTTGATTTTGAAACTTCGCCAATTGCTCTTTTCTCATAGTGGACTTCTCAGCTTTCACTAGACAGTTTTTAACTCAGAATAATACGTTTCTTGAAACTTAGCAGGCGAAACACCGTCTGTATTTGAAAGCCTGCTGTATTTAGTCCATCTTGAATGACTTATTATGTATTCCATTGATAACACCATCTGCTAGCTTGTTGAGGTAATCTTTAGCAATGCTTGCTATGAATAAATGTGCTTCTGACAACTTCATACTAGGAGTTTTGTTTTCTTTAAGAGCTTGTTTAAATCCATGTCTAGAATCCAAGCCTGACAATGTGAAGTTGTTAGCGGTATTTGTAAAAGACTTTCTTAACTTTTTATCTACCGAAATTGCAATACCTGTTTTGTCTGATAATTCTTCTAATGTTTCCAGAGTTTTATAATAGTTAATATAACTCGCTTCGACCGCGAAATATTTCAATATCAGATAAGCATCTTCACGTTCAGTGGCCAAGTTCATCATGAAGAAACGAACATCTAATTTTTTCACTTTTTCAAACTCTTGATTGTATAGGGAGTCTGAAATGTTTGGCTTTCCTAATAAAGCTAAAATATTTTTTTTTGGAGTCTTTCCAACTCTAACGCCATTATGCAATAGTTCGGCTAATTCGAGTTTCCTCGAATCTTTAGATAATATTGAAGAAACTCCATTGTATAAGCTGGCCAACTCATAGCCTATTTGCCACACAACTTCAGGCTCGTCTTCGTCGTCAAAATATACAGATGAAAGACGAAAGTCATCATTCATACAATCATTATAGTGATCAATCCCACCAGAAATATCAAAGTATAAATTCTTTCGCCCTTCAGCGTAACCTCTAAAATTTCGAGAGTCACCATTTAAATAGAATTCCCATTTTACCGCATTGGCCAAAAATAACTCCTGTTATATAACTGCTTTATCATAGGGTAGTTTCCCTATTCTTTCGTGAAGACGTCTTCATTTCATAAGCTTCTATTATTAGCAAATAGTGTAACTTATTGCCAGCTATAAGTATTATAACTTACTGTAGGTTATTTAAACATGCGAGAGAAGGAAAGCTTTCTCTTATTATTACTAATCTAATGACGACTCACCTGACCGTCCGGTTATCGCTCTAGGCGGACTTCGCCAAAGTGCCAAGTGCGGACGGTGGTACTAACTCGTTTATGCCCCCTTAACAATTTACAAACAGCTTGATATCCCACTTCATTCAAGAGCTATTTGACCTGGTTTTCCTAATGCGAGTAGTATCTTCACATCGCGATTGGTTCATTATAAATAATTCGGAATTTAGCTATGAAAAAAAGCACAAAGAAACCAAGAAAATTAAATAAGAGAAATCTTAATAAAAAGAAAAAACCAAATAATGATGGGATAAAAAGAACGAAGATCAATAACAATTTTGCAACCTATGATATTCCTAATTATTTCAGAGATTTGTCCGATGAGCAAAGAGAAGAATTTCTATCTAAAAT
The DNA here is from genome assembly GCF_040308705.1 of Pseudoalteromonas sp. 19-MNA-CIBAN-0066. NCBI lineage: Bacteria > Pseudomonadati > Pseudomonadota > Gammaproteobacteria > Alteromonadales > Pseudoalteromonadaceae > Pseudoalteromonas > Pseudoalteromonas sp. 19-MNA-CIBAN-0066. The sequence goes on from NZ_JBEONZ010000022.1 coordinate 55,808, forward strand.
GATAGAAGATGCCAAAGAACAAACATCAGTTCTAATTGATGATATTGTTGGGATTTTTAAGAAAGTAAATCCTTTATCACTAATTGCGATACTCTCAATGCAAGCTTTAGTCACAGGTGTAAATAAAGAAGGGAATTTAGTTGAAAAACATCATGGAATAGAACAATTTCATATAGAAATATTACAGGCTATATTTCTTAGTATACCAAGTGAAGAGCTTGGTCACTTCCCACCCACACCAAATGTAACTTCTGAATTAATAGAAAAAATAACTTCATTAGGAAGTCACGCTAGTGTTAGTAGATTCCCCATATCACTAAATGATACGACTACTGAAGAAAAAGCCATTGAGGGTATTCAGGTATTATTGCGAACTTCAACACAATCAATTCGCAATTGGAGTTATCAGGATAAGATGAAAAATTTAACCAGCGAGCTATATTCTAAGTTTGAGAAAGACATCAATAATAACTTTGAATTTAAACCAAATGATGTGATATCTCTATTTGATACTTTAATGAACGCGATTCAAGGCAGAATTGATTCATGGCTAGATATTATACATGAATTAAGAAAATCAAAAAACAAGAATGAGTTAATTCCTGATTATTGTAAGTTAATGGGTTTCGATAGTGATTATATTTCTTCGATGATGTCAGACAGTCAGCTTGACATCTCATCGATGAAAAAAGAAGAAATACAAATGCTAGTATTAGCTCATCACCAATTAAAATTAATAGACTGTTATTCTTTTAGTATTGAAGAATTGTCAACTTTGACCAGTTTGAACAATGAAATAATTCATAAAATAGTCGATAAGTTTAGTTTTAACACTTCTTCTTTAACAGGGAATAATAGAGAGTTTTTCTTCTTGGATAATCCAGTGTGGAGCAAACCAATAATTAGTCATAATGATGCTTTGATTTGTTATATCCCGCAGTTGTTTTTTGCTTATTCTCATGATTGTTTTATAAGTCTCACAAAAGGAATAAATAAAGAGAAAGTAAAGCGTATTAAAGCTAAATACTTAGAGGATAAGATTGAAGAAATTATTCTTAGAAGATTTCCAGAGTCACAAACAAAGAGTGGGCTTAAGTGGTCACAAGATGGCAGAGAATATGAAACTGATCTAGTGACGTTTATTGATAGCTTTATGATTATAATAGAGGCCAAATCTCATAAAGTAAATAAAGCTGCACTTCGTGGTGCAACTAAAACAGTTAAACGACAGTTCGATGAGATGATAATCGAGCCAAATATACAGTCAAAGAGATTAAGGGATAAGATCCTATACCTTAAAGATAACCCAGATATTGAAGATAATTTAAGAGAACAATTACCAGTTTCATTAGATGACATTAACAATGTTATTAGGATGTCAATTACACTTGAAGATTTTGGGACGATGCAAACAAACATTGATAAGTTCCATAAAACCGATTGGATGCCTCACGACTATGAGCCATGCGTTTCTATGACAGTATCCGACTTTGAATGTATTACAGATATCTTAGAACACCCCATAGAAATAATAAACTATCTAACTAGACGATCTAACTTGTCTAATAGAATAAATGTCTTGGGAGATGAGTTAGATTACTTAGGGCTTTATTGTGAAGATAGATTGTCATTTAGCAATGAGATGATGGATGAAAGCACAGAAGTATCAATTACGGGGATGTCATCTAAAATTGACCTGTATTTTCAGTTAAAAGAAAAAGGTATTGATTGTGCAAAGCCAAAACCTGAGATGCTCCCATTTTTTAAAGATATACTGGTACAGATAGAAAGCCGTACATTTAAAGGTTGGACTGATTTAGGGAACTCATTATGTATGCTAAATTTAGATGAGCAAAAAACGTTGCTTCGAATGTATAAAGATCTTGAAAGGAATGTACCTAGAACATTTCATATAGGGACGCATAATAATATGATTATTTATACACCTAATGAGTTATCTGATACATCTATTTGTATTATCGTTTATAAAAATGATAATTCTTCAAAACGTCAAGATTACATTGAACATGCTGTTAATACTGCATTGGAAGCTATGCATGTTAATAATGTTATGGTGATAGCTAAAAATATTGATACGGCTAGTGTGTATAACGCTGTAGCTCATTATAAAAGATAATAATTATCCCAAAACTGCTTTACAAAACGCCTTTTTATTATAAAAAGGCGTTTATTACTGATTATCTAACGGTGTCTAGTGTGGATAATTTATTCGCTTCTATAGCCAGCGTTCAGAAAAAGGGCTGATATATAAGGTGATATTAGGGTCACGAAAGAGGGGGTTATCGATTTCTTAGGTCTGCGTTACTATCACTGGGTAACGATTGATCATCGGAGCATGTCAATAAACAGGCACTTTGATTTGCAATACTCAATATTTGCTTAATCGAAAACTCATTTCTGTCCAAAAACGAGTTTATCTGACCGTCCGCTTATCGCTCAAAGCCGACCTATAGAGTAATTACTTTAACACGTCTTGGGGCAAAGGCGAGTTAAATACATAACCCGCCTCTGGACAGTTTCGTTTTAGAACTAGTGCTCCATAGTGTATCTGTTAGATTAGGAAAAGTAGGTTGCTCCCTTGGGCGTTTGTTAAAACTACGCTAGGTTAGGTGTCTAACATATCCCATTCGTCGCCAAGAACCCAACGTAAGGCTGATAATTTGCCATTTATCATACCCCATTCAAAGTCCGACCACGGACCGGTGTCCTCATACTTACTTTCGACTTTTTGTGCAGATTTAATTGCACCCTCTAGGATATGTTCATGTATGACAGCACTTCCGTACCGTTCGGTACCCTCCGGCACAACTTCAATTTCACCATGTTCGATCTGCCACATCCTATTCTGGTGTCTGTTGTACCAAACTTTATCCACCAACTCGTCCATTACATCAAGAATTTCTCGTAAGCCACGAGTTTCTTCAGTGTAATCGTACTCAAACTCGATCTCAGCCAACACATCCTCATCAATGATGTTCAAAGCTGATGCAAGATTATTGAAATAATGAACATTTTCACGATTAAAAATATCGTCGAAGTCTTCATGTGGTTTTCTATGGTCTTTGGCTGAAAAATCATTGTGATTGTGAGTGATAAAGAAGCAGCTATCAGTAGCATCAACATCAAGCGAAAACTCATAAAACTGCTCGATAATAACAGCGTCTGCAACCGAGTTTTTACTGATATGAAATGGGGCTTTTTTATCCAAGCCACGTTGAACCGCTGCAACTTTTGAACGCTCACTAATATTAATTAGCTCCGCAGACTGGATTAGTTTTTCGACTCTGTTGATTGTGCTGTAATTGGCATCTGTTAATAAAGGCAATTGTGCATTTATGTCATTTAGCACTTCGAGCGTTTGCTCTTGGTTTGCACTAGCGAACTCACTTACCACAGCTTTTACTTGTTTAAACTCTTGAGACAATCGTCTTGCAGTCTTGTTTGCAACATCTTCTTTATTTCTCTCGTATTCTTCAGCAACCAAGTCTGTAACAACCAGTTTCACCACATCGGTTTCGACTAGCTCTTCCAAAGCTGAAACCAAAGCAAGATCTTGCTTTTTCGTTGAAATATCAAGAAATACGCAAGTATCAAGACATATATAATTCATATAACCTCAAATGATGAACTTTTTCAGTAGAGTTAACGCCTCAATCAGAGGCAATAAAATAGCTGGCTAAAATTAGCGACGAAGGAGCAAAATCCAGCTACTTTTTTGTCCTTTGAATGACTTGTGTACGCCCGACATGGGCATTGACTTATGAGGTGAAAGTCCTCTGTAGGAAGATCACCGTTTAAATAACACAC
>NZ_JBEONZ010000023.1:0-58524 GCF_040308705.1 Pseudoalteromonas sp. 19-MNA-CIBAN-0066
AAAAAGAAAATGGCAGGGCTAGACGATGATTACCGCTCAACCCTGCTAGAGTCTGGGATTAAAATGCGCTAGCCGTGTCTAAAGTAGTCGCTACTAAGCCAAAAGCATCTGATATTTTTGATATTCCTGCTTTTATACGTAACCAATCGGCACCACCTAGTAAAAACTCTTTATAGATTTTGTAATCAAAGGCAACCTTGTATAGCTGTATGTAAACGCTACTCTAATATATGCATAGGGCGGCTCTTTTAAGCTTTCGGGTTGGCTGAAGTATATTGCCCCAGAGAGTTGAATAAGCACTTACTGTGCTTTTGACTTTGGCGATGAATTTATTTGAATTATCTAATTTTAAAAATGATTTTTTAGTCGTTTTGTTTTTTAACTTAGCCTGTATTTTTACTTCTTTAAGTATTTCCTTCTCAAATAGGGAAAAGTTTTTATAAAGTGCCTTAATATCAGTATTATATATTTTATTCGAGTGGTCATAATGTTTACTCATTGGATCGTGCTCTGAAACAGAGTGATGGAGCATTTTTTTAGACTCAATTTCAGCAATTGTTGATGACCCAATTTTTTTTAGTTAGCACTTCTTTCATATGTGACTTTAAGAAGCTGCGAAGTAGTGTTGGAAATGCTCCGGCTGAGCCTTTTATATTTATGTTATCTCGCGGGGCCGCTACCATGTCTTTTGGCGCATGATATTTAAGAGTTCGGTTTAAACTCTCTTTACTAATGGGTTTAGAGTTGTCTTTAACCTTACAAAATAAGTAGGTGCGGTTTATGTCTGGGTTTAATTTTAACTCTTGCTGTATTGCTTTTTTCATCTCGGGTGTGAGTTGTTTTCTAAACTCTTTTTGGTTTTTCATTGCTCCGCGAGCGGTATGAGTTGTTTCAGGAAACGTTAAAAATTTAGGATTAGTTAAATCATCTATATACGATAGACGTAGGTTGCAAATATTTATGGGCCTTAGCCCTGTAAACATCATCAACAGAACAGCATTTATTAATGTATTACTTTTAGCTGTTTTTAGGTTTATGTATAGCTGAGAAATTAGAGATATATCAGTATATGCCTTACAAGGAATAGGCTTCGCCGTTCGAGTAGATATATAATTATTGTCTACCTCTAGGAATGGATTAGTGCCGTTATTATATTTATTTTTTGCGAACACCCACAGTTTTTTCATCTGCTCGAATAGCTTAGCCACATGCGGACCACTTTTTTCTGTTAGTAGTTGGTCAAGCGTGGTTTCAATTATCTCAGGCGTAATAGTCTGAAATAACGTATTTTTACCAAATGCATTTTGAATTGCATTAAGGTAAGAAGTATATGTGATTACTGTGGTGTCAGCTAACTTGCTAGGGCTATGTTTATTAATTGCCTGTAAATTTTCTATTTGTTTACTCACTACAAATTCGAATGTGTAATTAGAGGTGTTCTTCTTGTATATTTCGGTCGCTTTTAATTTCGCTGCTGAAAAACTCATATCATTAGAATCACCAAGCTTAATATTTTTTATGCCATGTTCTTTTTTAAAATGAGTAAAAAATTTAATAATGCCATCATGCTGGAATACAATTCTTATTTGATCTTTAAGCTGATACTTTGAAAGTCTTCTTCCTTTTTCTTGCGCCAATATAATAGTCGCAAGACTGGCTAGCTCTTCCATTGACTCGTCATTGTACGGTGGCTTAAATGCATTAAATTCAGCCATGCAAAGGTCACGACTTTTAATCGTAACCTCACATGGTTTTATTGAATTTAATACTGATGTTGCCATTAATACATAAGCCTTAAAAAGGTTAAAATCATCAAATAACTGATGAGGTATCGCTCTAATAAGGCAATGGTATGAAATTAACTTTTTTTACAAAAACTTTGGTAAGTCGAAATTAAACTTTTTTTAATTATTTTTTGCTTTGGCTTCTTGGTCACTTAAATATCTCTCAACGACAGCTCTTCCTTCTTCGGTTAAGATCAAATCTTTTGCTACTCTGCCCGTATCACCAAGTGGCTGATTAATGAAGTTTACATAACTGCCTTTGTGAACTAAATGGGCTATAATTCTATCTCTCAAGGCTTTTTTTTCGTTATTTTCTTTTTGGTTTTTAGCTTGTTTACTTTGCATACCTGTAAGTTTGAGTTGTTGGCTTTCGAGTTCTTTCGCTCTTTTTAAAATACTTGCTTCATGAATTTTGAATACGTTAAATTTTAGCTTTGTTGAAGTGCCAAATAGCTCTTCAGATTTATCATAATTCAAGCCGTTTGGATCGTCCTCTTTTCTGAGGTGATGAAGCGCGAGTCTGGTGAGTTCCTCTGCGTGTTTAAAATGATAGCCGTTGGTAACCATAGTCGCTTTTGCGTTGGATTTAAAAAACTTCGGCACATTGTGCAAAATGCACCTGCAGATCCTTTCATTACAATATTTCTTTTATCTCCTTTTACTGCATCAACAGGTGAGTAATCTTTAATGATTTTGTCCAGCGACCTTTTAGCAAATGGTTTGTTAAGATCGCGAGGCTGAAGAAATATATGATCAGGGTTACAGTTCGGTAATGCATTTTCCATCCAAGCTCTTTGTTCTAAAATAATGGCGCGCATGGCCTTGGTTAATGGCAGCTTATATTCTTTTTGGTTTTTCATTTCTCCACGAACCCCAACAACAGATGCCGGAAAGGTAATTAAGGTTGGGGAAATCGATACTATTGAGCCACTCCCACTTCATTTGTGGAATATTAATAGGGCGTATGCCTGTTAAAATCATAAATCGCGCAGCATTTTTTTGATGTACATTTGGTGCAGACGCGAGGTTTATCCATAATAGAATATTTCATGAAATGACACGGAAAATATTAGGGTAGTGGTCACCTGATTTGAAATTTTTGGTTTGGAATTTGTGATTTGAGGTTTGTGAATTTGCAAGGGTAGGGGTCTAATTTTGAGGAAGGTTAAAGAGCTAAAAAAGTGGTTTGGGCGCTTGGGCACAAGTTTGGGCACAAATCGATAAAAACTGGAATTTTTAGGATGATCTTTTGAGGCTTGGCTCTCGTTATTTTAAAATTTTGAATGCAAAATAATAAAAAACTAAGAATTTAATTTTTAGTTGAATAATTAAACGAATAGATTGAATAGGGTTTTTAACTGTTTGAAATATAGAGTTTAATTGGTACGACCGAGTGGATTCGAACCACCGACCTCTACCATGTCAAGGTAGCGCTCTAACCAGCTGAGCTACGGTCGTACAATTATTTTAGGATTCTTAAATGTTGGTACGACTGAGTGGATTCGAACCACCGACCCCTACCATGTCAAGGTAGTGCTCTAACCAACTGAGCTACAGTCGTATTACTTTAATTTAAGCTAAGTGCTAACTAGGTAGCACGGGCGCTAATATATAGCGTGATGGGAGTTGGATCAAGCAGCTTTATAGTTTTTGCGTTTATTTGCCGTTTTTTTATTCATATTGGGCTGATTTCACACATTTTATAAAATTTTTGCCACCAAAATACATGGTTTTTAGCTGAGTATTTTAGTTGGTTCAATAAGTTACTGTTTGCATTGGGCTGGAGTAAATTATTAATTGGTTTGCTGGTGATTGCTGTTTTATACCAAAGTTGTTGATATAGCGGTTGCAGGGTTTCTAAGTAGCCGGCGAGCTGTGCTTGGTAAGGTTGCACTTGTCCTAAGTAATATTTTTTAAAGATATTATTTACAATTTGCGCTTGGTTATTATTTTTACCTGCTTGGCATAGCTGGCTAATATTTATGGTGTTTATAAATTGGGTAGCACTGTTATTTAGGGCTATTTGCGTTCTTGCTGATTGAATTAGCTGCTGGTTAAACTGGTATTTATTAAGCTGCTCTAGTGCGGCAAATAAATGCTCGGAGTTTATTTGTGCAAACTGCTGCTTGGTTATTTGTTGTTTAATATTTACCAGCTTTGTTACGGCATTTACTGTGTCGCTAAAGCCTGCTGGGGTTATTGAAAGCTCTCGCGAGCTCAGTTGCCAAATGCGATTAAGCTCGGACTCTTTATAGAGCATGCTATTAAAGTAGTGCATTAAGTTATTTTGTTTGTGTTCGGTTGCCGCCAAAATCTTTTTATAAATAGAAGAGTCTTTTTCAAGCGAAGTTAAGCACTGCTGCGCACTTTGTATAAATTTTATTTGATAGATTAATATGCTTGCCGCTGTGGCGGTTTTACCGAGTTGGTTATTATGCTCGCTAATGAGGACGTTAAGTTTGCAGTGGCTTAAACTGGCAAGTTGAATAATGCCCAAGGTGATGTTGCTATCACTTAATACAGTTAATGGTATTAAGCTTAGTGGCACTAGCGGTTTTGGTGTTACTGGCTGTAAATCAAGCGTGTTAGCTAGTCGCTGGATATAAGTATGGTTTGCATTACTGGGCTTATCGCTACAAGCGGTTAATGCAATAAAGCACACTACCAATAAACAGGTTATTGGCAGTGGCTTTACTAATAGCCGTTTAAGCTTGCAAAGACGGTTCATATTTAAAACGTCTATGTACTGTGTACATTAACAATACAGCAGCGAGTGTTAAGCCAACAATAATGCCCAACCAAAAACCATGTGGGCCCATTGCTGGGACGATTAAGTCGGTTCTGGCTAATACATAGCCTAGTGCAAAGCCAACTAACCAATACGATACAAATGTAATGTATGAAATAGGTGCGGTGTATTTTAATCCACGTAATATGCCATTTGCAGCAACTTGTAGTGCATCAGGTAGTTGATATATACAGGCTAAAATCATGATTGATGAAGCCAGTGCCAGTACTTCGGGGCTGTCGCTGTATAGTTGGCTTATTAAATCGCGGCCTAAAAAGGTAGTTACGGCAACAAACAGGGCAATGAGCGCTGCCAGTATATAGCTAGTTGAAACAGCAACTTTTAGCTGTTTTAAATGGTTTTGACCATATAAGTTGCCTATACGTATGCTTATAGCAATAGAAAGGCTGAGCGGCATCATAAACAATAAAGTGGTAACGCTGGCGGCAATTTGATGGCCAGATACGGCTACGGCGCCTAAATGGGCAATAAATAATGGAATACAGGCAAATAAGGTTACTTCAAAAAAAGTGGCTAATGAAATAGGAATACCCAATTTAGTGATAATGCCGATAGTGGTTAAATTAGGTTTTTCAAAGGGGGTCATTAAGCCTTTAGCATCTATTTTTTTACTCATTTGGCAATAAATAACCTGGGCTATTGCCATTACAGTTAATACTAATGCAGTAGCAATACCACAGCCTGCGCCGCCATAAGCGGGTAGGCCAAATAAGCCATTAATAAAAATATAATTCACCGGAATATTAACCGCTAAACCTAACAGGCTGATATAAAAAGCGGGTTTGGTCATGCCCATACCTTCGGTCATATTTCTGTAAACGGTAAAAATTAAAAAGCCAAACACTCCCCATTTAACAAAGCGAATATAATCACTGGCAAGTGTTGCTATAGCAGGGCTGGTGTCGAGTTTTAAAATAATAATATCGGCAAATTGAGCAATACCAAACCCAGCAATACATAGTAGCGCAGTTAAATATAAAGCTTGTTGAAAATAATGGCTGATGCCTTTTTTATCGTTGGCCCCCGCAAACTGTGCAATAACACCGGTTAAAGCGAGTAAAATACCTTGCAGTGCAAGTAATAATGGGTTCCAAATACCAGTGGCAATAGATAAAGCAGCTAAATCAGTTGGGCTTACTTGGCCTGCCATAATCGTATCGACGACAGACATTAAAACAAGGGTAACCTGAGCTAAAAAAACGGGGATGGCAAGGGAAAGTAAGCGTTTAGCTTCCCAATTACTAAATGTCATAACAAACAGCTAAGAAATAATACAGGGCATAATTGTAATCTATTGCGGGGTGCCAATCCATTAAGATAATTATTAAGAGTGCATGATTTTATAACTTGATACGTTAAACTAGAGGCTATTAAGCAGCAAAGGCTTAACAGCCCCAATTTTGTAATAAACTTAAGAGATTATATGTTTACAGGAATTATACAAACCCAAGCGAGAGTCGTGTCGGCTAACCAAGTAAATGGCGTAATGCAATTAACCATAGCGGTTGAAAAGCAATATATACAGCAACTAAATTTAGGGGCGAGTATTGCTATTAATGGCTGTTGTTTAACGGTTGTTAAAGTATTAGCAAGTGATGATGATTCAATGGCGCAGGTATATTTTGATGTGATTGATGAAACACTCAAGTTAACTAACTTAGGTAAGCTTGAACTGGGCAGTTTAGTTAATTATGAGCGTTCAGTAACCTTTGGTACTGAACTTGGCGGGCATATTGTATCTGGCCATATTCACTGTACGGCTAAAGTGGTGCAAATAGTTAAACAGCAAAGTAATTATAAAATGCAATTGTGCATACCGCCGCAGTGGCAAAAGTATGTATTGTATAAAGGTTTTGTGGCTATAAATGGCGCAAGTTTAACCGTAGGTAATGTTGATGAGCAGGGCTTTTGGCTGCACCTTATTCCCGAAACCCTCGCTATTACAAACTTAGATGCAGCTAAGCTAGGTGATGAGTTTAATATTGAGGTAGATCAGCAAACCTATACCATAATAAATACGGTCGAGAACTACTTGCGTCAGCAGAGTTAAAATATTTGTTCGTCGCCGCTATCTACATGTAATTCTAGTTTATTACGAGCATGGTCAATGTGCATGTTTAAATGAATAGGGTTACAACAGGCGCTGCACTCTTCTATGTAGTCTTGATCTCCCATGCTGGCATCTAAATCTAAATGAATATGATGCCCGCAGTGCGGACATGAAATACGTTGCGATACAAAGTTTTTCATAATCACTCCATGTACATTATTAAGTAGGCTTTCAATAATATAATTACACTAATTAATCACTTACTTAATACTATTGGTATAAGCTCAATATAGTCGGGATTAAATGTTTACTGCGTTTAATTTAGTTTATTAGGATTACTTTATTAACCTTTCTATGTGTTGTTTTGCTTGGGTAAGGTAATGCCCCGCAAAAATATTAGCGTGGTTTAAAATAGGGTAAAGCTGGTATATTAATTTACGTTGCTCAAAACTTGCTAGCAACGGATATTGTTGATTATAAGCGCTGTAAAAATCATCTGGCAGTGGTGCAAATAGCTCGCTCATGGCTATATCAACCTCTCGGTCACCGTAATAACAGGCAGGGTTAAATATGCTCGGTACTGTATTTATAAACCCTATATTGCCACGCCAAAAATCGCCATGTAATAATGATGGCTTTACTGGGTGGCTGTGTAATTGCTCTTTTACTAAATTAATTAATCGCTCTGGCTCTATAAATATAATGCCTTTTTCTGCCAATAATTGTAATTGCCAGCCTATGCGCTCTTCGGCGTAAAATATATACCACTTTTTATGCCAGCTATTAGGCTGTACTGTAGTGGCTAAATAATTATCTACATCAAAACCAAACATAGCTTGCTGATGCTTTTGATGCAACATTGCTAAGCCTTTTCCCATTGCGTTCCATGTGGGGTGTGGTTGTTTGTCAAATTCTAACCACTCTAAAACAATAAACGAGAACTCTATATTTGCACCTGTTGTAATGCAATCAGGCACTATAAACACCCCATTTTCTGTGAGCAGCTTTAAACCAAGAGATTCGCTCTCTAGGCGTTCAAGCTCATTTTTTAACGCTACTTTTACTAAATAGTTGTGCGTACCATTAGTTATATGAAAAAGTTTGTCGGTGTTGGTACTCTGAAGTTGCTGTTTATGAGTGTGTTTAAAGTCATAATGTATGGCTTGGCTTATTTGCTCGTTTACTGTTTTCCACATAACAATTGCTCGCTTTTTAAACCGATACTTAAACTATGGCAAAAAGGTATTAATTTAACAAACTAATCGTTGTAAAATTAATGCCATAAATCACTGAAATGGAATAAAAATGAATAAAAGTTTAATAACCAATTTGCTAGCGGGTATATTTGTTGTTCTCGGCTTTATATTTGATCAGGCAATTGTGCTGTCGGTTGGTTTATTTGCACTCTCTGGAGCGGTGACTAATTTATTAGCTATTCATATGCTGTTCGAAAAAGTACCTTTTTTATATGGTTCGGGAGTAATCGCGTTAAAGTTTCAAAGCTTTAAAGTAGCAATAAGAAACTTAATTTTAACTGAGTTTTTTTCAGAGCAAAAAATTAATAGCTTACTCAGCAAAGCGCAACCTAATATCGACTTTGAACCAATAATAAATAATGTTGATTTAAACCCCGCATTCGACAGTTTACTAGAGGTAATTGAGCAATCTCAGTTTGGCAGCATGCTTGCTATGTTTGGTGGCAGTGCGGCGGTTGAGCCAATGCGTGAAAAATTCATTGAAAAAATGCAACTGTCGCTTGGAGAAATATCTCAAACTGATAACTTTAAAGCCTTAGTTAGTCAAACACTTTCGCAAAGTAATAGTGCTGAAAGTTTACACAATACAGTGCTTAAATTAGTTGATGAGCGCCTTGATGAGCTAACCCCTAAAATGGTTAAAGAGATTATTCAAACCATGATCCGCGAGCACTTAGGTTGGTTAGTTGTATGGGGCGGCGTGTTTGGTGGATTGTTTGGGTTAATCGCTGCCGTGATTTAAATATAGTCTGAGCTATAAAATAATTTTATTAAAAGTATTTTATAGCTACTGACATATTTTTTCAGACTGTTATTATCGCCCCCTAATTTTTAGTGTTTAATTAAAAGGAGCCACTGTGAGTAAAACGCTAGCCAGTTATTATCAGCAGGCGTATGCATGCGACCAACAGCACTTTAACCAATGTTTTTATTGTGGCTGTGAAGCGACAGAGCGCGACCATTGTCCGCCATTACACATGCTACAAAGCATTATTGACCTAGGTGAAGAAGCCGACTTTGTATCAATACCGGCATGTTATGAGTGCTATGCGCTACTACATAACGAAAGGTTAATGACGATAGATGAGCGCTTTACTAAAATGAAAAAAAAGCTTTCTAATAAATACGCTAAACCACTGCGTGTTTATAATATGTGGGAAGAGAGTGAACTGGGTGATATGAGCGACGAGTTTGCGCACAGCATTCAAGCGGGTATGAAACTAGGTAAAGAAGCCGCAGAGCGCTTAGCATTTACTGGCTTTAGTTACGCCACTGAAGAGGCTAAGGTCACAGTGCGGGAAAAAACCAAAGAATTTGACGTAGAAGGCGTGTTATTTACTGATTTTAAAGAGGCACTAAGCTACTGTATTACCGACTTAAATGTTGATAAAAGTGATTTTTATAAAATATTGGTTGAAGACTATCAAGGTGATTTTAACAAAGCACTTAGCCAGTATCGTCATCGGCATGACAAAGTAACTGCCGCTAAAGATGGCAACACGTTAATTAAAGATTTTTCAAAGCTGCACAAACAAAACTCTGATTTTGTAACTCGCACTGTTAAACACTTTATGGAAAAAGATCCAGTGTTAACAACCGAAGGCGCACTAGAGAAACTTTATAACAATTATATAAAAAAGTAATTACAGCAACTCATCTCAATTTATTGGTTTTTGGCCTGTTTTTTTAGCTTTATTAGTTAGCTTTAGCTAAAGTAGCAAAAAAACAGGAGAACCGAATAACATGCAAAAATTTGCTCCCTCATTGTTAGCTATTGGCTTAGCAACTGCACTTGTTGGTTGCCAAGAAAACGGCCCACAAGACGATAAAATAACAATAAACAAAAACCCTTACCCAAGTACTTATAAAGTGGTTGCTACATCAAGCACGCTGATCACTAATGCCACTGTATTAACTGGTACGGGCGAGCGCTTAGATGATACCGATGTATTACTTGTTGATGGTAAAGTACAACAAGTAGGCAAAGATTTAACTGCATCAGCAGATACCACAATTGATGCTCAAGGCAAGTGGGTAACACCGGGTATAATTGACGTTCACTCACATTTAGGTGCATATCCAAGCCCCTCGGTTGAGTCACATCAAGACGGTAACGAAATGACCAGCCCAAATACAGCAGAAGTATGGGTAGAACACTCTATTTGGCCACAAGATCCAGGCTTTAACCGTGCTCGCGAAGGCGGTATTACCTCACTACAAATATTACCTGGCTCTGCTAACTTGTTTGGTGGGCGCGGCGTAACACTTAAAAACGTACCAGCGCATACAATGCAAGCAATGAAATTTCCAGATGCGCCGTACGGCTTAAAAATGGCGTGTGGCGAAAACCCAAAACGCGTTTATGGTCGTAAAGGCACGTTACCGTCAACCCGTATGGGGAACATGGCCGGTTACAGAATGGCATGGGCCGAAACTGTAGAATACAAACGCGCGTGGGATAAATACGATAGCGATTATGCAGCGGGTAAAAACCCAGCAGCACCTACCCGCGACATTAAATACGACACACTGCGTGGAGTGTTAGAGGGCGAAGTGCGCATTCATAACCATTGCTATAAAGCAGAAGAAATGGCGATGATGATTGACCTTTCAAAAGAATTTAATTACCACGCGGGTACTTTTCATCATGGTATAGAAGCCTATAAAATTGCCGACATGCTAGCTGCAAACGGTTCATGTGCTGCGCTTTGGCCAGACTGGTGGGGCTTTAAAATGGAAGCCTACGACATGGTGCAAGAAAATGTGGCCATTGTTGATGCGGTTAAAAACTCGTGTGCGGTAGTTCATTCTGATTCAGATACGACTATTCAGCGCTTAAACCAAGAGGCCGCTAAGGTAATGTTCCGCGCTAATCAAAATGGTTTTGATATTTCGGAGCAGCACGCAATTAAGTGGATCACTGCTAATGCGGCAAAATCACTAGGAATTGATGATAAAACAGGCTCACTCGAAGCGGGTAAACAGGGCGATGTGGTTATTTGGAACCAAAGCCCGTTTAGTGTTTACGCTAAAGCTGAGCAAGTGTTTGTTGATGGTGCAAAAGTTTACGATAGAAACGATAGCACGTATCAGGCAACAAGTGATTTTATGTTAGGTCAACAATAAGGAGCACCCAGAATGAAAAATTTATCACGTTCGTTTTCGCTTTCTCTGGTTGCTGCAGGGTTATTAGCAGCAGGCGCGGTTAATGCGCAGTCACTGGCAATTATTAACGCCACATTACACACCTCAACAGAGCAAGGTGTATTAGAGGGCGCGAGCATTGTAATGACTGATGGCAAAATTTCTGCCATTAATCCAAGCGCTGTAAAAGCCGACAAAATTATTGATGCTAAGGGCCAAATAGTAACGCCTGGCTTTATTGCCAGTATTAACCAATTAGGTTTAGTTGAAGTAGGTGCGGTTGCAGGCTCACGCGATGGCGGCGATGAAAAAGCCGGTATTGATTTTGATGCAAGTTTAGCTTTTAACGGCCACTCGGGGTTAATTCCTTACGCACGTAAAGGCGGAATTACACGCGATGTGATTACCCCACAGGGCGGCGAGAGTATTTTTGCAGGCCTTGCAAGTGTAGTTGATTTAAGTGGTAGCTTTGAAAGCGTACTGCAAAAACAAGTGGCACTAGTGGTTAATTTAGGTGAGCGCCGTAAAGGTTCGCGTGCGTTTACTTTGCAAACGCTTATAAATAAGCTTGATGAACATCAAACTAAAGCCGATAAAAAAGCTAAAAAAGATGACAAAAAGCCAACCGCCGAAGATAAAATAATGGTTAAAGTACTTAGCGGTGAAATGCCATTAATCGTTAATGTATCTCGCGCTGCCGATATAGTTGAGCTTATTAAAGTAAAGCAGCAGTTTGGCATTAACTTAGTACTTAATGGTGCGCAAGATGCTGTTGTAGTTAAAGAGCGTTTAGCTAAAGCAGACATTCCAGTGATCATTAGTGCTATGGATAGTTTGCCAGGTAGTTTTGACTCATTAAATGCGAGTTTAAATAATGCAGGATTACTTGAAAAGGCCGGCGTAAAAGTACTGCTAACAGTGGGCGGCGATGCCAGTCATAATGTTTACCAGCTACGTTTTGATGCGGGTAATGCTGTATCGTATGGTATGAGCCAGCAAGGTGCGTTAAAAGCAGTTACAGCAAACGTGGCTGATGTATTTGGCATTAATGCAGGCAGCCTAGCAGTGGGTAAAGCGGCCGATGTAGTTATGTGGAGCAATGATCCGTTTGAGCTTAGCAGCCACGTGAGCAAAATGTTTATTAATGGGGTTGAGGTATCTACACAATCTCGCCAAGATAAACTGCGTGACCGTTATACAACTGAGTCAAGTATGCCACGCGCATATACTAAGTAATCAGAAACTAAGCTAAACATCCTATATATTGGAGGTTAAAGCTACTAATAAAAAGGCCGCTATTTTATAAATAGCGGCCTTTTTATTTGTAAAATTTAGACACAAAAAAGCCGCTTACTTTTGCAAGTAAGCGGCTTTTAAATTTAATTCAATATTATACTAATTTAGCTAAAATATCGTTAAAGGTAGTGCTTGGACGCATCGCTTTAAAAGCAGCATCGTCGTTAGGCTGGAAGTAACCGCCTAAATCTACCGCTGGGCCTTGCGCGTTGTTTAGCTCACTAACAATTTGTTCTTTGTTAGTTTCAAGGTCGCTAGCAATTTGCGTAAACTGCGCTTTAAGTTCGCTGTCGTCATTTTGCTTAGCAAGTTCTTGTGCCCAAAATAAAGATAGGAAGAAATGAGAACCACGGTTATCAATTTCTTTTACTTTACGTGAAGGCGACTTGTTTTCTGCAAGGAAAGTACCAGTTGCTTTATCTAGGGTGTCAGCAAGTACTTGTGCCTTGTTGTTACCCGTCGTTACGCTTAGGTGCTCAAGCGATGCAGCAAGTGCTAAAAATTCACCTAAAGAATCCCAACGTAAGTGGTTTTCTTTTTCGAATTGTTGCACATGCTTAGGTGCAGAACCACCTGCGCCAGTTTCAAATAAGCCACCACCGTTCATAAGTGGAACAATTGACAGCATTTTAGCACTTGTACCCAACTCTAAAATTGGGAATAAATCTGTAAGGTAATCACGTAAAACGTTACCTGTTACAGAAATAGTGTCTTTACCTTCTTTAATACGCGCTAAAGAGAATAAAGTTGCTTCAAGCGGTGCTAAAATTTGAATATCTAGGCCAGCTGTATCGTGCTCTGGTAGGTATTTATTTACTTTTTTGATTAGCTGCGCATCATGTGCACGGTTTTCGTCTAACCAAAAAATAGCAGGAACGCCCGTTGCGCGAGCACGGTTTACTGCAAGCTTAACCCAATCTTGGATTGGTGCATCTTTAACCTGACACATGCGCCAAATATCGCCTTGCTCAACACTGTGCTCAAGTAAAGTAGTACCGTTTGCATCAACAACACGGATCGAACCGTCTGCTTTAGCTTCAAACGTTTTGTCGTGTGAACCGTATTCTTCTGCTTTTTGCGCCATAAGGCCAACGTTTGGAACGCTACCCATAGTTGTTGGATCAAACGCACCATTTTCTTTACAAAAATCAATAGTTGCTTGGTAAATACCTGAGTAACAACGATCTGGAATTACAAAGCTAGTGTCTTGTAATTTACCATCGTTATTCCACATTTGACCGCTTGAACGAATTGCAGCAGGCATAGATGCATCGATGATCACGTCACTTGGTACGTGTAAGTTTGTAATACCACGGTCAGAATCAACCATAGCAATAGCAGGGCGGTTAGCGTAAACAGCTTGAATGTCTGCTTCAATTTCTTCGCGCTTAGCGTCATCTAATGTTTGAATTTTAGAGTACACATCGCCTAAACCATTATTTACATCAACACCTAGCTCTTCAAAAAGTTTACCATGCTTAGTAAATACATCTTTGTAGAATACTTTTACAGCGTGACCGAAGATGATTGGATCAGATACTTTCATCATTGTCGCTTTCATATGCAGCGAGAATAATACGCCTTTTTCTTTAGCAGCATCAATTTCGGCAGCTAAGAAAGCTTGCAGTTTAGCAGCGCTAATGCTTGATGCATCAATAACTTCGCCAGCTAAAAGCGGTGTGCTTTGTTTAAGCACAGTAACGTCGCCGTTAGTTGCAACATGTTCAATACGCACATCAGTGGCTGTATCAACAGTTACTGATTGCTCAGAACCAAAAAAGTCGCCTTCGCTCATGCTAGCAACGTAAGATTCAGAATCTTTGCTCCACGCACCCATTGAATGCGGGTTGTTACGTGCATATTCTTTTACAGAACCAGGTGCACGACGATCTGAGTTACCTTCACGTAGTACTGGGTTTACTGCACTGCCTTTAATTTTGTCGTACGCAGCTTGAATTGCTTTTTCTTCATCGTTTTTAGGCTCAACAGGGTATTCTGGAAGTGCATAACCTTTAGCTTGAAGCTCTTTAATTACCGCGCGAAGCTGTGGTACAGAGGCGCTGATGTTTGGTAATTTAATAATGTTAGCTTCTGGTGTTTTAGCCAGTTCGCCAAGTTCAGCCAGTGCATCGTTAATACGTTGTTCTGGTGTTAAATAATCAGGGAAGCTTGCAATTACACGACCTGCTAATGAAATATCGCGAGTTTCAACTTCAACACCTGCCGCATTTGTATATGCTTGGATGATAGGTAGCAACGAATAAGTTGCGAGTGCCGGAGCTTCGTCCGTTTTTGTATAGATAATTTTTGATGTCATCATCATTCCTAGATAGTTGGCCATAACGACCATATTCAACAATGCAAAGAAATCATTGCCACCAGTATTGGTAATACATTAAAGCGTTAATAATGGAGCAACGAGCAGTCAGTTAGGTGTTTATTGCCCTATATTTATATAAAGCAAAATAGTCACACCTGACCAGCTAGTACCGTATTTATAACTAAACATTTAATAAAAATAAATTAGCCTTTAGGCTAGCGTTAATACGTTATTTTTAGGGTAAAGAGTGTAACAAGCTTGGTTTAAAAGGGCTAGTTTTTGCAAGCACCATCCAAGTAGTTATACCAATTGAATTAAAAACATTGATCGTTCTAACGGACTAAAGTTTCATAATGGCATTAAAATTTTCATATAGAATAACTATACATTTAAATTTATGCTTTATTAAGCTTTTTTACTTGTCGCTATAGTAAATGCCAATTTTATTAAAAATATGAGCATGCTTGCGTATTAAATGACTTATTGGTTACTTTTAAAATAACTAAAGTAAAACAATGGGATACATTGTTTAACCCTATTGTTAAGCCATTTGTTTTGCACCGAAATTACTCATTAATTTAATGTTATTGGTATATTCGCGTATTTAATACAAATTGATATTTAACATTCAATACAGAAAATATTGGGGTAGATAAAATAAATTCAAGGAAAAGGGTTGAATTTGCAGATAATGAGGCTATTAATACAGAAGAAGAGATGATAAAAAAGATGTTGAAGGAATTAAGCGAGGATCTAAGCAGGTCACTCGCTTTAGTAGAACAAAATAACAGTCACTCAATAATATCACCGTTAGGCGCTATATTTTTAGCATGTAAGCCTTTAGGGCCTTGTTCTAATTCGAATGTTACATCTTGACCAGCTTTAAGTGTTTTATAGCCGTCCATTACAATTGTTGAGTAATGAGCGAAAATATCATTCTCGCAGCCGTCTTCTACGATGAAACCGAAACCTTTGGCATTATTGAACCATTTGACTTTACCACAAGCCATACTTCTACATCCTTCTATAAGTTCACTAATTTAGTTAATCTAAACTGTATAATTTGCTAGACTGACTAAGGTTTAATCAATCTATGTTTGACTGTAGTTTATTTAGCCAGTCAGTCAAGTGTTTTGATCTATTTATTAACATTTTATTTATTTTTTTATTCAAGTTTGCTTGAGTTACAAAGACAAGACTATATTTAATTATGAGTGGTATGAAAGATTCAGGTGTTATAGACATCGTTCGCGACAAGGAAAAGCAAAAGCTGCAACCACCGCGAAAATATAAAGTTGTTTTAAATAACGACGATTACACGCCAATGGATTTTGTGATTGAGGTCCTGATGACGTTTTTTAATATGGATAGCGATAGAGCAACCGACGTGATGCTGCAAATTCATCAACAAGGGAAGGGGATCTGTGGCGTATTTAGCTCAGATGTAGCCCATACAAAAGCTGAACAAGTTAACCGGTATTCAAGGGATAACGAGCATCCACTGCTATGTAGTTGTGAGCAGGAATAAATACCAAGCGAATGATCTTTCGTTCGATTGTAATGGTATAAAATTATTATCTCTGTAAGGGGTTGCCAATGCTAAATAAAGATTTAGAACTTACTTTGAACAGCGCGTTTCGCGAAGCGCGTACACGTCGTCATGAGTTTATGACGGTAGAACACCTTTTACTTGCGCTTTTGGACAATCCATCTGCTGGGGAAGCGCTAAGTGCCTGTGCAGTAAATGTTGCAGAGTTAAAAACTGAACTCCTTGAGTTTATTAACGAAACCACGCCGGTTATTCCAGATTTAGAAGAAGAGCGTGAAACTCAGCCAACACTTGGTTTTCAACGTGTATTGCAACGTGCTGTTTTTCATGTGCAATCATCGGGTAAAAACGAAGTGACAGGCGTAAACGTGCTGGTGGCTATTTTTTCTGAACAAGAAAGCCAAGCAGTCTATTTACTTAAAAAACACGACATATCACGTCTCGATATTGTTAATTTTATTTCGCATGGCATTGCCAAAGGCGATGATGAATTAGGCGATGACACCGACGATATTCACGAAGACGTACAAGAAGTGCAAAGCGAAGAAGCAAGCAAGCTCGACAGTTTTACCACTAATTTAAACGTACAAGCGCTCGAAGGCCACATTGACCCATTAATAGGGCGCGATAGTGAAGTAGAGCGTACTGTACAGGTGTTGTGTCGTCGTAAAAAGAACAACCCACTATTAGTAGGCGAAGCAGGTGTTGGTAAAACAGCAATTGCAGAAGGCTTAGCGTATCGTATTGTAAATAAGCAAGTACCCGAAGTAATTGCCGATGCAGTTGTTTACTCGCTTGATATGGGCGCATTATTGGCAGGTACTAAGTACCGTGGCGATTTTGAAAAACGCTTTAAAAGCTTACTAAAAGAGCTGCAAGCACAGCCGGGTTCTATTTTATTTATTGATGAAATTCATACTATTATTGGTGCCGGCGCGGCATCGGGTGGAGTTATGGATGCATCAAACTTACTTAAGCCGCTACTCTCTAGCGGGCAATTACGCTGTATGGGTTCGACAACTTATAACGAGTACAAAAATATTTTTGAGAAAGACCGTGCTTTGGTACGTCGCTTTCAAAAAATTGATGTGCTTGAGCCGAGTGTTGCCGATACCACTAAAATATTAAATGGTTTAAAAGAGCGTTACGAAGCGCACCATGGCATTCGTTATACGCAAAAAGCGTTAAAAGCAGCGGCAGAGCTAAGTGCAAAATATATTAATGAACGCCATTTGCCCGACAAAGCAATTGACGTAATTGACGAGGCCGGTGCAAGCCAACGTTTACTGCCTAGCTCTAAACGTAAAAAAACCATTGGCGTTGCCGATATAGAAAACATTGTGGCTAAAATGGCGCGTATTCCACCGCAAAGTGTGTCATCTAGCGACAAAGAAACGCTAAAAAACTTAGACCGCAATTTAAAAATGTTGGTGTTTGGGCAAGATCAATCTATTGATGCGCTTACATCGGCTATTCGCTTATCGCGCTCTGGTTTAGCCAACGAAGAAAAACCGGTAGGGTCGTTCTTATTTGCAGGCCCAACAGGGGTAGGCAAAACCGAGGTAACTAAACAGCTAGCTAAATGTATGGGTGTTGAGTTTATTCGCTTTGATATGTCGGAGTACGTAGAGCGCCATGCAATAAGTCGACTAATTGGTGCGCCACCAGGTTATGTTGGTTTTGAGCAAGGTGGGTTACTCACTGAAGCGGTAATTAAAAACCCGCATGCGGTAGTACTGTTAGATGAAATTGAAAAAGCGCATTCAGATATTTACAACATATTGTTGCAAGTAATGGATCACGGTACATTAACTGATAATAACGGCCGCAAAGCCGATTTTAGAAATGTAGTCGTGGTAATGACCACCAATGCGGGCGTGCAAGAAACAACGCGTGCGTCAATTGGTTTTAGCGAGCAAGACCATACGCACGATGCAATGGGTGAAATTAATAAAGTATTTTCACCAGAATTTAGAAACCGTTTAGATAACATTATTTGGTTTAATCACCTTGATAAAGACGTTATTTTACTTGTGGTTGATAAGTTTATTGTAGAGCTTCAAGCGCAACTGGATAAAAAGTCAGTTAATCTTGAGCTAAGTGCTAAAGCACGGGAATGGTTGGCTGACAAAGGTTACGACAAAGCGATGGGGGCACGTCCTATGGCACGTATTATCCAAGAGCAGCTTAAAAAACCATTAGCCAACGAAATACTCTTTGGTGAACTTGTTGAAGGCGGTACGGTTAAAGTATCGGTTAAAGATAAAAAAATTCGCTTTGATTATCAAAGTGATTTAACACCAGCTTAGTTTAATATGCGCTAAATGAGTTAAATAAAAAGGCCTGCTTTTAAAAAGCAGACCTTTTTTTGTAATGTTTTATAGACAACAAAAAACCCAGCAAGGCTGGGTTTTTTGTTTATTAAATGTAATTGCTAGTTAATATCCATCAATTACATTTAATAAACGCTTAAAGCTAGTGAAACACTAGCCAAAAACTAAATCTCGTTTACGCACTTACTTAGCGAGCACGGAATACGATACGACCTTTCGATAAATCGTAAGGAGTCATTTCTACCGTTACTTTATCGCCGGTTAAAATACGGATATAGTTTTTGCGCATTTTGCCTGAAATATGAGCCACAACTACGTGACCATTTTCTAGCTCAACTCGGAACATTGTATTTGGTAAAGTATCAAGGACTGTCCCTTGCATTTCGATTACGTCTTCTTTCGCCATGTTTAGCGTAACACCTCTTTAATAGTTAAACGCTGCAGATTCTGCCCAAAATACGCCAATAAGTAAAGGCGCAGCGGCTATTTTTGCAAATTAAATAGTCAACCACTGGTCTTTGACTTGTTTTTGCGCCGGTAAAAATTGCGTTTTGTAGTTCATTTTAGGACATTCGTCTATTTGGTAGCCCAAGTACACGTAGTGCTTATTTTGTGCTTTAGCAAATATTAGCTGCTGTAAAATCATCACAGTACCCAAACTATACTGCTCATAGTCGGGGTCAAAAAAAGTATAAATAGCTGAAATAGCCTTGTCCATACAATCAGTTACGGCAACCGCAACTAAATTGTCTTGATCCCAAAGTTCTATAAAAGTGATGTTTAACCAACTGCATAATAAAAAACTCTGAAACTGTGTTTTATCAGGAGGATACATACTACCGTCTTGATGGCGCAAACTAATATATTTACTGTACAGCGCGTAGTATTGCGGGCGCTCTTGGTTAGAATATTTAACTTCAAAGCGTGTTTTTGCTTTGTTTAGTTTACGTTTGTGCGATTTTGTCTCAATAAACTCTTGTGCTAATACACGTACAGAGCTACATGCGCTGCAAGTTGGACAGTGCGGGCGGTAAATTTGGTTACCGCTGCGACGAAAACCTAACGCCAGCAAAGACTCAAATTTATCGCTGCTGTAGCAACTTGGATCAAGAATGACCAATAACTGCTCTTGGCGGTTGGGTAAATAACTACAAGCAAACTCTTGGCTTAAACCAGCGCGTGCAGGAATATGTTCATTCATAAATAGCGTTAAGCTCCTGTGGTATCCACATAGCAGGGTCTACTTTATAATTTTGCGCTGCGTGTAGTTTAGCTAAAAATGCAGGGCGTGGGATCACTGTCGCCCCTAACGACATTAAATAGGGGTTTTCGAGCTGACAATCAATAAAATGCGCGTTATGGCGCTTAAGCCAATTAACCAACGCCCACATAGCCAGCTTAGAGCAGTTTGTTTGATGATGAAACATCGACTCGCCACAAAAAACACCATTTTGCATAATGCCATATAAGCCACCTGCAAGCTCTCCCTCGCGCCACACTTCTACACTATGGGCAATGCCTGCGTTATGGGCGTTAATGTACGCAGTGAGCATGTCAGAGGTGATCCACGTACCATCGGTATCAATGCGTTGCTCGCAGCATGCTTCAATCACTTCAATAAAGGCATTATTTATAGTAACGGTGACCGGGTGCTTTTTTAAATGCTTGCGCAGGCTTTTACTAATATGAAAATTATCAAGCTCTACAATGCCGCGCTCACTGGGCGACCACCACATTATTGGCTCGTCTTCGCTAAACCACGGAAATATACCATTATTATAAGCGTTATTTAGCCGCGCTAAACTTAAATCGCCACCAATAGCGAGTAAACCGTCGGGGGAGTCGAGAGCGCACTCTATAGGTGGAAATGCTATATCGGTATTACTTAGCTGGTACAGCTGCTTTTTCATACAATACTTCAATAAAAACGAATAACAAAAGTGTAACTATAATTTAGACATAAAAAAAGGCTGATTTATCAGCCTTTTTCACTAAATACTTAACTGCTTATAGATTATCTAAAAAGCGCTCAGCATCTAATGCTGCCATACAACCTGTCCCGGCTGAAGTAATTGCTTGGCGGTAAATATGATCCGACACATCACCAGCGGCAAATACGCCTGGTACGCTAGTTTGTGTAGCGTTGCCATTAAGGCCCGACTCAACAATTATATAGCCGTCTTTCATCTCTAGTTGGCCAACAAACATATCGGTATTTGGCTTATGGCCAATAGCAATAAATACGCCCGCTAGGTCTAACTCTTCGGTTGCATCAGAGTTTGCATCTTTAATACGCACACCGGTAACGCCCATTTGGTCACCTAATACTTCGTCAAGCGTACGGTTGTAATGCATTACCACATTACCGTTTGCTGCTTTTTCAGCAAGGCGGTCGGCTAGTATTTTTTCACTACGGAAACTATCACGACGGTGAATTACATGCACTTCATCGGCAATGTTAGATAAGTAAAGCGCTTCTTCAACAGCTGTGTTACCGCCGCCAACAACCGCTACTTTTTGTCCTTTATAGAAAAAACCATCACAGGTCGCACACGCAGATACGCCACGGCCTTGAAAATTTGTTTCTGACTCTAAGCCTAGGTACTTAGCAGACGCGCCTGTTGCAATGATTAGTGCGTCACAGGTGTAAGTGCCTTGGTCGCCAGTTAAAGTGAAAGGGCGTTTAGACACGTCTACTTTATTTATGTGATCAAATATAATTTCAGTTTCAAAGCGCTCAGCATGCTCTTTCATACGATCCATTAACGCAGGACCAGTTAAGCCATGCGCATCGCCAGGCCAGTTTTCTACTTCGGTAGTGGTGGTTAATTGGCCACCTTGTTGCATACCAGTAATTAATACCGGGTTTAAATTTGCGCGGGCTGCGTAAACTGCGGCAGTGTAACCAGCGGGGCCTGAGCCTAAAATAAGTAACTTACAATGTTTTGCTTCAGTCATGGTTTTTTCCTAAACGTTTAATTCACTCTGTAATGCGCTCGATTCTAAGAAAAACAAGCAGGAAGTAAACAAAATCCGTGATTAATTTTTTTAACAAATTTTAAAGCTGTGCAATATTGTGTACTTAAAATGGAGTAATTTATGTCTAATAAGTAAAATTAGTTCAATAAACAGACTAATACGCAACAAAACTGCGTTAATTCATGACCGGTTTGATTTTTTTTGATATGTTTTACCTAATTTTGATTTGTCACTGAAAGATTATGTGACCTAAGTGAATAGGCAACTATGTTATTTTGGCAGGAAAAACCCGCATTTGGGTTGACTTCAAAAGACCTTAACGTCTTAACCAATGCGCAAGAGTACCGTACGCAATTGCTACGTTTAATTGCCAACGCAAAAAAACGAATTTATATAACTACGCTTTATTTACAAGATGATGAAGCCGGACGTGAAGTTTTAGAGGCACTGCACCAGGTGTCATTAGCTAACCCTGCACTTGAAATAAAAGTGCTGGTAGATTTTCATCGCGCGCAACGTGGCCTTATTGGCGCCGAAAAATCTGAGGGGAATGCCAGTTTATATTGTGATTACCTCGAAAAGTTTCAATCGAACGTGCAGGTATATGGCGTACCCGTAAAAGCGAAAGAGTTATTTGGCGTATTGCATTTAAAAGGTTTTGTAATTGACGACACCTTGCTTTATAGCGGCGCGAGCATAAATAATGTGTATTTAGAGTATAACGACCGTTACCGCCTCGATCGTTACTTTTTAGTTACGCAAAACGCGCTGTGCGATGCTGTAATAGACTTTATTGAAACAACATTACTTAGCTCAAATGCAGTGCCGCGTATTGATAGCCGCCCGTTGCCAAAGCTTAATGATTTTAGATTAGATCAAAAGCAATTAATGCGTGATTTAAAAACAGCAAGGTATAACAGCGCCGAGCTGCATAATACTCAGCCCTTAGGTATTCGTTTGTTTTTAGGATTAGGGCGACGCAATAACGAACTTAATCGTTTAATTAAAACTATGTTTGACGCCACCGAGCAAGAGCTGGTGTTGTATACGCCTTACTTTAATTTTCCGGCGCCATTAATGCGCTCATTACGCCGCTTATTAAAACAAGGTAAGCAAGTTACTATTGTAGTGGGCGATAAAACCGCTAACGACTTTTATGTACCGCCTAGCGAGCCATTTAGTAAAATAGGCGCGTTGCCGTATTTATACGAAACTATTTTGCATAAATTTGTTAAAACACAAAAACGCCACATTGATAACGGTAATTTAAACGTTTATTTATGGAAGCACGACAGTAATTCGTTTCATTTAAAAGGCATTTGCTCAGACAGAAAAGTACATTTACTCAGCGGTCATAACCTTAACCCACGGGCGTGGGGACTAGATGTTGAAAATGGTATTTTAATTGAAGATCCACAGCAAACAATAATGCAAGATATTGACAAAGAAAAGCAAGAAATCCTACAGCACTGTCGTCGTTTAACTGGCCCAGATGATTTAGAAACCATGGACGATTATCCGCAAGCGGTTAAAAAGCTACTTGGCCAAGCAAAGCGTGTAAAAGTAGATTTTATAATTAAACGCTTTATATAATGTAATTGGTATAAATTTAAATCTATACAATAAAAAGCAGCTTAATAGCTGCTTTTTTGTTTGCACTAATGTTTACTCTAAAGTTTAAAGCACTCAAGTAAGTTAATGCTTGAGTGCTTTACGCTAAATTAAACGTTTTCTAGCGCAGTACGAGGATCAACATATTCCATGTTAAACGCTTCTGCTACTTCTTTGTAAGTTACTTGGCCTTTAATAACATTTAAGCCTTTTAAGAAGTGAGCGTTGTCAAGCAATGCCTTTTTATAACCTTTGTTTGCAAGGTTAATAATAAACGGCAAGGTTGCATTGTTAAGTGCAAACGTAGAAGTACGTGGCACAGCGCCCGGCATATTAGCAACACAATAGTGAACAACGTCATCAACAATGAACGTAGGATCTGCATGGGTAGTTGCTTTAGAAGTAGCAATACAGCCACCTTGGTCAATGGCTACATCAACAATTGCAGAGCCTGGCTTCATGGCTTTAATGTGTTCCGCAGTTACTAGTTTAGGTGCAGCTGCACCTGGAATAAGTACACCACCAATTACTAAATCGGCCTCTAGTACGTGTTTTTCTAGTGCGTCGGCAGTTGAGTAAATAGCGCGTACTTTGTTGCCAAACTGTGCATCTAGTGCGCGTAATACGTCAATGTTACGATCAAGTATTACTACGTTTGCACCTAAACCAACCGCCATAAGTGCAGCACTACGGCCAACCATACCGCCGCCAATAATAACTACTTTAGCTGGCTCAACGCCCGGTACGCCACCAAGTAACATACCACTGCCTTTATTTATTTTTTCAAGCGCTTGTGCGCCTGCTTGAATAGACATACGACCTGCTACTTCACTCATAGGAGCTAAAAGAGGAAGGCCACCGCGAGAGTCTGTGACTGTTTCGTATGCAATACAAATTGCTTTGCTTTTAACTAGGTCTTCAGTTTGTGGTAAATCAGGGGCAAGATGTAAGTAAGTGAAAAGAATCTGATCTTCGCGCAGCATGGCACGCTCAATCGCTTGTGGCTCTTTTACTTTAATTATCATCTCGGCTTTTGCGAATACATCAGCAGGTGTTGCTAAAATTTCAGCACCGGCTTGTACGTAATCGTCGTTAGTAAAGCCAATGCCCATACCCGCATCTGTTTCCACTAATACTTGGTGACCGTGATTAACGAGCTCACGAACACTAGCAGGAACCATACCTACGCGGTATTCATGGTTTTTAATTTCTTTTGGTACACCTATAATCATAATTTTCGCCTTGTTAGAACGGGATAAGTTTTTTCACTATTATATTCATGTATTGCCAGTGTGTCTTACCTTTTTTTTAACATGTTATAGTGATAATATCTGTTTTTGGCTTTTAAACAGAATAATAAACTAGGTGAGTATGCATACACTATTAGATAGAATAGATCGCAAAATATTAGTGGAATTACAACAGGATGGGCGGCTATCTAATGTGGAACTGGCCCGACGAGTTGGCTTAAGTGCGACACCTTGTTTAGAACGTGTAAAAAAGTTGGAGCGAGAAGGTTATATACTTGGTTACAAGGCAGTGGTCGATCCGGCTAAGCTTGGCCAAGGTTTATCGGTATACGTTGAGGTAACTATTACTAAAACATCGGCAGATGTATTTGACGAATTTAGTGCTGCAGTTAAAAAGCATAGCGAAATAATAGAGTGCCATTTAGTATCGGGTAATTTTGACTTTTTACTTAAAACGCGGGTAAACGACATGTCTGAATACCGAGGGGTACTGGGCGATATACTCTTAAAGTTACCCAATGTTAGCGAAAGTCGTACTTATGTAGTAATGGAAGAAGTAAAAGGCGAGGAAGGCGTAATTATTCGCCCCTATGTTGCTTAAGCTGATTTACAATATGTGTGTTATTTACAGGCTAATATAGTAATTTATAATTAGTTTCGCATAATATAAGTTTAAATTATAAAAACTTGTTCATAATCAGGCCATCAAGGTTAAGATAAAGTGCAACAAAATACATTTCCTGCTAAGGTATTCCACTGCTAAGTGAGTGTAAAAATAATAAAGAGGAATAGGGAATTATGCGCCTAAACGGTGTGCAAAGGCTATTAGAAACAGGGCTGATAATCAGCACTTTTACAGCAATATTTATTTTATGTGCCTTAATCAGCTTTGATCCGGCGGATGCTGCATGGTCGCAAACTAGCTTTAGCGAAGTAAAAAACATTACTGGCGCTGCGGGTGCATGGATTGCTGACATATTATTACTCACTTTTGGCTGGTTGGCTTATTTAGTACCGGCCGCAATTCAGATATTTGGTTATTTATTATTTAAACAACCGCACCGAATTTTACAACTCGACTACACCACCTTAGCATTGCGTGTTATTGGTTTTGCTTTATTTATTACCTCAGCTACCGCTATTAGCAGCATTAATTTTGATGATATTTATAACTTTTCATCAGGCGGGGTAGTGGGCGATGTGATTGAATCGGCAATGATGCCAGCATTTAACTTTACCGGTACTTCAATACTATTATTGTGCTTCTTTTTTGCCGGTTTAACATTATTAACGGGCGTATCGTGGGTTGATTTTGTTGATTATTTAGGTGATTTAATCGTACGTTTTTATCGTTACATAAGCAATTATGTAAAAGGCTGGCTAAACCGAGAGCGTTTAGCTGGTAATGATAATCAGCAAATAGACGCACAATTTGAACCAGACGCCAACGAGCAAGCCGATGAAACAAATACCAAAAAAGTAAATAAACAAAAATCAATTAACAAACCGCAAACGCCATTTAATGAGCCGCAAATTAGCGACGAATTTATGCCGTTTGACGAGCTAGATGATATTCTCGATCAAGAAATTGGCTTTAGCGCCATAGATGACGATCCAATGGATACAGAAGCTGCACTTAATGCACTTGATCAGAGCCCAGTAGTAGAGCCAGAAAAGCCTGTAACTACAGTAGTATCGCCAGCAAGGCCAATGAACAAGCCAAAAGCTGCGTATCAGCCGCCGCCAACAGCCAAAGAAAAATTTGAACAATTACTTAATCAAGAGCCGCCACTAGGGCCATTACCATCGCTTGATTTACTCGACAGACCCGACAAAGCTAAAAACCCTATTTCGCAAGAAGAGCTCGATACAGTATCGCGGCTAGTAGAGACAAAACTGCTCGACTTTAACGTACAAGCAAAGGTTGTAGCAGTATACCCAGGGCCAGTTGTAACGCGCTTTGAGCTAGATTTGGCACCCGGTATAAAGGTGTCTAAAATTACCGGTTTAGCAAAAGATTTAGCCCGTTCGCTTTCGGCAATTAGTGTACGTGTGGTTGAGGTTATTCCGGGTAAAACCTATGTAGGCATAGAGCTGCCTAACAAGTATCGCGAAATAGTGCGTTTATCAGAAGTAATAAACGCCCCTAAATTTGAGCAAAACCCATCGCCACTCACCATGGTCTTAGGTAAAGATATTGCCGGGGAGCCGGTATGTGCCGACCTTGGCAAAATGCCGCATTTACTGGTAGCCGGTACTACAGGCTCGGGTAAATCAGTGGGCGTTAATGTGATGATAGTAAGCTTACTGTACAAATCGGGGCCTGATGATGTACGAATGATCATGATTGACCCTAAAATGCTTGAACTTTCGGTATACGAAGGTATTCCGCATTTATTGTGTGAAGTAGTTACCGACATGAAAGAAGCCGCTAATGCACTGCGTTGGTGTGTAGGCGAAATGGAGCGTCGTTATAAGCTAATGTCGGCTTTGGGTGTACGTAACTTAAAAGGTTACAACCAAAAAGTGCTTGAAGCCAAAGAAGCGGGCTATCCAATAATGGACCCATTATTTAAAGACACCGATGGCATGAAAGATGGCCCAGATGAGCTTGGAAAACTACCTAGTATAGTGGTAGTAATTGACGAATTTGCCGACATGATGATGATTGTAGGTAAAAAGGTAGAAGAGCTAATTGCCCGTATTGCGCAAAAAGCACGTGCCGCAGGTATTCATTTAATACTGGCAACACAGCGCCCATCGGTAGACGTAATTACCGGTTTAATTAAAGCAAATATACCAACGCGTATGGCGTTTCAGGTATCGAGTAAAATAGATTCGCGCACTATACTTGACCAACAAGGTGCCGAAAATTTACTAGGTATGGGTGATATGTTGTATTTACCGCCAGGTACAAGTGTTCCTGAGCGTGTGCATGGCGCGTTTGTAGACGACCACGAAGTACACGCAGTAGTAAACGACTGGAAAGCCCGTGCTAAACCAAATTACATAGACGAAATACTTAATGGCGACGCGAACGAGGATATTTTATTACCGGGTGAAGCCAGCGAAAACGCAGATGAAGAAAACGATCCGCTATACGACGAAGCCGTGTCGTTTGTAATTGAAACCGGTAAAGTATCGGTGTCGTCTGTGCAACGTAAATTACGTGTTGGCTATAACCGCGCAGCACGCTTAGTAGAACAAATGGAAACATCGGGTATCGTGAGTTCAGCTGGCCACAATGGCGCTCGCGATGTATTAGTACCTAATGGAGCAAATTAATGCAAAAACTTAACACCTTGTTATTAGTACTTGGCAGCTTAGTTGCTACGCCAAGCTTTGCAGACGACAGCCAAGCATTACAAGATCAACTCGCAACGCTAAAAAGCTTTAAAGCGCAGTTCTCGCAAAAAGTAACAGACAAACAAGGCCAAGCAGTAATGCAAGGCGAGGGCACAATTGCCCTGCAACAACCTATGATGATCCGCTGGCAGCAAACCAATCCAGACGATACATTATTTGTATCAAATGGGGATAAAACATATTACTTCGACAGTTTTGCCGAGCAAGTAACTATTATGCAAACTAGCAGCCTTATAGATTCAACGCCGTTTGTGTTACTTACCTCAAAAGACCCAGCGCAGTGGGAAAAATACAGCGTACTGGCTACAAATAGCGGCTTTAGCGTAACGCCAAACAAAGGCGTAGAAAGCCAAGTAGAGCAGCTAGATATAACCTTTGCTGGTAACGAGCAAGGTTTGGCTAAATTAGTGGTAACCGATAATTCAGGGCAGTTATCGTCGTTTACTTTTAATAATGCACAAGTTAATACGCTGCTTGATAAAAGCACCTTTGAATTTACGCCCCCTGAAGGTGTTGAAATAGACGATCAGAGTAACGGTGAGTAACTTAGGATTTAACTTTGGGCCCGATGTACGCCCACTCGCAGCGCGTATGCGCCCAACAACGCTTGATGAATACATTGGTCAGCAGCACTTACTCAGCGCCGATAAACCACTGCATCAGGCAATTGTTGCAGGGCGCTGTCATAGTTTAATACTGTGGGGCCCGCCGGGCGTAGGTAAAACAACGCTCGCGCAAATAATTGCTAATCATGCCGATGCTGCGCTTATTCAAATGTCGGCAGTTACTGCAGGCGTTAAAGACATTCGCGACAGCGTTACGCAGGCGCGCGAAAACCTACAAAGCCGTGGCCAACGCACCTTAATGTTTGTTGACGAAGTTCACCGTTTTAATAAATCTCAACAAGATGCATTTTTACCGCACATAGAAGACGGCACCTTTATATTTGTAGGTGCAACCACCGAAAATCCATCATTTGCACTTAACAACGCTATTTTGTCGCGGGCGCGTGTGTATGTTTTAAAATCGCTTGCCGATACCGATCTATACACAGTAATAGATCGCGCCCTTAAACAAGACGAACAATTAAGCCAAAAGCACATAGTAATTGCCGACAACGCAAAAAAAGCACTGTGCCAAGCAAGTGGTGGCGATGCGCGCAAAGTACTTAACTTACTTGAGCAAGCGGTTGATTTAACCACAGAGCAAAACGGCCAATACAAGGTAGACGAGCACGTACTTAGCCAAGTGCTGCCCACACATTTAGCTAAATACGACAAAGGCGGCGATGAATTTTACGACTTAATATCGGCCTTTCATAAATCAGTACGTGGCAGCTCTCCCGATGGCGCGCTGTACTGGTATTGCCGTATTTTAGCCGGTGGTGGCGACCCTTTATATGTAGCTAGGCGCTTACTTGCCATTGCCACAGAAGACATAGGCAACGCTGATCCGCGCGCTATGGAAGTGGCGCTAAACGCATGGGATATTTTTCAGCGAGTTGGCCCAAGCGAGGGCGAACGCGCAATTGCCCAAGCCACACTTTATTTAGCCAGCGCACCTAAAAGTAATGCGGTGTATATGGCGTTTAATCAAGCCAAGGCCGATGCCCAAAACGAGCCAAGTTACCCCGTGCCCGAGCATTTACGTAATGCCCCAACCAACTTAATGAAAGACTTAGGGTATGGCGCTGAGTATCGTTATGCGCATAACGAAGAAGGCGCTTTTGCAGCCGGAGAGAAGTATTTACCACCAGAAATGCAAGGTAGGGAGTATTACTTACCGAGCGATCGTGGGCTTGAGCAAAAAATTAAGCAAAAGCTCGATTATTTAAAAGAGCGCGACGCGCAAAGCCCACTTAAACGATACGAAAATGATTAAACTTTATATGATGATCGCCCTTGGCGGAGCTTCAGGGGCGTGTTTACGGTTTTTTATTAGCGAAAGCATGCTAAAACTCCTCGGTAGGGGATTCCCTTTTGGCACGTTGGCGGTTAATATTCTGGGTTCATTGTTGATGGGCATTTTGTACGGTTTGATAGATAAAGAAATTATCGCCGCAAGCCCCGCTAAAGCCCTGATCGGGATTGGCTTTTTAGGTGCATTAACCACCTTTTCAACATTTTCAATGGATTCGCTGTTGTTGTTACAACAAGGTCACTTTATTAAAATGGCCCTCAATATCATCTTAAACGTGATGGTGTGTATTTTTATGGCTTGGCTGGGCCTTCAGCTAGTAATGCAAAAAGGTTAAAAACTAACATGTTAGATTCTAAATTTTTACGTCAAGATATCGAACAAACTGCAGCACGCTTAGCGGCTCGCGGTTACGAACTCGATGTAGCGACGGTCACGGCACTTGAAGAAAAACGCAAAACATTACAAGTAAAAACGCAAGAACTTCAAAGTCAGCGTAATGCAAGCGCAAAAGCAATTGGCCAAGCTAAAGCCAAAGGCGAAGACGCTCAACCGCTACTTGATGCAGTTGCTAACTTAGGTAGCGAACTAGACGCAGCAAAAGCGCAGCAAGATGTAGTATTAGCCGCAATTAACGACATTGCCTTAGCAATTCCAAACTTGCCAGACGAATCAGTCCCAGCAGGTAAAGACGAAGACGACAACGTTGAAATTTTAACGTGGGGCACACCTAAAAAGTTTGATTTTGACGTGAAAGATCACGTTGATGTAGGCCAAGACTTAAACGGCTTAGACTTTGAAATGGGCGTTAAAATTAGTGGCGCACGCTTTACTGTAATGCGCGGCCAAGTAGCGCGTATGCACCGTGCATTAACGCAATACATGCTAGACACCCACACAGACAAAAACGGTTACACAGAAATGTACGTACCGTACCTAGTAAATAGCGCAAGTCTATACGGCACTAGCCAATTACCTAAGTTTGCGGGCGATTTATTCCACACGCTAGGCCTTGTAAACGACGATGGCGAACAGCAATCAGGCTTTAGCTTAATCCCTACAGCAGAAGTACCACTTACTAACAGTGCACGCGATGAAATTTACGACGAAAGCGATTTGCCAATTCGTTTAACTGCGCACACGCCATGTTTTAGAAGTGAAGCCGGCAGCTATGGTCGCGATACTCGCGGCTTAATTCGCCAGCACCAGTTTGATAAAGTAGAACTTGTACAGCTGGTAAAACCAGAAGACTCAATGGCAACACTTGAAGAGTTAACAGGTCATGCGGAGCAAATACTACAAGAGCTTGAACTACCGTACCGTAAAGTAATTTTATGTATGGGTGATATGGGCTTTGGCTCAGCTAAAACCTACGACTTAGAAGTATGGTTACCAGCGCAAAACACCTACCGCGAAATTTCATCATGTTCAAATATGGTAGATTTTCAGGCGCGTCGTATGCAAGCACGTTTTCGCCGCGAAGGGGCTAAAAAGCCAGAGTTACTACATACACTAAATGGCTCAGGTTTAGCCGTTGGCCGTACACTCGTAGCCATACTAGAAAACTACCAACAAGCCGATGGTTCAGTAGTAGTACCAGAAGTATTACGCCCATATATGGGCGGCCTTGAAGTGATTGGTAAACAATAAAACGTAAACTTTAAGTCAGGTTTTAGGCTTATGAGCTTAAAAAGAAAGCCGCTGTTAATTACAAACAGCGGCTTTTTTATTATAGGTTAAAAGTAAAAAGGTTCAGCTAATATGTAGGGCGTGCTTTAGCACTTTATAGTTCTTTGACAAAGTTATGCGCCTGTCCTTTTTAGTTTCCTTTTTATATGTTACGACTTTTTATCTGTTATGGAGTCAGGTGAATGAGCAATGGCAACTGTATAGCCTTGTTCATAATATAGAAAAGCTGCAAAACACGATGCATTAAGAGGGGTAAGCCCTTTTAACCTCAATAAAGCCACTTAAACACCAGTAATACCTTCTAAAATGCCAATTAAAACAACATCAACCTCCCACTTTATATTCTGCATAAAATACAGTAATCGATTGAACCAAAATAGGAACTCAGCTATGGTTTATTAATCAATAAAAACAAATAAAAAACGAGTTAATCTACAGGCTCGTTATACGTTTTTCAAAAATGGAGTTTTAAAAATGAGTAAAGTATTTCAATTCAAAGTTAAAAATCACACTATTAAAATAGTTAATTCATGGCTTCGAGGTGTGAAGCTCTACGTAGATGGCGATTTTCGAGATCACGACTCAACTTTCCTAGCAATTGGTAAAAAAGCTCTTTTATCAGCAAGCCTTGGAGAAAGTGGTATCCTAGAAATTATTCCAATGTCAGCTTTATTCTCTGTAGAAATGGATGCGTATTTGATTTCAGATAATTCAACTCAGCATGTTTATAGCTCACATAAACGCTTAAGTTTAACAGAACAAAGAACCGCGCAATAAACGTATAACAACACGGCCTGAGGTGGACGACTAGTAAAATTTAGCTATTAATTGCAAATTTTAAAAGTGGTGAGCCCTGCGTTTTAATGCTGATAAATACGTCGATTCATCGTAGGGTGTATTCGTTTTCCAACACCTAAATACAATCCTTATCTATTTAAATGTCAGTGTTCTAAAAGTAAAATAAGACAGGCACAATTTTTTGTATACAAGAATAAATAACAGTTGGCAAAGCATTATATTTATAGTTGAACAATAGCCACCAATAATTGATTAAATAAGGGGTATTACAATGGATAAAATGTCAGTTAATATAACGTCTAAACCTTTAGAAACTTACCCGAAAAAACAAATTTTAAAGGTGGTGGCTGATGACGTTTCTGAAAAAGAGACAGTGCAAAAGGGAGTGGCTCAAGGCGTCCAAGTAGACATATCTGAAGAGGGGGCGGAAAAAAGTCTGGAAGATAAAAATCAAGCGGCGTTTCGCAAGTTATTAGGTAATGAAGATGTAGATCAAGCATCACAATCTGAAGGTGACCCCCTTGATGAACTAATTGCTGAAATACAAGAGAAGCTTGAAAAACTACTGCAAGAAACTGCATTGTTACGCAGTAAAGATGATGAAGAGTCGCAGGCTAAAGTGAAGGTGCTAGAAGGTGAAATTACCGGGCTTAACATTCAACTTATTGAATTATTAAAACAGAAATTAGAATCGGGTAAAAACTAGGTGTAAAGCTCCTGTAATTACCTTTAATACACTTTCCGGTTACTGCATAACGCGGTAAGTCGGGTTGTTTCTAATAAACACTACCCTTTTGTCGGATGGCGTGGCTTCGCCACTTATCCGACTTACGTCAAAAGGTAGGTTGGTTAAGCCGAAGGCGCCACCCAACAGAGTTATTAAACCTATTAAAGCGGCTTACTAAAAGGCGCTATCCCTCCCCTAAAAGCGAAGTCTCTCTAACCCTCTTGTGAACTAATTTGATTTAACTAACATCAGCTTTGCATCTTCCCCATCGGTTAATATTGCTACATTACCCTCAGTTGTTACAAACACATCTCTTAATCGGCCTGTGGCCTCTGGGAATATATGAGACTGGGTAAATTCACCATTAGCTAAATTTACAGCGTAGAGCTTTTTATCAACCAAAGTAGTAATTAACACATGTTTTTGTAATGAGGAAAAAGCGGCGTGCTTAGAGCCGTAATACGCCATGCCTGATGGGGCTATTGATGGCGTCCAATTAACACTTGGTTTTTGCATGCCTGGGTATTGAGTAAAAGGTGAAATACGCGCTTGCGAATAATCCCTACCGTAAGTAATTACTGGCCAGCCATAATTGGTGCCTGTGGTTAAGTAGTTTAGCTCGTCGCCGCCTGCGGGGCCGTGTTCGTGGCTAATAATTTGCTGTGTATCGTAATCATATACAAGGCCTTGAGGGTTACGGTGGCCAAGTGAGTAAACAGCATGGGCATTTGGGTTTGTATGGTTAATAAATGGGTTATCTGTTGGAATACTGCCGTTTAAGTTTATACGTAATATTTTACCAAGCTGGCTGGTAATAACTTGTGCTTGTTCTCTAAAGTCAAAGCCATCGCCCGTTGAAACTAATAACGTATTGTCGGGTAGTACAAGGGCGCGCCCAGCGTAATGTTGTGGTGTGTTTTTATTGGTAGCTACTTTATAAATAATTTGCGGCTTTGAAAAACGAGTACCATTAAAGGTGGCTTTGGCAACAACAAGCCTGTTTGCGTTGGCATCGCCTTGGGCGTAGGTAAAAATAATTTCTTTGGAGTTGCTATAATCTGGCGATAACACTATATCGAGCAAGCCACCTTGGCCTGCAAGGTATAAGCCCTCTAGGTTTAGTTTTACTCTTGATCGCTCATTATTTTTAATTATAACTACGTGGCCATCGCGCTCTGTAATTAACCATGTACCGTTTGCTAGTTCAACCATGCTCCACGGAGACTGTAATTGTGTAGCAAGGGTTTTTGTACTGTATTGCTTTTTTGGTAACGCAGCGCCTGCATTTACAGAAAACGCAAAAAGCGAAAGCAGAGTAAAAAAAGAGATACATTGTTTACGGGGTAAGCCTTTGCTAGCATGGCTTATATAAGAAAAAAACTTTATTTTAAGTTGAGATAACCATGTCATTTTTAACACGTATATTGCCCTCATTTTTAGTTTCTTGGTTATTTACATTCACACTTGCTAGCTTGTTTCATAGCCAATACGTTGTCAATCAATTAGTTAATGTAGGTGTTGTAGTGGGCTTTAGCGACCGCGTTAGTTTAACACTGGATGATTGGTTGGGCTTATTACCTACCTACGGCGCTATTATTGCCATTGCACTTGCCATCGCTTTTTTAGTTACGGTGCAGCTTAATAAAAAGGTTAAAAAATACCGTACTCAGCTATTTGTTATTGCTGGCATTGTGGCGTTTGCTATGGTGTTAATTGCCATTGAGTCGATTATGAATATACATATTATAGCGGGTGCAAGAGGTTGGGGGTTTTATACTCAATTGCTTGCTGGTGCAGCTGGGGGCTATGTGTTTTCACGCTTAACAAAAACAAATATTATTTGTTTTTAATTACTGCAGGATACAGGAAAGGTTTTTATTATAATGAATAAGTAAAAAGCCACTGTTTGTAGTGAACAGTGGCTTTTAATTAGATGTTTTTAGTTTAATTAAAAAATCAAACTAATCAGCTTGTAGCTGCTTAAGCCAAATATAAGCAGTAATATAGGCACAGTGATAAGGTTTAATAACACAGAATTGGTGTAATTGCCCATCACCGCTTTTTGATTTACCAACCAGAGTAAATAAACAGTAATAATAGGCAGTAATAAGCCATTAGCAGCTTGGGCAAAAATGATCACGGCAACCGGATCTAACCCCAAAGAGGCAACAGCTGCGCCAAACAATAAGATAACTAATGCTACCGATTTGAAACGGCTACTTTGCATTTTGTTAGACCAACCAAGCATTCCGCAAACTGCATAGGCTCCCGCTAAAGGAGCAGTAATTGCACTAGTTAAACCTGCAGCAAATAAACCAATAGCAAAAAAGTAATGGGCAGCGCCACCTAATAATGGCTCAAGCTGTACTGCCATATTTGCTGCGCTAACTTTACCTGCGTCGGTACCATAAAAAGCCACCGAGGCGGTAGATAAAATAGCCAAAGTGATCACTCCACCTAAAGTGATTGATAAGCTGGTATCGATATTTGTTTGCTTAATTATTTTACGTTTATCGCTATTATTGTTGTATTTTGCTGCGAGCACTCCTGAATGCAAAAATAAATTATAAGGTACTATGGTGGTGCCAATCAGTGCAAGTACAGTGGTAACAGAGCCCTCAGGCATAGTAGGAATAAAACCCGCTAGTACTTGGCTTATAGGCGGAGCAGCCATAACTAAAGTAGAAATAAACACTAGGCTCATTAAAATCACTAATAAAATGAGCGCGTTTTCTACCACTTTATGTTTTCCGCTGTACAGTAACAATGCGCTAATAAAAGCAATGAGCGGCGTCCATATTTGCGCATTTATTGTCGGAAATATCTTTATTAAACCCATGCTAGCGCCACTAAGGTTACCCGCTTCATAGGCGGCGCTGCCCACGCCAATGGCGCTTATTACCAAAAAGCTAGCGAGAATTTTAAGCACTGGGGTATGAATATGCGCGCGCAGTGCTTGAGCAAGATCTTTGCCTGTTGCTACGCCAAGGCGAGCAGCCATAGATTGTAATAATATAGTGGCTATTACTGAAAAAAGTAATGTCCAGATAAGTGCAAAGCCAAAGTTTGCACCTGCTACGCTAGCAGTCGTTATGGTGCCTGGTCCTATAAAGGCTGCGGTGACTAGTAGTCCTGGTCCTAATCGCATAATTTACCTGTATGTTGGTGTTTAAAGTGTGCACCTGTATGGGCGCGCGTTTTATTACTGTCACTTAGTAAGCGTTTGCAGCCTGAACTACCTTTTATGCTACCTGCTAGTAAATAGCGTGTAAAAAAGGTCGCGTAGAATAACAGTTTATATATAAATTTAAAGAGTATAGCGCGCGTTTGCACAAAAAGAGTACAGTATTACAGAGGTAAATAAGGGATAAAGGCAACACTTGCTCAATAGCGTGCCGTTATAGTGGATGTTACGTTATAGCCAAAGCGTAGATAGCATAAGCATTAATTTACGCCATTAAATACTTTATGGTTTGTAAACCTTTGCGTAGTGTTGCTTCATCGGTTGCATAGTTAATGCGAATACACTCGTGCTTGTGCGCCCAGCTATCGTCAATGCCAATAAAAAAGTTGTGTCCAGGAATTACATACACATCTTGCTCTTTAAGCTTTTGGTATAGTGTTTCGCTTGTTATTTTTGCATCTTTAAACCACAGCCACATAAAAAATGCGCCTTCAACTTTATGCAAGTAAACACTCATATCGGCAAATATTTCATCAAACAGTTCAATCGCTATTTGTGCTTTATTACGATAAAAAGGCAACACAACATTACGACACAGCGGCAGTAGTTCGTCGTCGTTAATTAAACGGGTAACTAAGCTTGGGCCTATACTATTTGGCGATAAAACCATGCTGCCATTTACGCGGCCAATTGCTTTAATAATTTCATTGTTTGCAACCACAATACCGCTGCGTAAACCCGGTAAGCCAAGCTTTGAAAGCGACATACATAAAATTATGTTTGAGTTCCAGGTTAGGTTTGCGTCGGTGTAAATACAGCCCGGGAATGGATCGCCATATGCGTTATCTATAATGAGTGGAATGTTGTATTGCTTAGCGAGTAAATCAAGGTGTTTTACTTCATCATCGGTTATTACATTACCGGTTGGATTGGTAGGGCGCGATACGCACAGCGCACTGATACTGCTGTCGTTTGCTAATATTTTTTCAACCGCTTTAAAATCAATAACGTATTTAAATTGTTTAGATGTGCTACCGGTATTTAAAATTTCGATATCGGGCTTTATGGCAACAAACATATCGTCCGATAAACCTTGGTCGGCATAACCTACGTATTCTGGCGCGAGGGGAAATAAAATCTTTTTATGGCTGCCATCAGGCATTTCGCCTGCAAACATATTAAACAGCACAAAAAAGTTAGCTTGGCTGCCATTACCAAGTGCTACGTTATTGGCACTTATATCCCATGCATATTCTTTACTTAGTTGGCTTGCTAATGCAGCTCTAAACTCGTCGTTACCGGTTGGGCCGTCGTAAAGGCCAAATACTTGCGATACTTTATTACTGGCAACGAGCTTTTGTAACTCACTTAAAAAAACCTCATTTACTTGTGGTACTAATGCAGGGTTACCGCCACCCAGCATAACAATATTAGGATTGTTACTGCTTTTAGCACTGCCTAAGTCTTCCATTAACTGAGTAATGCCGTTGGGTTGTGTAAATTTAGTGCCAAAGTTTGAGTAG
The DNA here is from genome assembly GCF_040308705.1 of Pseudoalteromonas sp. 19-MNA-CIBAN-0066. Taxonomy (NCBI): domain Bacteria; kingdom Pseudomonadati; phylum Pseudomonadota; class Gammaproteobacteria; order Alteromonadales; family Pseudoalteromonadaceae; genus Pseudoalteromonas; species Pseudoalteromonas sp. 19-MNA-CIBAN-0066. The sequence goes on from NZ_JBEONZ010000023.1 coordinate 37,586, forward strand.
TTCATAATACATAGCGTTTGTAGGTAATGGAAAGGGCAGTATAGCCTAAATAAAGGGCTAAAATAGTAAGTTGAGAATTATTCAATGCGTAGTTTTAAAGGTTGTTACTGCAACCTCATTGCATATAAGCATAATAAAGCAGTAATAAAATAGGCACTGTGCTTTTTGGAGATATTTGTAAAAAATGAGGGGGTTTTTGGTTTTAATAGCGCGTAGCGATACTCAAGGGTAAAAACAAAGCGTACGAATACGTAAGCAGCTAAATTTGTAATGCTATTGTTTGATGTATGAAATTGAATTGATTTGCCATGTATGATCTTATTTTTACAAGTTTACTTAAATAGCACAGGTTTTGAACACCCCCCTAAAGCCTTAAAAACGATAAGCAATAGGGTATACTGCTATTACATACTTTTACGTATTCATTTAAGCAAGCATTAGGGCTAATAACTCAGCGATGTTTGTTATTTTAAAATGTACAGCAGTGGAACCTCTTTTGATAAAAAACACTCAACTAAAAATAGCCACATTTAACTTGTTTAATTACCTTGAGCCACCCAATGCATACTATGAGTTTGAGAAAATTTATACCGCGCAACAGTGGGCTAAAAAGCAGCAGTGGGTTATTGATTATTTAACAGAGCACGCACCTGATGTGATTGGTTTTCAGGAAGTGTTTAGTATTGAGTCGTTACAAGAATTAGTACGTGGGCAAGGTTATGAGCACTTTGCAGTGGTAGATACGCCCGAGGTGATTGACGACTTTATTTATAAACGCCCCGTAGTGGCAATTGCCGCAAAATATCCTATTGTTGAAGTGGCTGCGGTGCAGCACGATAATGAACTTGTAGCTACCCTTGGGCTTAGTGCTGATTTTACATTTAGCCGCAAGGTATTAAGAGCCACAGTAACTTTGCCGCACATAGGTAATACAGATTGTTATGTGGTGCATTTTAAATCTAAACGCCCAATGATTGAGGTTGATGAGCACAATAAAGCACTTTCGCCCGAAAAGAACATAATTGAGATTTTAAAAGCGAATGTAGCGGGTGGCTGGGGATCAACTATTCAACGCGGCAGCGAAGCCACATTATTAATGATACAAATGATTGCGCGCCGCGAAGCTACGCAGCAGCCTATGATTTTAATGGGCGACTTTAATAACAGCATAGCTGATGGTGTGTTAAGCCACATGCTTACTAATACACTGCGTTTTGCACCTGCTTTTGACGCTAAAACTTACCTTGCTAAATATTGTTTAAATGATGCATGGGACTTATTTACAAAGTCGCAATTGGCAAGTGCTGAGCCACAAGCACCAACAGACGACTTGCGTGTTGATGGCGATATAGTGAGTGTTGTAATTGAGCAAGGTGATACAAATAATGTGGCTAAGCCAGCAACTCCACGCACGCCAACCCATTATTATGGCGCGAGCAGTTCAGTGCTTGACTATATTTTATTGTCTAGTGAATTTGATGCCAGCTACCATGATAGCTTTTTTGAAGTAAGTGACTATAACACTTACGATCGGCATTTAATTAACCCAGTATTTGAGCGAGACGATTTAAGTACCGACCATGGGGTGGTTATAGTTACTTTAACTTTGAGGTCGTAGGCTATAATTTTAATGATTAATATTGCTAATAATATTTGTTTAACAATATTACTTTTACGGTTTTTAATTTAAGTATTAAGTGCTTTTATGTAAAAACGTCGGAATAAATTACTGAGTTTAAACGATAGCTTTAACTATTTGTATAACTATCAAATAATTAAACTCGGCCTAAAACTTGCCTGTTATTAATGTTAAACATCTAAAAATTGATAATCTTTAATAAAAACAAGGAAATTAACTATGACTAATATTGCACTTTCGGCGTATTTGGCGTTTTACCTGTATTTAATTATGTTGCTTGTACAGTGGGCGGTAGCAACTTTTAGCAAAGCAAAACAGCCTAATGCAGTGCCGGGTAAAATAAGTGACGACTTATCTCACGATAGTTTTATATTTAGAGCACACCGTACTTTTCACAATACCCTTGAAAATAGTGCGTTATTTATAGGAACAGTGTTGTTTGCTTTTGTAATAAATTATCAAAGCCCAATATTTGCACTATGTGTATGGATATACGTTATTGCGCGATTAATTCATATGGTGCTGTACTACGCAATTGCTACTAATAAAAATCCTAGCCCACGTAGCTACTTCTTTTTAATTGGCGTACTTGCCAATGTTGTGATGCTAGTAATGGTAGGTTTAAGGTTAATTGCCTAATACAAATTAAATAACAAACAACAATTAACCAAGAGCGAAGTTGCTTACATAGCAACTTCGATTTTTTTGTAAACTACTTTCGCAGCACTAAATAAAAAATATAACCAATTGAATTTTAATTAATTAACCTGTAAATATTAAAGCTTGCACAACCACCATTCACACACTCTATTTACAATATAGCAACCATCTATGCATATATAGACCTCAGTACAATAGCCACTTGGTAATGCTGTGCTATTTTATTGTGGTGAAAAAATAATAACCAATAAATACTCACCAAAATGCGTATCAATAAAGCAGATAAATTGCTTTATTGTAATTAAAGCCAGCTGATTTATGTAATTAAAACAGGAAATGTAAAATGAAGAGTTTGCTACGGGGGTTCAACATAGTATGTATTGCTATGTTGTTTTTTTGCTCGCCAGTTTGGGCTGCGCAAGGGCAGTTAGATTTAACATCATCGAGTATTGGTTGGTTGTGTATTGGTATATTTTTAATTGCTTATACCGTGGTTATGCTCGAGGAAAAGCTACATTTAAGAAAGTCGAAACCAGTATTGGTTGCAGCAGGATTAATTTGGATATTAATAGGTGCCTATTACGTTAGCCATGATATTACTGAACTTACCGAAACTGCATTTAGGCATAATTTACTTGAGTTTGCTGAGCTTATGCTCTTTTTACTAGTCGCTATGACCTACATAAATGCGCTAGAAGAAAGAGGAGTATTTGATGCATTGCGCGCTTGGATGATCCGTAAAGGCTTTAACTATAAAAATTTATTTTGGATAACCGGTTTTTTAGCATTTTTTATCTCTCCGATTGCCGACAACCTTACCACCGCGTTATTAATGTGTGCAGTGGTAATGAAAGTTGCCGAAGGTGATAAGCCATTTATAAACATCAGCTGTATTAATATTGTTATTGCGGCTAATGCGGGCGGCGCATTTAGCCCCTTTGGTGACATAACCACGCTAATGGTGTGGCAAGCTGGATTGGTGCATTTTAACGAGTTTTTAGTGCTGTTTTTACCTGCTTTAGTTAATTACTTAGTGCCCGCAGCCATTATGAGCTTTTATGTCGCCGATAAGCACCCAACCGCACAATACGAAGCGGTTGAGCTAAAACGCGGCGCAGTGCGAATATTAGTGTTGTTTTTACTTACCATAGCCACTGCCGTTGCTTGCCATAGCTTTTTAAACCTGCCACCAGTATTAGGTATGATGATGGGGCTAGGCTATTTACAGTTTTTTGGTTATTTTTTAAGAATGACTTTACCAGGATCACTGGCTCGTAAAAGAGCCCATGCAGAGCAGTTGGGCGATCAAGAACGATTAGCTAAACTAGGCAGTGTTGTACCATTTGACGTATTTAGTAGAGTGCAACGGGCAGAGTGGGACACGTTATTATTTTTTTACGGTATTGTTATGTGCGTGGGTGGCTTAGGGTTTTTAGGTTATTTAAACTTTATGTCTGAGATGCTATACGGCAATTGGTCTACTACAACGGCAAATGTTTTTCTTGGGGTGATTTCTGCAGTGATCGATAATATACCGGTTATGTTTGCGGTGTTATCTATGGATCCTGAAATGTCGCATGGGCAATGGTTGCTGATCACTTTAACTGCGGGGGTAGGCGGTAGTTTACTCTCGATTGGCTCGGCTGCGGGAGTGGCATTAATGGGGCAAGCACGCGGCTACTATACTTTTTTTGGTCACCTAAAGTGGACGCCTGTGATTGCGTTAGGTTACGGGGCCAGCATAATACTGCACTTATGGCTTAACGCATCATTATTTTAAAGATACCAGCAAACGCCTATAAGCTATTTTTTATCACAGTAACAATACTATAAAGCTTTAATTTAAGTATTAAATGGTAGTAAAAGCGAAGGAGCATAAACAGCATCTTCGCTTTTTTTATTACTTAAATTTAAGCCGTTATAAACTAATGGCTGAGTGCTTACTGATTAAATTTTTTAAGCCAAATAAGTTACGGTGATAATAGACGGCTAGTTAATAAAATATTGATTTATTTTATGTTTTTTTAAAGGTAAATGTTATAAAAAAGGATTTATTTTTATTGTGGCAAATAATTTGCATGAAAAAATGTTATAGTAAGGCTCGTATTAGCTATTAGGAGTCGACTTTTATAATGAAAAAAATTGCTATTTTGGGCGCAGGTCCAAGCGGTTTGGCACAATTACGTGCATTTGAAGCAGCTCGTTTAGCCGGTATTGAGAATTTACCGGAAGTTGTTTGTTACGAAAAACAAAATGATATTGGTGGCATGTGGAACTATACATGGCGCACTGGGCTAGACAGAAATGGTGAGCCGGTACATGGCAGTATGTATCGTTATCTTTGGTCTAACGGACCAAAAGAATGCTTAGAATTTGCTGATTATTCTTTTGAAGAACATTTTGGTAGACCTATTCCTTCGTATCCCCCTCGTGAAGTGCTTAAAGACTACATAATGGGGCGTATTAACAAGCAAGATATTCGTAAATACATTCGCTTTGAGTGCCCGGTTCGTTGGGTTACATTTGACGACGAAACACAAATGTTTACTGTAACGGTTATGAACCATAAAACCGGCGAGCAGGAAGTGAATGAGTTTGATTATGTTATTGTTGCTACAGGTCATTTCTCTACTCCAAACATGCCTTATTTTGAAGGGCTAGAAGAGTATTCTGGTCGAGTATTACATGCTCATGACTTTAGAGACGCACTAGAATTTAAAGATTCAGAAGTTTTACTTATAGGCAGTAGCTATTCTGCCGAAGATATAGGTACGCAGTGTTATAAGTATGGCGCTAAATCGGTAACTATAAGCTACCGTACTAAAGCACTTGGCTATAATTGGCCAGACGGCATTGCAGAAATGCCACTTGTGACCCACTTTGAAGGGGACGTTGCGCATTTTATAGATGGCACTAGTAAGCGCTTTGATGCTGTGATTATGTGTACTGGGTATTTATTTCATTTTCCATTTTTACCTGACGAACTACGTTTACAAACACATAACTGTTTGTATCCGGCAAACTTGTATAAGGGTGTTTTTTGGCAGCCAAACCCTAAGTTAGTTTATTTAGGCATGCAAGATCAGTACTTCACTTTTAATATGTTTGATGCGCAAGCATGGTATGTACGCGACGAAATTTTAGACAAAATAAAAATACCAGCATTAGCAGCACGACAAGAAGATGAAAAAAATTGGTTAGCTAAGTACGATGAAGTAACGAATGTTGAAGGCTCTATTGATTATCAAGCAGCGTATATTCGTGATTTAACTAATGCCACAGATTACCCTGAATTTGCAGTTGAAAAACAGGCAGATATTCTCAAAGAATGGCAAAAAGATAAACAACAAGACATTATGTGTTTTAGAGAAAAAGCGTATCGCTCTACTTTAACAAATACCTTGGCACCTGAGCTTCCTGTGCCGTGGTTAGATGTACTTGATGATTCATTAGAATACTTTTTAGAATTATCGGCTACTCACACCATAGAAAAAAGTAAAGCGAGCTAGCACGTAATAAAACAATATTAAACCATAACGCATTTTTCGTTATGGTTTAATATTTTAAGTTTGTTGTTAATACTTAAAAAAACTATTCAACGCCAATAAACCCACCTGTTTGATGTGCCCAAAGTGCAGCGTAAATCCCATTCTTAGCTATTAACTCATCATGTGTGCCTTGCTCAACAACACCGCCGTTATCAAGTACGATAAGCCTGTCCATTTGCGCTATGGTTGATAGCCTGTGAGCAATAGCAATTACTGTTTTATCTGTCATTAAATCATCAAGACTTGCTTGAATAGCGGCTTCTACTTCTGAATCAAGCGCGCTGGTGGCTTCGTCGAGTATGAGAATAGGGGCGTTTTTAAGCAGTACGCGCGCAATAGCAATACGTTGGCGCTGCCCACCCGATAAGGTAACGCCACGTTCGCCTACTTGCGCGTCAAAGCCTTTATTACCTTTGCTATCAACTAAGTCGGTTACAAACTCTAGCGCTTTAGCTTGCTTGGTGGCATCGATCATTTCGGCTTCAGTGGCATCTGGTCTGCCGTATAAAATGTTGTCTTTTACTGAGCGGTGCAGCAGGGAAGTGTCTTGAGTTACCATGGCAATGTAACGGCGTAAGCTTTCTTGGCTCACATCGGTAATGTTTTGGCCGTCAATTTTTATACTGCCAGAGTCGGTGTCGTAAAAGCGTAGTAGTAAATTAACTAGCGTTGATTTACCCGCGCCAGAGCGACCCACTAAGCCAATTTTTTCACCGGCTTTAATATTTAAGTTTAAACCGTTAATAACTGGGCCACGCAGCGTTTCACTCGCTGCTTTGCCGTAGTTAAAGTGCACATTGTTAAATTCAATTGCACCTTGGCTAACGTTAAGAGTGCTGGCATTGGGTTTATCGGCTACTGCAATTGGGTTAGAGAGGGTTTGCATGCCATCGGCTACGGTGCCAATATTTTCAAATAAGCTGCTTATTTCCCACATGATCCACTGCGCCATACCGTTTAATCTAAGGGCTAAACTTACCGCAACGGCAATTGCTCCTGCGCTAATGGCACTTAGCGACCACAAGTAAAGTGATACCGCAGTGACCGAAAACACTAATAAGTAATTTAAAGTTTGAATAACAAAGTTGAGGCTGGTAACTAAGCGCATTTGCTTGTACACCGGCTGTAAAAAAACATCCATACTTTGTTTTGCGTATTCTTCTTCGCGTTGGGTGTACGAAAATAGTTTAATGGTAGCAATATTAGTGTAGCTGTCGACAATGCGGCCGGTCATTTCTGAGCGGGCATCGGCTTGTGAGGTAGCCACTTTTTTAAGACGCGGTACAAAGTAAAGTTGAATGCAAATATACAAAACAAGCCAAATAAGTAAGGGTAACATTAAGCGCCAATCGGCCTCGGCTACTAAAAACAACATAGAGCCAAAATAAACGATTATGTACATTAATACATCGAGTAGTTTTGTTACAGCTTCGCGTACAGCCAGAGAGGTTTGTAATACCTTGGTGGCGATGCGTCCGGCAAATTCATTTTGATAAAAACTAACACTTTGGCGCAATAAATATCTATGTGCTAACCAGCGAATCGACATAGGGTAATTGCCCAGTAATGCCTGGTGCAAAATTGCAGAATGAAAAAACACCACTACAGGCAGCACCACAAGGAGCATAAGGGCCATTTTTGTCAGCTCGGACTGCTGCTCTACAAAGAGTGTTTGTGGTGTATAAATTGCCAGCCAATCAACTAGTTGCCCCATATAGCTAAATAGCGATACTTCTAAAATAGCGAGCAAGGCGGCACTTAACGAGAGTAGTGCTAGCGACAGCCCCATGCCTTTGGTGTAATGAAGGCAAAACGCAAGCAGCGTATTAGGTGGCTGCGTTGGCTTATCTTGTGGGAACGGCTTAGTGATGCGCTCAAATAGTCGATACATTTTAATAGCTTAAATGGCAAGTAATTGCAGCTATCATAGCATTTTTGTGTTTTTAAATGCAGCTTAGTAGAGGCTTAATTACTCATACTCTAAGGTATAATTAATATTAGTAAGCATTAAAACAATACTAAGATTGCTATTATCAGCCGTTATTGAACAGCCCCATTAAGTTTTATTTTGCTTCTATATGGTAAATAGTATTTATATTGCTATGCAAGTTTGGCGCTATGCTTTGCATTACTGTTGAGGCTTGTATTGCCTCTACCGTTATATGCTTTAACGACAGGTTACTTAGTATAAGAACAATGTTTTTGTATTCATAAAACTCTATAAGTGCAATACAGTTAAAGTAATGGCGTAACAGTACTAAAGTAGTTTGTAATTCTTGCCCTGTTTTAGGATTTAGGTTAATGATTGCCTGGCCGCTTTTATTAATGCAGTGGTTAATGGCGTGCCAAAACGACTCGCTTTGAATAAACGTTTGGTGGTGCTCGCCACTAAATATATCTATGTAAATTAGGTCGTATTGTTGAGTGCATTGACTAATAAATTGCTGAGCACATTGCAAGTGCACAGTATGATCACTGGGTAATTTAAAAAATTGCTTAGCGATACTTATAACATCAGGGTTTATTTCTACACTTTCAAACGTATCAATTAAATTACGGCGGCTAGATTCAATGTGTTTAAGTGCGCGCTCTATTGCTGCAGTGCCTAAGCCCAAATTTAAAATACGTAGCTCACTAACCGGGGCTAATAAAAATAACAACATGCTTTGATATATTGGTACACATAATAGTTCAGGCCGGGCTTTGCTCATTACTCCTTGAAGAGTAACGCCTAGCAGCGGATCGTTATTAAAAGTGAGCCATCTATAATCTTCATTTTGATAAACGCGTACCGGACCAAACTTACTGTCGGCATGATAGATTTGATTACTGAGCTTGGTATCGTTTTTTAATTGGCGCATAAAGTTTTTAATAAATAAAAACCCTAGTGTGGCATAAATAAAATAACTATATTACTAAATAACCTGAGTTCCGGATAATAAACCTATCTCAAGCAGCTATTTTCAGCGCTAACTGCGTTGAATTTACTTGCAATAGGCCAGCTATTGACGCGTAAATTCGCCTTATTTTCACTGAAAATCTCTGGCTAGAGAAATAAAATTAAATATAACTATGATTCAATACGTTAGTAAATCTCTTAACCAGAGTTCAGGTTAAATATTGTAGTTGCTAATTATTTGGCTTAATTAAACCTTTAACCTGTACTCTAGCTTACTTTTTTGTGGTGCCTACCGCAAAAGTATTGCGCAATAAGCTTACTTGCGTAATGGTGATTATAATAAAAATAAGGAGCTATAAATGCTTAAAACACCTTTTAAAATAACAACAAGATTACTTAGCGTGAGTACCCTTACAGCTGCTTGTTTTGTGGGTTTAACTTCGCAAGCATTGGCAGCGGGCGAGATTAAATACACTGATCAACAAAAATTGCATGCTATAGCCGGTGATATTTCAGCGCAGCGTATTGGTGGCGATATTCAAACGCTGGTGGATTTTGGTACGCGCCATACATTATCAGACACTAAATCGGAAACCCGTGGCATTGGTGCAGCAAGGCGCTGGATAAAACAAGAGTTCGAAAAAATATCAGCACAATGCGGCGGATGCCTAGAGATTATTGAAGTAAAAGACACTATATCGGGCGAAAAACGAATTCCTGATGCAACCGAAGTGGTTAATATTGTCGCTATTCAGCGCGGTATAAGCGAGCCTAACCGTATGGTAATAATGTCGGGCGATATAGACTCACGCGTAAGCGATGTGATGGATTTTACTAGCGACTCGCCGGGGGCTAACGATAACGCCTCTGGTGTGGCGGGCGTAATAGAGGCGGCGCGTGTATTGAGTAAACATAAATTTAATGGCTCTGTGGTGTACGCGGCGCTGTCGGGCGAGGAGCAGGGTTTATTTGGTGGTAAAATTTTAACCGCTTATGCGCAAAAACACGACTGGCAAGTACACGCAGTACTAAACAACGACATGATAGGCAATATTACCGGGGTTAATGGCGTAACCGATAACACCACAGCGCGGATATTTTCTGAAGGTACGCGCGTAATAGAAACTAAAGAGCAAGCACGAACGCGGCGCTTTACGGGGGGCGAGGTTGACTCAGCTAGTCGTAACTTGGCGCGTTACATAGATACCATTGCCGACAGATACATTGCTAATTTAAATACTATGTTAGTTTATCGGTTAGACCGATTTGGTAGAGGTGGGCACCATAGACCTTTTAATGACGCGGGCTTTGCTGCAGTGCGCATTATGGAAACAAACGAGCATTACGATCGCCAGCATCAAGACTTACGCATTGAAAACGGCATTGAATATGGCGATACGATCAAAGGCGTTGATTTTGACTATGCGGCCAAATTAACCGCACTTAATGCTGTAAGTTTAGCGTCGATGGCGTGGGCACCAGCCCCTCCTAAAGACGTGAAAATCGCGGGTGCGGTAACGGCTAATACGCGTTTGTCGTGGCAGGCATCTAAAGACAATAATATAACCGGTTATCGTATTTATTGGCGTTATACCAGCGAGCCACAATGGCAGTTTAGTAAAACCGTGGGTAAGGTTACTCAAGCTACACTTAACAATGTAGTAATTGATAATTACTATTTTGGTGTTGCAGCCATTAATAAAGAAGGGATTGAGTCGCCGGTGGTATTTCCGGGGGATGTGGGCTCATTCGATCATAATATTAAAATAGTTAAGTAAAGCTTATAAATTTGGCTAAAAACCAGGCAAACAGCGGGTTTGAGGCTAAAAAATACTATTTTTGTACTTGCACCTTATTTGTTAAGCCCTTAAAGTGTTAAAAAAGAAGTAAAAGGTTATTAATAATGACACAACAAGAAAAAAAACCGTTAACAGCACAAGAACAAGCTCAAGTAGAGCAGCAAAATATATTATGGCAGCGTGAATGCTTTCAAAACGCACAAAAGCATTTAGCTGAAAAAGGCATTATGCCTAAAACGTTGATTGAAAAAGACAGTCGTTTTTTAGCCCCATTTTGTGCTCTATGGAAATTTAAGGCGCAAAACGGTAAAAACTATTGGGTAATTACCGGTCGTTTACCAACTGATCATGCTGAAGTGAGTGCTGCAAAAGATGCTCGCGATGCAATACGTTATTTTTCACTGCAATGGCAGTTAAAAGCTGATCAAATAATGCAAACAGGGGCGAGTGATAAAACCAAGGTTGATTTTGCCAATTTACTGATCAATCGTGCCCATGGTTTATACGAAATGCACGAAAATGAACAACTGTGGGCTAACGAGCCTAAATAAGTTTAATATGTTTGTATAACAAATTAAAAAAGCGAGCTACTTTGTTTATTGTAGCTCGCTTTTTAATGCGTTAACGTAAATGGACGAGTTTCAAAGCTGGTAACAGGGCATTGCATTCGTAGCTTTGCAATGCCAGCCTCCATGAATACATTGCCTTGTTGGCTAAAGCCATTTTGTTTAAATAATTCAACTTCTTCTAAAATGCAGTTAATACTCAGTACTTCAATATTTTGCTCTGCAGCAAGTGCAACAATAAAGTTAAGTAGGGATTTGTAAACATTGCGATTGCGGTGGGGGGGTAATACAGCTATACGGCCTATAAGGCCATCGCTACACAGCCTGCCTGTGGCTACAGGAGACTGTGTGTCGTTGGTAATACAGGTGACAAGAATATGTTGGGCAAGTGGGTCTAGGTTGTCAAATTCAATATGTTTAGGAATATGTAACTCATAAACAAATACACGCTCTCTTATTTGCTGCAGTAGCGCTTTTTGGCTGTGCCAATCGACCTGTTCTACCCGGTAGTCCATAATACACCTCTAATTGAACCAAATACCCTCATTAATTAGTGTAGTGAATATTTCAATAAAAACTAGACTTGGGGCCGTGTTTTTTAGCTGTTGCGCATTAAAGCCTGTAAAATCAGTAAGTAACTTAACAGCATTCAAGTCACTATTTGGTACAGAGTAGTTTTCTCCGTTAACACTTACTAATAATTCATCAGCTGTTTGCTGATATATAGCACGCGTTCCACCTAGGCGTTCAAAGCTTATGTCGTCACTGTTTATTGCATCGGCTATTTGCGCCGCATTAAACGGTTGCTCAACAGGCATTAAGTCCATATCGTGCTTTGGTTGGCTTAAAGTTGTGCCAAGCCATTGTTTAAATAAGGTGTGGTCGTTTAGTAATGCCTGCATTAGCACTTTTACTTTATCAACCTCAGTATCGCTCAGCTCGCCCTTAGACTCTCTTAATGTAAGGTTGTGGTCGGTGTAACGTTTTTGTCCGCTTTCGGTATCAATAATATGATCGGCAAAGCTAGAGAGTAAATCTTGTTGATTTGGCGCTCTAAAACCCACCGAATAATTAAGGGCGTTTTCTACGGCATAACCTTCGTGCGGGCAACCTGGTGGAATATATAAAATATCGCCGGGTTCTAAAATACAATCAATAACCGCAGTAAACGCTTCTACTTGCAATAATGTTTTATTTTGGGTGAATTGTTTAAGGCTAGGATCTGGCAGGCCTACTCGCCAATGGCGTTTGCCTTCACCTTGAATAATAAATACATCGTATTGATCTAAATGCGGGCCAACACCACCGCCAGGCGTTGAATAGCTGATCATTAAATCATCTATGCGCCAGTTTGGGATAAATCGAAACGGCTCTAGCAGCTGTGCTGCATCGTTATGCCAATGATCAACCGCTTGTACTAATAAAGTAGAGTGTTGCTCTGTAAGCTGTTCAAAGTCTTCAAACGGCCCTTGGTGCGATTGCCATTCATTATTATGATTAGTAACAATACGCGACTCTATGCTGTCTTCCATTGCAAGGCCTGCAAGTTCATTCGCATCAAGCGGGTCCTGAAAATTACTAAAACCTTGTTTAATTAAGAGTGGTTTTTTTTGCCAGAACTGAGTTAAAAACTCTTGCTCTGATAAGTCATTTATTTTTAATTGATACATACAGTGGCCCTACAAATTAGTGCAAGTGGTATTAAAACAAAAAAAGCGAAAGGAGACCTTTCGCTTTTTCATTGATTTTAGTTTAGTTATTAAACTAAATCATCAATAAACTCAACAGCGCGGCCAATATAATTAGCAGGTGTTAGTTTTTTCATTTCTACTTTAGCGTGTTCAGGAAGGTCTAAACCATCGATGAAGTCTGCCATTATTTCTTGGTTTACACGTTTGCCACGGGTTAAGTCTTTAAGCTTTTCGTATGGCTTTTCGATACCGTACTTACGCATAACTGTTTGAATTGGCTCTGCTAGCAATTCCCAGTTTTGATCAAGCTCTTCTAATAAACGTTGCTCGTTTACTTCAAGCTTACTTACACCTTTAAGTGTTGATTGGTATGCAATAAGTGCATAACCCATACCTACACCTAAGTTACGTAATACCGTTGAGTCGGTAAGATCACGTTGCCAGCGAGAAACAGGCAGCTTTTGTGCAAGGTGAGAAAAAATAGCATTTGCTAAACCTAAGTTACCTTCTGAGTTTTCAAAATCAATAGGGTTAACTTTATGTGGCATTGTTGATGAGCCAATTTCGCCAGCAATGGTTTTTTGCTTAAAGTGATTAAGGGCAATGTAACCCCACATGTCACGATCAAAATCGAGCAGTATTGTGTTAAAACGGGCAATAGCATCAAAAAGCTCAGCAATGTAGTCATGCGGTTCAATTTGTGTAGTAAACGGGTTTAGAGTTAAACCTAGGCTTGATACAAATTTGTCTGCATGTGTGTGCCAATCGTAATCTGGGTATGCACTAAGGTGAGCGTTGTAGTTACCTACAGCACCGTTAACTTTACCTAGCATTTCTACTTGTGCAATTTGGTCGCGTTGACGTTTTAAGCGCATGTAAACGTTAGCAAACTCTTTACCCATAGTAGACGGTGTAGCAGGTTGTCCGTGCGTACGTGTCATCATAGGGATTGTTTTGTACTCAATCGCTTTTTCTTTAATTGCGCTAAGTAACTGATCGCAATATGGTAGTAATACATTATTGCGTGCTTCAGTTAGCATTAAACCATGAGATAGGTTGTTAATGTCTTCAGAGGTACATGCAAAATGAATAAATTCGTTAATTGCATGTAGTTCTGCGTTATCGGCTACTTTTTCTTTTAGAAGGTATTCAACCGCTTTAACGTCGTGATTTGTTGTGCGTTCAATATCTTTAACGCGCTGTGCATCAGCTTCGCTGAAGTTATCAACAATGGCGTTTAGTAATGCATTAGCTTGTTCGCTAAATGCAGGGACTTCTTTAATATCGCTCGCTGCAGCTAACGCTTGCAACCAACGCACTTCAACGGTTACGCGGTATTTGATTAGGCCAAATTCGCTGAAAATACTGCGTAGTTCAGTGGTTTTGCTGCCGTAGCGACCATCCACTGGAGAGATAGCCGTTAACGCTGAAAGCTCCATAATAACTCCTAAATTTTAGTTTGAACGATAATTAAATTTTTGCTTTAGCAATGGCGATTATTTTTCTTTTTGCAAAGAAAAAGTGACGGCGTTTACCGCCCATTTGTCGCCATAAAACTGCACTTCTAATACCGGCTAATAATAATGCGCGGATTTTATTTTGAGTGAGCTGCTGCTTTAGTAACTCAGGTTTACCATAAACCTGTATACGGTGCCCAAGGGGGCTTAGCACCGTTGAGTATATATCCGCTAAACCGGCGACAACGCTCTCGTCGGTTATAGCAAAATGATCTAAACGTCGATGAATGTCATCAATACGTTTACCTAATTCGTTTAAGCTTTTGTCGTTTGCACTCAAGGCACGTTCTAGCTGCATTAAACCACCGACGTATTTTACAATTTCAACATCTTTTTGCGCGCCAGCACTTAGCTGTGCCAATAATGTTTTGTAGCCATCGCGTAGGTTATCTGTGCCTTGGTATACATCCTCTGGCGATGCCGGCGAGGTTTGAATAATACTCGAAAGTAGTATTTCTAAATCGTGTTCATTATTATTGCCGTACTGAGCAACTTTTTGAACTTGTTTAGCAACTTGGCACATGGCGGCAAGCGCCATGACTTGGTGTTGATTCATTATTTGATCACCGAATCAATAATACCACCACCTAAACACACATCTTCTGCATAAAATACGGCAGATTGACCTGGAGTAACGGCTTTTTGTGGCTCGTCGAATAATACGCGTGCCATGCCGTCTTCGCCTACAAGTAGCGTACAGCTTAAGTCTTCTTGGCGGTAACGGGTTTTAACTGTGCAGCGAGTAGTGCCTTTAGGGCCAATACGGTCAACCCAGTGCAATTGGTTAGCATTAAGGCCATTACTGTATAGGCGAGGGTGATCTTTACCTTGGCCAACAATAAGTACATTTCGCTCAAGGTCTTTATCTACTACATACCATGGCTCTCCTGAGCCTTCTTTCATACCACCAATTAGCAAGCCTTTGCGTTGACCTAGGGTGTGATACATTAATCCTTCGTGCTCGCCTACATTGTTACCATCAGTGTCTTCGATAACACCAGGTTGGGCAGGTAAAAACTTTTGTAAAAAGTCTTTAAATTTGCGCTCACCAATAAAACATATACCTGTGCTGTCTTTTTTATCGTGAGTAATTAGGTCTTGCTCTTCAGCTATGCGGCGTACTTCTGGCTTAGCAATATCGCCAACAGGGAATAATGTTTGGCCAATATGTTCGTGGCTAAGCGTGTATAAAAAGTAGCTTTGATCTTTATTATCATCTAACCCGCGGCACATAACGTATTTGTCATCGCGTAGTTCGCGGCGTACATAGTGACCGGTGGCAATAAAGTCGGCGCCTAATGCTTGGGCCGCAAATTCTAAAAAGGCTTTAAATTTAATTTCTTTATTGCACATTATATCTGGGTTAGGTGTACGACCTGCTTTGTATTCAGCTAAAAAGTACTCAAATACGTTATCCCAATACTCAGCGGCAAAGTTAACTGTATGCAGTTCAATACCGAGTTTATCGCAAACTGCTTGCGCGTCTTTTAAATCATCAGCTGCGGCGCAATATTCATCATTGTCGTCTTCTTCCCAGTTCTTCATAAACAGGCCTTCTACCTGATAGCCTTGTTGCTTTAACAAATATGCAGATACAGAAGAATCAACACCGCCGGACATACCTACGATGACTTTAATGTGACTATTTTCGCTCATGAATAATTTCGCTTATACAGATTACTGTTATTAATAACATCTTGGAAAGGCCGCGATTATAGCATGTATTTAAGCAGCGCTTAAAGAGGCTTAGCCGTAATGCAGCGCTTTTGTGATTATTTTTTATTTAGACTAAACTTATTTAGCAGTTAGAACGTAAGGTAAAACGAAAGTAAATTATATAAAAAAGTATGTTAAGTTTTAAGAGTATTATGGCTTATAGCTTTGAGTAGTAGCTTAGTGCTATATTTACATTGTTAGTTATTGTGTATTTGCCAAGGTTTAATATTACATAGTAATTACAATTATTATAAATATAGTCAAAGGAATGAATATATGAATTATGCGTCACATGTCGACAGGATTAAATCTTTTATTATCAGTGCATCAAACGACGTTGATTTTAAAGATTTGCTTGCCAGTACATCAACCGATTTAAAAAAATCGGCTTACTACCTTTTTAATCAAATAATTAAAGTTACACCACCTTATTCATATCAAGATCCACATCCTATATCTGAGCTATTTAGGCTTACAGAGCAATCGCTTAGTTTAAATAATCAAGCACAAAAAGCGATATTAACACGCTTAGAAAAATGGTGGCTTGAATGGCACTTTGTCGCCATTATGAATGCTAAACTAGCAAATGAGTACAGTGATACACAACAAAACTATATAACCAATAGTACCCATCATCCAATGCGAAAACATGAGTTGAGCCATTATGCAAAGTTATTTACTATTTTACCTATGCCTATATGTAATGTGTGTAGTGACACAGGTGATATTTTAAAAGTTAATCAGCGATTTATTGATGTTTTTGGTTACAGCATAGAAGATGTCCCCAATTTGGACATTTGGTGGGTAAATGCGTACCCAGATTTAAACTATAGGCAGTCAGCACAAACCTTGTGGGAGCATTCGATCGCTCAAGCCGAAAAAAAAAATAACGACATCCAAGCAAATGACTACCAAATAGTATGTAAAAATGGTGAGCAAGTAACAATGCAAATTTCAGGTATAAGCATTGGTAATGAGTTTATTGCTGTTTTTAACGACGCAACGGAGCGTATAAAAGCCCAAGATATTTTGCGTGATATGGCCTTTTTAGACTCGTTAACTAAAATAGCTAACAGGCGTCGTTTTGATGAAAAGTTAGCCGATGAATTTGAGCGAGTAAATAACCTTAGTGGTCAGCTATCTATTATTTTAATTGATATTGATAACTTTAAACAATTTAATGATCGTTACGGTCATTTAGCGGGTGATGAATGCTTATACGCTGTTGCACAGAAACTTGCCGATACAGTGAGTCGCCCAGAAGATTTTGTTGCCCGTTATGGGGGCGAAGAGTTTGTAGTATTACTACCCCAAACAGATAAACAAGGAGCGCTCTTTGTGGCTGAACAAATTCAAAAAGCGATTGAAAAATTAGCTATAATTCATGAAGACAGTTTTACTGGTTTGTTGTCGTTAAGTATGGGAATAAACACGATAGATGAGCATGTATGTAATGATTATGTAGATTTTATTAAAGCAGCCGATAGCGCCCTTTATTATGCAAAAGATCAAGGGCGGAATTGTATTGCGCTTAGTTCAGTATGTTAATTAATCGTCGTGTTAGGCTGTCGTTTATACACTTTAAAACAAGAGAACTGCGTAGATGCATTGTTTTAATTTTCTAAAAGCTATACTAACCGGCAGAGGTAATATCGGGCTCAAGCGGTATTGGGATTGTAATACAGTTGTCGGCTGTAAAAAAAGAAAAATTATAAGTCCCATTTGTAGCATGTAAGTTTTAAAAGCCTAAAAATTCTTCTGGGTACAGTGCTAAGCCAGTTTCCTCTAATAACTCTCTGCTTGCGGCTTGTGCCAGGATTTCGTTTTTTACAATTGCCACCACGGTTGCATACGGCTTATGCACGGTTACCTTCGCGTACTTCATACTCGCCGTTATTAATACCATCTAGGGTATATTTACCAATACTATAGCGAATTAAGCGCAAAGTAGGGTGGCCAATATGTGCTGTCATGCGTCTAACTTGGCGGTTACGCCCTTCACTTATTGTTATGCTGAGCCAAGTTGTAGGTATTAGTTTTCGCTCTCTTACTGGCGGGTTTCGCGCCCACAGCGTTGGTTCACTGATGATACTCACTTTAGCGGGTAATGTAAGGCCATCTTTTAATTCTACGCCTGTGCATAGTGCAGCAATTGACTCTGAGCTCGGCTCACCTTCTACCTGAACCCAATAAGTTTTACTGGTTTTTTTACCCGGTGCGGTTAGGGTGTTTTGTAATTTACCGCAATTGGTGAGCAGTAATAAACCTTCACTGTCTCTGTCGAGTCTGCCTGCAGCGTAAACTTCTTTTATAGGAATAAATTCAGCAAGGGTTTTTCTGTTGGCATCATCAGTAAATTGGCACAAAACGTCGAAAGGCTTATTAAATAAGACTATTTTTATATCTTGTGAAGCTATTGCTGGTTTTATTTCTCTTTTTGAAGCAACGCTTTTTAGCGTGCTGCGAGAATAGGTTCTGCCAGTATTACGTTTGGGTTTAGCTGTGTACTCTTGCTTATTAGCTGACTTATTATTCATTATATGCACCTGGCAGGTTTTGGTAAGCCGGCAATTTTAGTCGCTTGTTTTGCCGGGCCTTTAGGAAATAATTTATATAAATATAGGCTATTACCTTTATCTTCACCGAGTGCTTTAGCCATGGCTTTTACCAGCATTCTAATAGCGGGGCTGGTGTTGTATTCTAGGTAAAAGTTGCGAACAAAGTTAATAACTTCCCAATGCTGCTCAGTTAAACTAATGTTTTCTTGCTGTGCAATAATGGGCGCTAATTCTTTTGACCATAAAGTATGGTCAAGTAAATAACCTTGTTTGTCTGTTTCAAGCTGTTGGTTGTTAATTTCAAGCATAAGTTACCAGGTAATAGATTGATTGGTTGATAAGCTAAGGGTTACAAATTCGTCATAGCTAATTACTTTATCGTTATTATTTAGCTTTATAGCGCGAGCACTCGCATCAGGCGCTAAAATAAACAATGATTCGGCAAATTGTCGATACTGCTTTGCTGCATAACAGGCATCACCAACCAGAAGTACAATATCAGTTGCTTGAATTAGGTTTTCTAATCGATTGGCGCTGTAGTAGCTAAGTGGTTTAGAAAATATATGTAAGGTGCTCAAAGCATTAGTTTGTAGGTTACTCATAGGTTCACCACATGTTGCTGGGTTTTAATTAGCGCTTTTTGCTGATCAAAGTTTAGTGCTTGCACATCTAACAATAAATCATTTTTGTTTAAGCCATAATCGAGTAGTGACTTTTCGCAGACGTAAATATTTTCAACGTCATAAATTTCCAATGTTTTAATGTTTTTAAAAAAATCTTTTATACCAAGCATATTTGGTTGTTGTTGCTTTTTTAGTGCCAGTACAGCTGGGCCACTAAATAGCCAACTGATATTCTGATCGACAGCTGCAAATATGAGGGTCATGTCTAGGGCGTCGCGAATATGCAAGTCATCAAAAGGACTGCATTGGCTCATTACGAGTACGTTAATCATTTAAACTGTATCCATTTGTCGGCATCACTAGCAAGCATGGCAAATTCAGCAAGCCCAGCAACATTAAACACATTGGTGTGTTTAATGTCTAAACCACGTTTTTCAGCGGCGGTTACACATAACATTAAATTAATTTTTTGATCTGCTAATTGCTGCCACAACATCGGAATTTGTAGCTCATCAGTGGGAAGATCAAAGTGGTTTGAAGCATGATAAACCCCTTGCTGATATAAAAATATAGCGTCTATGGTGTGTCCTTGCGCTAAGCAAGCGTGCGCAAATTTAACTAAACGCTGCGTAGTATCGTGATCAGAGGGTGGAGTATGTAAAGACAAGACGAAACGCGACAAAATTATTCCAAAAAAAAGCCCCAATTAAGGGGCTATTTTAACAGAACTTTTTAATTAGTCATTATTTGCGCCAAGCAGAGCAAGTAATGAAGTAAATAAGTTATATACACTTAGGTAAAGTGACACAGTTGCGCGAATATAATTTGTTTCGCCACCGTTAATAATACGGCTGGTATCAAATAAAATTAAACCAGACATAATTAATACTACAGCAGCATTAAGTACCATAAACATCAGTGAACTACCGATGAAAATATTAACAATGCTTGCCACAATAACTACGATTAAACCAACCGTTAAAAAGCCACCCATAAATGAGAAGTCTTTTTTAGTGTTAAGTGCATAAGCCGATAAACCAAAAAATATCAGCGCGGTAGAGCCCAGCGCTTGCATAATTAGCATAGGGCCATTAGGCATTTCTGCATAGTGGTTAAGCATTGGGCCAAGGCCTGCGCCCATTAAGCCGGTAAAAGCAAATACCCAAAATACACCAGATGCAGTTTCTGCTTTTTTATTTACTACAAATAATAAGCCGAACGAGACAAGTGTGAACACTAATCCCATAAAGTATGGTAACTGTAGTGCCATTGAAATACCCGCTGTAACAGCGCTAAATGCGAGTGTCATAGCAAGTAATAGGTAGGTGTTTTTAAGCACCTTGTTTGTTTCAATGGTAGACATTACCGGTTTAGCGGTATTGTACGATTGATTAAACGCCATTGTAGAGCTCCTGTGGTTGAAACTGAGTAGTTCCGATAATTTAACTAAAATTAGATTAACAACTCTTATATGTTTGGGCAAACCTTTGTAGTTCAATAGAGTGAAATATTTAAATAAAAGTTCAATTACAATTAATACAGGCCACTTTTGCTTTAACTTTAAACAAATTAGTTGTTTTTTAATCACTTAAACAATTAATTTAAAATAAAGCTTCACAAACCTCTGCGCTTTCCCTATTATTCAGGCCGTGCGGAGAGATGGCAGAGTGGTCGAATGCACCGGTCTTGAAAACCGGCATGGGTTTATAGCCCATCTAGGGTT
>NZ_JBEONZ010000024.1:0-56619 GCF_040308705.1 Pseudoalteromonas sp. 19-MNA-CIBAN-0066
TGTCTTGTGATCATACGCAAACAAAGAAATGAAGAAGTGCATATGCGGGCAAGCTGGATATTTTCAGCCAACGATGTGATTGCCAACTTAGGTGTTATCTCTGCTGGCGCTTTGGTGTTTTGGCTCGATTCTCGATGGCCTGATCTGGTTATCGGTGTGATAGTTTCGTGCGTTGTGTTGCGCGGGGCAAAAATGATCCTCGAAGATGCTGGAAATGAAAGACAGCGAGCGCTTAATGCGCAAAGTTGATAAGAACATGCCAATTTTTAATTGCACATCAAAACTGCGTAGGTTGGCATGGCTACTTATTACTTTGCTCATGTGTCAATCGGGCTTTTCGTTCGCCGCTCAATGCGATGAATACTCTAAAACGTTTTTGTCCATCGACGATTTATCAATATAACTCACCTTTGCCCCAAAACGTGTTGAGGCGAATGCCTCAAAAGAGCGAAAACCAGTCATTGTAGTTCGAGCAATTTTACTTCGTATTGATATACTAATGTCATGATTAAAGTTGATTTTATGGTTGGACGATGAAAACAATAGGCAAGTTGGCTAAAGAACTTGATATAGGCGTAGAAACTATACGGTTTTATGAGCGGGAAGGCTTGATAAAACAGCCTCAAAAACCTCAAAATGGTTATCGTGTCTATGACGACTCAATCACCAAACAATTACAATTCATCTGTAAGGCCAAAGCACTTGGCTTTACTCTAAAAGAAGTGGCTTCATTGATGTCAATGGATGGCGATTGTGCCAAAGTAGAATCCCTAGGCTTGCTGAAATTGAACGTAATTCAAAATAAGATAGCTGACCTTCAACGCTTAGAAGTCGTCATAAAAGAAATGACTAATTCATGCCGCAACAATAACGATCAATCCCACTGCCCAATAATCGATTCGCTAAAATAGTATTGACTCCGTACCTACCTACGGAGTTCATACTCAAATCATTCAAATAATGTTAGACGTTAAAAATGATTAATAAGATTTTAGATAAAGTTAGCTCAGGTGGTGTTTGGCTTGCGGCTCTTAGTTGTACGGGGTGCTTCCCCGCACTCGGCTCGTTAGCATCAGCATTAGGATTAGGCTTTCTCTCTCACTTTGAGGGAATTGCTGTAAATACCTTGTTACCTATATTTGCAACTCTGGCATTGTTGGTAAATTTGTATAACTGGTATAAAAACCAAAATCATGCGAGAGGTATTCTTGGGGTTATTGGCCCTATAGCGGTTTTGTTAACCCTCTATCCACTATGGCAATACGAATGGAGCACTTATTTGTTTTATGTAGGTATTTGTTTGATGATTGTAATGTCCGTATTAGACATTGTTAAACCTTTGAAGGAGCAAACATGCAAAGTATAGAGTTAAATTCTACCATTACTTGCCCTGAGTGTGGCTTCAGTAAAACTGAAGAAATGCCAATCAACGCTTGCCAGTGGTATTATGAATGTGAATCTTGCAAAGTTCTCCTAAAGCCTTTGAAAGGCGATTGTTGCGTATATTGCTCTTATGGAACAGTGAAATGCCCGCCAATTCAAGAAGGTCAAAGTTGTTGCGATAGCTAAATGACAGTCTATTAATGGCAATGAGAAGGCATAAAAAGAAATAGTGAAATGTCAGCAATCGTATCATTGCAGCCTTTATCACTAAGTCACTCAAGGGCTGCTTTTGGCACAAACCAGAAATAGCTTCCAATGAATTCTGTATTTAAATTTTAGGTTTAAGCTGGGCTCTAATTAATAAATCATAATCTAATTGCAACACCTTGCTTAAATTCAAATTATTCTTAAGTTAACGCAAATTTTCAATTTAACTGGTGCTGGCCTAATAAAGGCTCATATGAGAACCAAATAGCCAACTTATTAAATGGAAACTAAAAAATGTGGCTGTTAAAAGGTTTATACTAACTAAAAAGTAACTACTCTTAGCTATGACTCAGTTTTCTCTTTATAGTCACACAAATCCTCGATTATACAGCTTCCACATTTTGGTTTTCTCGCTGTACACGTATAGCGCCCATGTAAAATAAACCAATGATGGAGGTTAAACATAAACTCTTTTTTATTTGGCGTATTTTTAATTATGGCCTGTTCTGTCTGCTCAACAGTTTTACCTTTAGCGTAACCCGAACGGTTTGCAAGACGTTGGATGTGAGTATCTACTGCTAAAAAGTATCTACCTTCATTATCCTTTAGCCAGCCAAACGCGGTGTTGAGTACTACGTTTGCGGTTTTTCGGCCGACGCCTGGTAGGGCTTCTAGTGCTTCTCGGTTTTCGGGAACTATGCTGTTGTGTTCATCCACCAAAATTTGGCACATTTTATAAACGTTTGCGGCTTTAGAATTAAATAAGCCGATGGTTTTTATATAATCTCGCAGTGTATCGTGGCCTAAATCTAAAATGGCTTGTGGTGTGTTAGCCACAGGGAACAACTTTCGAGTAGCTTTGTTAACGCCTACATCGGTTGCTTGCGCTGAGAGCGTTACAGCGACAAGTAACTCAAACGGGCTTGAGTATTCAAGCTCGGTTTCTGGATGCGGGTTATCGTCGCGTAAGCGAGTAAGAATTTGGTGGCGTTTTTCTTTATTCATATTACTTAAGCGCACACCTTATTAATGTGCGCTTTTCCTTTAAGTTAAGCTAGTAACACGAGCACGAGGGCCTTTTTCAGGCTCTGGTGGGGTAACTTGTTTTGACTTTATTTGTGCGTCAATTACATTTTTAGCGGCAATAAGTAGCCCAAGACCTAAAAAGGCACCCGGTGGTAAAATTGCGAGTAAAAATTGATTATCAAAGCTAAATACTTCAATGCGTAGGCTTTGTGCCCAAGGGCCAAGTAACAAGTCGGCGGCATCAAATAAAGTGCCTTGCCCAATTAGCTCGCGCATTGCGCCTAAAACAACAAGCACAATCATAAAGCCCAAACCCATCATTAGCCCATCAAACGCCGATAAGTGAACTGGGTTTTTAGATGCGTATGCTTCAGCGCGACCAATAATGGCGCAGTTAGTAACAATTAACGGAATAAAAATACCTAACGACTGATAAAGCCCATAGGTATAAGCGTTCATTAATAGCTGCACTATAGTTACAAAGCCGGCAATAATCATGACAAATACCGGTATACGAATATCTTTAGGTACCCAGTTTCGCACTATTGATACACTAATGTTAGAACCTACTAAAACAAGCAGTGTAGCCAGCCCTAAGCCAAGTGCGTTAGTAACTGTAGACGTAACAGCAAGCAATGGGCAAAGGCCTAATAGCTGTACTAGGGCAGGGTTGTTGACCCACATACCGTCTTTATATAGTGTTTTTAATTCACTCATTTAGTTACCTCTACACATTGGGCATTAGGTGCTGCAAAAATAGCATCAAATTCACTTTGAGCAAATAATACGGCATTTTTTACCGAGCCAACCACAGCGCGAGGTGTAATAGTTGCACCGGTAAATTGATCAAACTGGCCACCGTCTTTTTTAACCGCCCAACGTGCATCGCTACTGCTTTGTACAGTTAACGTTTTAAAGCTAGTGATCCACGGTGATTTTTTAACTTCTACTTTATCGCCTAGGCCTGGAGTTTCTTCGTGCTTAGTGGTACGCACACCGGCAATACTACCATCACTTAAAACCGCGGTTAGTAAGTTAATATCACCACTGTAACCACTTGGCGTTACGTGCCTTACAATAAGGGCTACAGGTTCATTGTTTTTACGGGCACGGTAAACTATTTGATTAGCGTAAGGGCCTAGTCGTTCATCTGAAATAATAACGCAATCTGTTGTTAGCTCGTTGTCGTAAGTACTCGGGTCGAGCACTTCTTGTAATTGTGAAGTAAGGTGCAATAGCTCTTGCTCTGCTATTTTATCGGCGGTAAGCATATTAATAGAGGCAACCAGCCCTGTAGTCACTAATGCAAAAGCAGTTAAAATAGCGCCGTTTTTAGCCATAGAGGATAGTATCATTTTGCTGCTCCGTGGCCATAAGTGCGCGGCTGTGTGTAGTAGTCAATTAAGGGAACAGCAATATTGAGCAGTAATACACTAAAAGCAACA
Organism: Pseudoalteromonas sp. 19-MNA-CIBAN-0066; assembly: GCF_040308705.1. NCBI lineage: Bacteria > Pseudomonadati > Pseudomonadota > Gammaproteobacteria > Alteromonadales > Pseudoalteromonadaceae > Pseudoalteromonas > Pseudoalteromonas sp. 19-MNA-CIBAN-0066. The sequence goes on from NZ_JBEONZ010000024.1 coordinate 4,062, forward strand.
GCATCAGGGAAGCCACCAAAGGTGCGAATTAAATACACTAATAAGCCAATAGCTGCGCCATAAATTAAGCGCCCTTTATTGGTGGTGGCAGCCGACACCGGATCGGTAGCAATAAAAAATGCAGCCATCATAGTGGCACCACTTAATAGATGAAGTATTATGCCAGGCTCTGTACCGGGCGCTGCTATATAACCTATGCCACTGCACAGCGCTAAGCTTGCAATAAAACTTACTGGGATATGCCAGTTAATTATTTTTTCTTTTAAAAGGTATAAACCACCGGCTAAAAAGCCTAAGTTAACCCACACCCATCCATGTCCAGCCCACTCATTAAATATCGGCTTTTGCATGCTTTCGGTTACGGTTAAACCATGGGCAATATCTGTTTTAATAGTGTCCAGTGGGGTTGCCATAGTAATACCATCTATACCTGCACGTACTTGATCTAAACTAAAACCGGTGGCAGTAAAGTCGGTAAAAACAACCCTAAGCTGCTCGGTAAAACCAATCGGAGTATTTAATAACTCGGTAATTGGCATCCACGCGGTCATTTGTACCGGAAACGAAATTAATAATAATACATAAGCGGCCATAGCAGGGTTAAATAAATTAAACCCTAAACCACCATAGAGCTGCTTAACTATAACGATGGCAAATAAACAGCCAATAATAACTATCCACCAAGGGGCTAATGGCGGAATGCTCAATGCAAGTAGTACTGCGCTAAGCCACGCGCTGCCATCACTTAACGCGGGCCAAACGGGGCGTTTGCGAAGTAGCATTACTGCAGCTTCAAATACACTTACAGCAATCAGCGCTAATATGAGCTGAATAAGCACACCTGTACCAAAAAAGATGATCTGAGCAATTAGCCCAGGAATACACGCAGCAATAACGCAAAGCATTAATCGGGTTAACGATTTATGGCTATGGCTGTGAGGCGAACTGGCCATGGTTAATTTCACGACTGATCATTTCCTTCTTTTTGAGACTTTTTGGCTTTTGCTCGAGCAATAGCAGCAGCTACTGCGGCTTTTTTCTTGTCATCGTTCGCTTTAGGCTCGTCGGCTTTAGTACTAGATGCGGCGTCGTTATTCTCAACAGCGCTCGTTACTTGCGCATCATCAGTTGTACTTTCAGCATCGGCTAATGCTTTTGCGGCCTTTTTCGCTTTGGCGCGAGCAATGGCTGCGGCTACAGCGGCTTTTTTGTCATCAACGGGTGCATCGTTTTGTGGTGTATCGTCTGTTGTATTGTCAGCGTCTGCTAATGCTTTCGCTGCCTTTTTCGCTTTGGCGCGAGCAATGGCTGCGGCTACAGCAGCTTTTTTGTCATCAACGGGTGCATCGTTTTGCGGTGCATCGTCTGTTGTACTTTCAGCATCGGCTAATGCTTTCGCGGCCTTTTTCGCTTTGGCGCGAGCAATGGCAGCGGCTACAGCAGCTTTTTTGTCATCAACGGGGGCCTCGTTTTGCAGCGCATCATCAGTTGTACTTTCAGCGTCTGCTAATTGCGCGGCCTTTTTAGCTTTAGCGCGAGCTATGGCAGCGGCTACAGCAGCTTTTTTGTCATCAACGGGGGCCTCGTTTTGCAGCGCATCGTCAGTTGTACTTTCAGCGTTTGCTAGTTGTGCGGCCTTTTTAGCTTTAGCGCGAGCTATGGCTGCGGCTACAGCTGATTTTTTATCATCAGGGCTTGCTGGCTCATCACTTTGTGCTTTTTGCTCTTTATATTGTCGAGCTTGTTCTTTACGCAATGCGCGTTCTTTTGCTACTTCGCTATTATCAGGTTCAAGTGCATCGCCTTGTTGCTTTTTAGCTTTAGCACGGGCAATAGCAGCGGCTACGGCTGATTTTTCATCGCTATTAGCTGATTTACTTTTAACTCTTGCTAAAGCATCGGCTACTTTTTGTTTTTCGTCTGGTGTTTTAACTGCAGGCTTACGTTTATGGCGATTTTGCCGCTCAGCTTGTTCGCGATCAAGGCGCTCTTTTCGCGCATCAAAACGCTCTTTAGCACGATCTGCTTTAATTTTTTCTGCCTGCTGCTCTTTTATTTCTACCTTGGCTACCCGGTAGTACTGCACTAGCGGTATTTCACTTGGGCAAACGTAGGCACACGCGCCGCATTCTATGCAGTCAAACAAATTGTGTTCTTGTAGTTTGTCGTATTCTTTTGACTTAGCAAACCATTGTAATTGCTGAGGTAATAAAGAAGCAGGGCAAGCATCCGCACAGGCACTACAGCGTATACAGGCTTTTTCTGGGCCGGGCTCTGCAAGCTCTTTATGATCGGGCGCGAGTATACAGTTAGTGGTTTTTACCACGCCAATACGAATTGTTGGTAGGGTAAAGCCCATCATTGGGCCGCCCATAATTACTTGTTGCTGTGGTACAGGCGAAAAACCTTGGCAATCGAGCAAGTGCTTTATTTCGCTGCCTAATAAAGCCCATACATTTCCGGGTTTATGAATAGTATTACCCGTTACTGTGACTACGCGCTCAATTAAGGGTTTACCTTCATAAACAGCTTGTTGTATAGCAAATAAAGTACCGGTGTTATGTACCAGTATACCAACATCTGCCGGAATGCCATTATTAGGTACTTCGCGATTAGTAAGCAGTTTAATAAGCTGTTTTTCGCCACCAGAGGGATAAATAGTGGGCACTTTTTGCACCAATATTAAGCTATTATGCTCCGCTGCTTGTATCATTGCAGCAATTGCTTCTGGCTTGTTGTCCTCTATACCCACAATGCATAACGTAGGATTGAGCAGTTGTTGCATTAGCTCAATACCTTGCACTATTTGCTTGGCATGCTCGCGCATTAGCATGTCATCAGCTGTTATATAAGGTTCGCACTCAACCGCATTAATAATTAAAAACTCGATAGGTTGCTTAGTATCGGCTTTAACATAAGTTGGAAAACCAGCGCCTCCCATACCACTAATGCCCGCTTGATGAATAATATTAATAAGTTCATCGTGGCTTAGCGTTGCTGGGTTTTTAATTGGGTTAAGCTCGCACCATAAATCTTTACCATCGGGCTCAATTATTACACTAAGTTCAGGTAGGGCCGAAGGGTGCGCCGAAGGCATTAACTTTATGTCGGCTATTGTGCCTGAGGTTGGCGCATGCATAGGCACCGACCAGTTAGCTTTAGGTATGGTTAAAGCTTGGCCTTTTAAAACGTGCTGACCTTTCTCAACAATAAGTTTACCGTTAGCGCCTATGTGTTGTTTAAGTGCAACTACGAGTTTGTCGGGTAATGGCAAGCGAGTAATACTGGCACTATTAGAGAGTGATTTTTGTTGTGGTGGGTGAACGCCGCCAGGGAATGGCCAAACGACCCCTTTTTTTATTTGTTCAAGTAACTTATCCACTCAAACCTCTAATCTATTTGTGTAACGGGAATTGCATTTAACTGCCATTTCCAGTTTTGTTTAGTTTCGGCTACAGGGAGCATATCAATGCAATCTACAGGGCAGGGCTCTACGCATAAATCGCAGCCAGTACATTCGTCAATTAATACAGTATGCATTTGTCGAGTTGCACCAACAATGGCGTCAACTGGGCATGCTTGTATACACTTGGTACAGCCAATGCATTCGTCTTCGCGAATATATGCCACAGTTTTAATTGGTTCAGCTTGCTCTCCGCCAGCTAAGGGCTTGGGATCAACGCCCATTAATTCGGCGAGCTTTTTCATAGTAGCTTCGCCGCCAGGTGGGCATTTGTTTATTTCGTCGCCATTGGCAATCGCTTCGGCGTATGGCCTACAGCCAGGGTAGCCACATTGGCCGCATTGAGTTTGCGGTAAAATGGTATCAATTTGCTCAACAATAGGGTTACTTTCTACCCGAAAGCGGATAGCGGCAAATCCTAAAATTAGGCCAAAAACTAATGCCAGTGAGCCTAGTGCTATTAATGCATAAAACAAGGTCATATTAAAACTTCACTAATCCGGTAAACCCCATAAATGCCATCGACATTAAGCCTGCGGTAATTAAGGCAATAGAGGCACCTTTAAAGGGGGTAGGAACATCGGCCGCTGCAAGGCGCTCTCGCAGGGCAGCAAACAATACAAGTACTAACGAAAAACCAACTGCGGCACCAAAGCCATAAACCGCCGACTGTAAAAAGGAGTGATCTTCTTTAATGTTAAGTAATGCAACGCCTAGCACAGCACAGTTTGTGGTTATAAGGGGTAAAAAAATACCCAGCAAGCGATATAAAGTAGGGCTTGTTTTACGTACTACCATTTCGGTAAATTGTACTACTACAGCAATCACTAAAATAAAGCTCATGGTGCGTAAATAGGTAATATCCAACGGTATTAAAATATATTGGTTAACTAAGTAGCTGGTTACAGAGGCAAGGGTAAGCACAAAAGTGGTAGCCAAAGACATACCTATAGCCGTGTCTAGTTTACTCGACACGCCCATAAACGGACACAAGCCTAAAAATTGTACTAATACAAAGTTATTAACCAGAACAGTGCCAATCAATAACAATACATATTCTGTCATGTGTGCCTCGCGCTATTAAAATCCAATGCATTATCCTTTTTTCTGCCGAGATAAACAACATGTGGAGTAGTTATCAGTCAAATAAATAAGGTAAAATAATTAACGCATAATGAAGATGTAAAATTACTGTAATTTGTTTGTAGAGTTTATTTAACGTTATGGTTTTAGTATGGGTGACAGTACTGAAAATAAAGCAAAAAAAGAGCAACAAGTGCTCTTTTTATTAATTAAATAACCTGAACTTGGGTTAACTACGCCCTTATATCAAATGTCTTTAGGTTTTTCTATGTAGTAACCTTGTACACCATCTAAGCACAGGGTTTCTATAATGTGCTTTTCTTCTTGGCTTTCGACCCCTTCAGCAAAAACACTTACACCAATCCTGTGTGCTAAATCGACCATTAAGCGCATAAAATACTGATTGTTTTTATCATCTTCTAGGCCGCGGGTATAACTGGCATCCATTTTAATAAAGTCTGGTTTTAAATCGCGGAAAAACTTAAACGATGTTAAGCCAACACCAAAACGCTCAACTGTTATGCGAGCACCCACGCGATGAATCATGTCAATAAAGCGTTTACTCGCTTTAATGTTTTGTTGTAGCCCAAATTCACTTACTTCAAAAACAAGTTTTGATGCAATATGGGTATCTTTTAATAATCGGCGTTCTAACCAAATTACAAACTGGTCGTTGTGCGCACTTGAAGGCGTAACATTTAAACCAAAAAACTTTTCTGAAAGATTTCGGCTTTTTATTTTCTCAAGTGATGAGTCAATAATTAGCCTGTCGATTTCTATAGCCATATCAAGTTTTTCGGCCATGGCTAAAAATGAGGCTGTAGGTAGCATTTGATTATCTTCGGTTTTAAATCGTACCTGAATCTCAGCATACGCTTTAATATTTTTGCCCAAAGGCATAATATTTTGCATTACTAAATGCACACGTTTTGCTTCAATTACTTCATTTATAACTTTGCGCCAATTTTGATTACCAAATCCAGCACTTACATTATTAATTAAATCGCTTTCGCGCTGTACATGCCAAGCGTTTGCATGTTTTGATTGCGCCATACTCATGGCGTTATCTACTACCGAAAGTAACTCACCAAGTGGTTTTGCTTTTTCGTAACCCACAATACCAGTATTAGCTACTGAGCTGAGCTCTTGGGTTTGTTGATACTGAGTAAAGCGAGATTGTAAGTTTTCACCAAAACGTTCGGCTTCTTTTAGCGGTATATTAGGTAATACAGCTACAAAATCAGAACTATTAAGTCTAAATACTTGGCTGCCAGTGTAGGTGCCACTAATGTGCTTAATAATATCAGCCACACCTTTAATGTATTCATCACCTTTTTGATAACCGCGGGTTTGGTTAATAGATTGCAGTTCACTACACCTAATTAAAGCGAGTGTACCAAAAGTGCTTTTTTCGCTGTTTTCTATATTTTTTTCATAATACTCAACAAACATATTCCGATTGCCTAAATCGGTTACACCATCTTTATAGGCTTGGTGTTTTATTGTGAGTGCTGCGTTTTGCAGATCTTCATTTTTACTTTTCAAAAAGTGCGATAAACGATTAAAGCTAGGAACTAAGCTCTTTCCTTGGCTTTTGAGCCTGCTTGTATCAAGGCTGACTTCTAGGTCATGATCTAACTGGTTTTGATTTATATAAACATCAATAACATCAGCCACGTCCATACTAATTCTTTTATTTACTCTATGAGAAAGGGTCTTCATTAACGCCATAGGAATAAGGACTAAAAAAGTACTAACAAGCACAATAATAAAAAACGCGCTTTGTAATAAGTGTGCAAAACGTTGCACATTAAGTGTAAATTCTACTTTTATATCAGTATTACTACCGCTTACAAACTGGGGACGTACCGAGTTAAAATTTGTTTGTACAAATTCGGCAATAAAAGGCAGTGCAGGGGAATGCGTTACTTTAAATACTTCAGCTCCTTGATTGTCTCTGAGGATGAAGTTTGCAAAAGTATCGTTATTAGTAATAGCGCGTTTAAAATTGTTTGTTGATATATCAGATAAAGTTAAACCATCTATATAATTTTGGACTGTAGCTTGTGCATTTTTTTGCGCTTCGTTAACTGTGTAATTAAAGCTAATAGCTATAAAATAACTACCAACGGCAACACATGCTAACCAAGAGAGTATTTGTATTAATATGAGTTTTTTAAAGCCTGCCATTTTTTCAATCTTTTAATTGTCAGAAAGGGAAGGAATCAAATCCTTGATTTATAAACTAATCGTAACACGAAAATTGAGTGAATATACTTTAGTTATTAATCAGAAAGGGTAGTAGATATTGAGAGGAATGTCTATGAAATTATTAGCAATTGGCTCCCCCTCCCCGACTCGAACGGGGGACCTGCGGATTAACAGTCCGTCGCTCTAACCAACTGAGCTAAGGGGGAAGCGTCTTGCCTTTCAACGGGGCGAAATATTAATGATCCAGCCGCAAAGTGTCAACACATAAAAGATCATAAATACAAAAAAGAACTCTATTCGTTGTTTTTGTGTTCGATCTGCACGTTTTATAGCACAAATGCCAAAATTAAAGCGCGTCATTTTTATGAAAAAGTACTTTTGGTTTTAAAAATTATTAAATTAAAGGGCGTATTTACTTAATTTAAAATATAAAAAACAGCCATTACACCTAAAAATAGCGCTCAATATTACAAAAACATTACCGTAAAGAGCTTACACAGGCAGAGTGGTTTTTAAAATTTAACGCTTAAAATCGATTTAATACTTAAATTCCATAAAAAACGAATACGGCAAAAACTAAAAATATCTTTATTTAATTACTTATTAGTTAATAATTAGCCAATCGCAAAGGTTTGTACAAAAACAACACAATCAATAGCTTAAATAATTTTATTTACACCTTTAGGTTGCTCAATAAGGTGGTGATTGCAGCTAACAGCAAGCTTTACATTAAAGCCCAAGAAAGTTTTCATATTGGTAACGTGGATAAGTTTAATACGGCATTTTATTTGATCCGCTGTAACCCCTTTATAAATGCGGCTTTGAATGAGTTATCCACGGTTTCTGTGGATAACTCTGTTTATTAAACTTTATGAACTTCAGTACCCCCAGTATTTTAGGGGGCTGCAACGATTTCAAGTCTTTAAGAATGTTTTTTTAAATCATTAAAAAACAGTGTGTTACGAATTGATGCTGAAAGCGACTCTAACGATAAGTAAAACTTTTCGTGACGATAAAGTAAAAAAATATGTTGTGTGATAATGCACCATTTATGAAGCGTTAAATGTTATAAAAGTAATTTAAATGATATATATTTGTTTTTTGGCGCTCTCAAGGTGAATTTATACGCTAAGGCTTGAAAATAAAGCTTTACTCCTTAGTTAGGTATTTAGCCCTCTATACTCAATAAAGCATGGCTTGAATTGCCCAGATGCTTTAAAATGTTTAGCTCAGTAAAAAGAGGCCAACTTATTCTATGCGCGTAATTTCAGAAAAACATACTCGCCCTGATTTACTCAATGATCCTATCTCGCCAACACTAAAAAAAATGACCATTCCAATGATATTTGGCTTGGTGTCGTTGATGATGTTTAACATTGTTGATACGTTTTTTATTAGCTTATTAGGAACAGAGCCATTAGCAGCCGTGAGCTTTACATTTCCGGTTACTTTTATGGTAATAAGCTTAGCCATTGGTTTGGGCATAGGCACTTCTGCGGTTATTGCAAAAGCCTTGGGCAGCCACAAAGTAAATGAAGCGCGTTTTGATGCCAGTATTTCTTTATTGGTGGCTGTGATTTTGGTACTTATATTATCTTTTTTTGGTTATGTGTTTATTGACCCCATATTTACTTTACTAGGGGCTGGTGAAAACGTATTACCGCTAATACATCAGTATATGAATGTATGGTTTTTAGGCAGCGTGTGTTTAATAACACCTATGATTGGCAACTCGGTATTACGTGCCAGCGGCGACACCAAAACGCCTAGCTTTGTGATGGGCGGGGCAGGGCTAATAAATGCCATTTGCGATCCTATACTTATTTTTGGCTTTGGACCTATTCCGGCATTAGGTATTGAAGGCGCTGCTATTTCCAGTGTTATTGCCTGGTCAGTAGCGGTAGTGATTATTTTATATATATTACTAAAAAAACGTTTATTGAGTTTAAAAGCAGGTAAACAAACGGTTATTGGCTCTATTAGTAAAATATTAAAAATTGGTTTGCCTGCGGCAGGGGCAAATATGCTTACGCCAGTTGCAATGGCAGTAATGACCGCATTAGTGGCTCATCATGGACCCGAAGCGGTTGCTGCATTTGGGGTAGGGAGTAAAATAGAATCTATTGCCAGCTTGTTAGTATTGGCGCTTTCGATGACATTACCGCCATTTATAAGCCAAAACTTTGGTGCTAGTAAATTATCCAGAGTGAAAGACGCCTACACCGGCACCTTAAAATTTGTAATGGTTTGGCAGTTTATTATTTATATATTACTAATTGCTAGTGCAGGCGTGTTAAGCCAGTTATTTGGTAAAGAACAAGCCGTTATTGATGTTATAAAACTATTTATTTACACCATTCCATTAAGTTACGGCTTGCAAGGGGTGATCATATTATCAAACTCATCGTTTAATGCTTTACATAAACCGATGAACGCATTGTTTTTAAGTATTATTCGTTTATTTATTTTTTATTTACCCTTTGCGTATATAGGCAACGAACTTGCTGGCTTATTGGGGTTATTTATTGGCGCTGCTGTGGGTAACTTGTTTACCGCTTTGGTGGCCTATAAATGGTTTATGAAAGAGCTTGAAACATTAAGTAACCAATCGTTACAGGAGTGCAGTCATTGAGCGATCATTTTCAACTAAAGTCACACTTTAAGCCTGCGGGAGATCAGCCCACCGCGATTGCGCAGTTATGCGAAGGACTTGAGGCCGGGCTTGCTCATCAAACCTTGCTAGGTGCTACCGGCACAGGTAAAACCTTTACCATGGCTAACATTATTAACGACTTAAACCGTCCAACGATAATAATGGCACATAACAAAACCTTAGCCGCGCAACTTTACGGGGAAATGAAAGAGTTTTTTCCTAAAAACGCAGTTGAATATTTTGTTTCTTATTACGATTATTACCAGCCAGAAGCCTATGTGGTTTCTAGTGATACGTTTATAGAAAAAGACGCATCTATTAACGAACACATTGAGCAAATGCGCTTAAGTGCTACAAAGGCACTGCTTGAGCGCCGCGATACTATAATTGTAGCCTCAGTGTCGGCCATTTATGGTTTGGGCGATCCAAAATCATACATGAAAATGATGCTACTTTTAAAAGTGGGCGAAAAAGTGGATCAGCGCGATATGCTACGCCGCTTAGCCGAAATACAATATACCCGTAATGATGTAGACTTTAGCCGCGGCACGTACCGAGTACGTGGCGAAGTGGTTGATATATTTCCTGCAGAATCAAGCACATTTGCGATACGTGTAGAAATGTTTGATGACGAAATAGAACGCTTAAGTATTTTTGACCCCCTCACAGGCGCAATTGAAAAACACATAGTGCGCACCACTATTTACCCTAAAACACACTATGTAACCCCGCGTGAAAAAATTCTTGGTGCTATCGAAAAAATACAAGAAGAGCTAAAAGATCGCCGAGCACAGCTATTAAGTGCCAATAAATTGGTAGAAGAGCAGCGCGTAACACAGCGTACGCAGTACGACATTGAAATGATGCGCGAGCTTGGTTATTGCTCAGGCATAGAAAACTACAGCCGTTACTTATCGGGGCGTACACCGGGCGATCCGCCGCCAACTTTACTTGACTATTTACCCGACGATGCATTAATGATTATTGATGAATCGCATGTAACAGTGTCGCAAATTGGCGCGATGTACAAAGGCGACAGAAGCCGCAAAGAAAACCTGGTTGAATATGGTTTTAGAATGCCATCGGCTATGGATAACCGCCCACTGCGCTTTGAAGAATTTGAAGCTATTTCGCCACAAACAATTTATGTATCGGCAACCCCAGGCGATTTTGAATTAGATCGCTGCGTAGGCGCAATTGCAGAGCAAGTAATTCGACCAACAGGACTGCTTGATCCACTTATTGAAGTGCGCCCAGTGGGGGACCAGGTTGACGACTTGCTTTCAGAAATTTATAAAAGTGTTGAGAAAGGTGAGCGGGTACTGGTTACCACGCTAACCAAACGTATGTCGGAGGATTTAACCGACTACTTAAGTGAGCACAATGTAAAAGTGCGCTACCTTCACTCAGATATAGACACCGTAGAGCGAGTCGAAATTATTCGCGATTTACGCGCTGGAGTATTTGATGTGTTAGTAGGCATTAACTTACTACGTGAAGGCCTCGATATGCCAGAAGTAGCACTGGTGGCAATTCTTGATGCCGATAAAGAAGGCTTTTTACGCTCAGCGCGCTCTATTATTCAAACCGTAGGCCGCGCCGCACGTCATTTAGAAGGGCGCGCAATTTTATACGGTGACCGAATTACAAAATCGATGGCTAAGGCGATGGACGAAACCGCACGTAGGCGCGAAATTCAGCATGCTTATAATATTGAACACGGTATTGAACCACATTCGTTAGCCAAAAAGATTCTAGATTCGATGGACGTAGGCGAAGAAGCAGGGCCAAAAGATAACCTTAGACTCATTCGTAAAGAGTCTAAAAAAGTCCTTAGTGCTAAAGAAATCACAGTGCAAATTAAGCAACTCGACAGTAAAATGCACGCTTACGCCAGTGATCTAGAATTTGAAAAAGCAGCCTCAGTGCGTGATGAAATACACGAACTCCAACAACAGTTGATAAATTAACTATGACCCCTAATTTTACTCCACTTATTGACGCATTAGCCGATGCCCCTTTATTAAAAAATGAGCTGTGCCGCGTGTTTCATGGCCGCGGCCATAGCGTAGAAGCGCTAAGCCATATTAACTTAGACTTTTACCCACCTAGTTTGTTTTTAGTGTCTTATGATGAAATAGATGAGCCAACGCTGAGCGAACTAACCAGTGTGCTGTGGCAATGGGCGCAGCAACATCACCCTGAGCTTATTACTGCGCTTGTGTATCAGCAGCGCGCGGGTGTACAAAGCCAAAATACTCTGGTTTATGGGCAATTGCCTAGCCAACATGTGGTAAAAGAAAACGGTATTGGCTTTTTAGTTGATTTAACCAGCCGCCAAAATACTGGAATATTTCCTGATATGCGCAGCGGCCGTGAGTTTGTGCAAGCAAACAGTAAACAGGCAAAAGTACTTAACTTATTTTCGTATACCTGTGGGTTTTCGCTGGCGGCAATGCAAGGCGGAGCCGATCATGTAATGAACATGGATATGAGCAAAGGCGTGCTTAGGGTGGGTAAACAAAATCATCAGCTCAATGGCTTTAATAAAGGGGTGAGCTTTTTACCGCATGATATTTTAAAGTCGTTTGGTAAATTAAAAAAAGCAGCGCCGTTTGATCTCATTATTGTTGATCCGCCAAGCTTTCAAAAAGGCAGCTTTATTTTAACGAAAGACTATCAAAAAGTACTGCGCAGATTACCTGAGCTATTAAGCGATACAACCCAGCTATTACTTTGCGCTAACAGCCCAGAGCTTAGTGAAGAGGCTTTTAAAGCCTTAATTACAGAGCACACAGAGGGCGCTATTGAGTTTGTTGAACGGTTAGCTGCTACAGAGCGTTTTATTGAAGTAGATCGTGACAGAAGCTTAAAAGCGCTTGTTTATAAAACATCGCAAACAGTAGCCTAATTTAAATTATGACTCTTAATTAATAACCAGTTTTTAGTTATTAGTTACCAGTAAAAAATGAGCCGTGGCGCAATGTTATAATACATGCGCCATTTTTATTACTAAGGCACTATTTACCTAAAGTAGTGTTTATGAGGGTAATGGGTAATTTTATTTTTACGACAGGCATTCCTGCACCCGATCATCACAAACGCAGAGCTTAATTAATTAAATATTAGCCACTTAGAATTGCACATAAATGTGATCTAATATTGCCGCTAATAACGTAAATAGCTACAGACAATATATTGCCATGTGCGAACTAATTTATGCCAAATAAAAACAGCCACCGTATACCTCTCGTCAATAATAAAAAATGGCAATACAGTTACGAGCAGCCAATTTCGTATGCCCCTTTGGTGCAATTAAAGAATAATAATTGGGTTGTTCCACAGCATTTTTTACGCTACCAACACACACTTGAAAGTGTTAATACAGTGCTTGAAAATATCGACTTTTCGGCGCACTTTAGAGTGGTTGCTGCCCAGCAAAATGAACAGCTTTACTTACAAGTGGCAGTGCTTAGCCCAGACAACTATTCAAATAATTCAAACTGCGAGAAAAATAGCGCAGCTAACAAAAATCACACTCGCGCAAAAAAATTATTATTTGGCAGGCGCTGGCTAGTAGAAAAAAACCTACCAACCTCAGAGCTTATTCAAACTGCGTTTTTAGCACTTAAAATAGCACGAGAGCACGAAGTGCGAGAGCTGCTGCAATTAACGCATAAAGGGGCAACAAGTACGCCATTTAATAACCATCACGACTTGTCATTAATGGCGCAAAACCCTGAGTTGGTAAGTAATAGCACTGATCAAGCGAGCGCTCAATCGATAGCTAAACGGCTGATATTTGCCGGTATGAGCATAGTGATTAAAAACCATCAAGTAATAACCAGTAAGCAGCACTTATATACGCTTGAGCTTAATTGTAGTGATTGCCAATTAAATGAGTTTAATAATAAAACCATGGCATTTTTAACAACCGATACATCGGCAAATAGCTTTTTACATGGCTTTATTACAGCGCTTGTAGCCATTAGTAACGAGTATGTAAGCGAGCACTTTAAATATAAAAATTTTGCACGCTTTAGCAAACAGGTAATGGCCGAGCAAATAGGGGAGTTAAGTGTAGCTATACGTTCGCCAGACGCGCTAGGCTTGTGCTCTATGGGCAAGCAGCACGCTAATCAATTAAACTTTGAAATAGACAGCACCCGAGCACCACAGGGCTGTGGTCAGGTTATTGGTGGTTTTTTAGCTGCCCACGGTATTGAGCAGCCAGAAAACGCCCATTTATATGAAAATTATTTATAGTTTATTTATTTCTTGTTTTACGTCAAAGCTTGAATCGGTAACTATGGTTTCAAGGGTTTGCACACGCTCTTTTAATGCTTGAACTTGCGCATTTACTTCAGCAAGGTGCTTATTAGCATCGCTATTATTATTTTGCATACGGTGTTTAAATTCTAAATGTTTTTTGTACATATCGTATATAACTCCAGAGCCAACAGATATAAGTACAATTAATACAATCATGGTAGTGCCCGACATAACCGCTTCCTGTTAATTACTTTGGTTAAAGTATAACCGTAATACATTTACGATAAAGCGCCTAATTGTAACTTTATTTTTCTAAATGTTGATTGCCGGTGTGCTGGTAGTTTATACATTGGCTATATTGTGTAATGATTAAGCAAAGAGTTTGCCCCTTTTATTAACTAATTAAGTGAGCTGCTATGTTAAATAATAAAATTCCTCCACTTGTTGTTGTGCTTTTTTTTGCATTAATAATGGCCTTAATTGCACATTATAGTGTGATTGATTTTAGTGCCTTTATTTTATATTTAACGGTGAGTTTAGTAACTATAGGCTGCGTATTTTGTATTGCCGGATTGGTTAGTTTTCGTTTGGCTAACACCACAGTAAACCCAAGTAAACCAGAGCAAGCGACAAGTTTAGTTACCAGTGGCGTTTATAGGTTTTCTCGTAACCCTATGTATGTGGGTTTTGTATTTATACTACTAGGGTGGGGTATTTGGTTAAGCTCGTTATGGGCACTTTTGTGTGTGGCGGGTTTTATTGCCTACTTAACACTGTTTCAAATTATTCCTGAAGAGCGGGCGCTTACTCAGCTCTTTGGTGAGGATTACATCCAATACAAAAACAAAGTAAAACGCTGGCTATAAACAAGCACCCATAAAAAAGGCTATCGATGATAGCCTTAATAAATTGTTTATTCGTATTCTAGCGGGTCGGTTAAGTTATTGACCTCAAATGCTTCTAAGCGCTCTTGGCATGCTCCACATTTACCACAGGCTTTTTCACGGCCGTTATAACAGGTCCATGTTTGGCTGTAATCTAAGCCCATTGCAATACCATCGGTTAAAATATCAATTTTTGTATTGTTTAAATACGGGCTAAAAATTTCTACGGCATCGTAGTTGGCAATGCGGCACACATCATCCATTTTTTGCACAAATTCAGGACGACAATCAGGGTAAATCGCATGATCCCCAGAGTGGGCACCATAATAAACCTGGCTCGCTTTAAGCGACACTGCATAACCTACCGCTAAAGACAGTAAAATCATATTACGGTTTGGCACTATTGTGCTTTTCATGCTGTCTTCTTCGTAATGGCCTTCTGGCACGTCAATATCATCAGTTAAAGATGAGCCGCCAATAATTTGATTAATAGCCGAAATATCAACAATTTTGTGTGGCACATTTAATTGCTTACATACCTGGGCTGCCACCTTAAGTTCTTTTACATGACGCTGACCATAGTCAAACGATAAGGCATAAACATCATGTCCTTGTTGCAGGGCCTTATTTAATACGGTAAATGAATCCATACCGCCGGAATAAATAACTACTACTTTTTGCGTCATATCTGGTTTTGCTCTTTAGTTTTAATAGAGGTTTATATCAGGGCACGATATACTACATGCCCACGGCATAAATAACAATTTTTGCGCTGCGCTATTTAGTCCTTAATGGTAGCAATTTTGCTGCTTGATCGTAAGTGAGTTCTCTTTTGTACAAAATAAATGAAGTGTTTGAAACCATCCAAGGTGAAGCTAGTTATACTGGTACACCGTCTATATTTTTGCGTTTGCAAGGTTGCCCAGTAGGGTGCTCTTGGTGCGATACAAAACAAACATGGGATGTTGATAATGTGTACAAAGTGTCGCTTGACGAAACAGTAGAAAAAAAAGCCGATTCAGATCATTGGGCACAAGCCAGCGCAGCAAACATATTAGCGTTATTTCAATCACGTGGTTATACCGCAAAGCATGTGGTGATCACAGGTGGCGAGCCTTGCATGTACGACTTAAACCCAGTGTGTAATTTATTGCACGAAAACGGCTTCAGTACGCAAATAGAAACCAGCGGCACCTTTGAAATACTTGCCCCAGCGCAAACTTGGGTTACTGTATCGCCAAAAATTAATATGCGCGGCGGTTTTGAGGTACTTACAACCGCCATGCAGCGCGCCAACGAAATTAAACACCCCGTTGCCATGCAAAAGCATGTAGAGGAGCTAGAAGAGCTGTTTGTTAAAACGGGTGTTAACCCTAAATTGGTTTATTTACAGCCTATTAGCCAAAAAGAGTCAGCAACTAAACTGGCTATTAAAACCTGTATTGCTAAAAACTGGCGCTTATCAATTCAAGTGCATAAGTATTTAGGGATTAACTAATAATTAAGCCGGGTTTTAAGTGATTAGCTTTGAGCTAATACCAGCTCGGCGTTAATTTATATTACGTAGGTCGGATAAGCGAAGCGCCATCCGACACCCTTAATTACATCTACCCTAAAGCTTACTTCGCTAATACTAATAACTAGTTTACTATGCGCCACCCAAATTACTTACCCTTTAATAACTAGGCCAATATGTCCGCAAATGCTTTATACACAGATCTCTCTGGTTACTATGACTTAATGTGCGCTGATATAGATTATCAAGCTCAAAGCCATTTTATTAAACGGTTACACCAAATTTTTGGTAATGGCGCAAATACACACCTAGATTTAGCGTGTGGCACAGGCCCGCATGTACGGCATTTTATTAATTTTGGCTATACAAGCAGTGGCCTCGACATTAATCAACCTATGCTAGATAGAGCCGCTATTCGCTGCCCAGAAGCACAATTTACATTGCAAAATATGAGCGAGTTTACCGTAGCGCAGCAGCAAAATTTAATTACCTGTTTTTTGTATTCAATTCACTACTGTGATGGCATTGAAAAATTAAAAGCATGTATCATCAGCGTACATAACGCACTAAAAGCCGGTGGCATGTTGTGTTTTAACGCAGTTGATAAAAATACTATAAATAACGATTCATTTGTAAAACATACAGCAACTAGTGAAAATAGTTTATTTACCTTCAGCTCTGGCTGGCATTACAGTGGCACGGGCGAAAAACAGTCGCTAAAACTGCGTATTGAAAAAACCACAAGCGATGAAACATTCATCTGGAATGATGAACACCCCATGGTGGCGCTTAGCTTCACCGAGCTAAAAGCAGTTTTGCAGCCTTATTTCGAAATCCATATATTTGAGCATAACTATGAGCAAATAACCCCGTGGAATGGTAATTCGGGCAATGCTATTTTTGCTTGCGTAAAAATTTAAGACAAACGACGTAGGTTGGGTAGAGCGTAGCGAAACCCAACGAATACCCACCCCCTAATAAACCCGCATTATATATTTGAAAACGTAGGTCGGATAAGCGAAGCGCCATCCGACACAGCAAAATATCTTGCCAATTATTATCAGCATTTAGCGTTGTCGTACGACTGGAGATCAGTCGTTAATTAATCGTGATGTCTGAAGTCAAGATTTGACCCCTTTGTCTCTTTGTCTCCACAGGCGGCATTTTTTCACATGGCCCTTGCCGAGCAGTGGCAATTTGCGCCGGTATTTTATCTAATGACATAGTATTAACTTATCAATGGCTTTATCTTATAGTATAAAAATTCTACTCTACCGGCAGTAACACAGCTGGCGAAAAACAGTTGCCGCTAAAACACAAAAGCAGGAAAACTATGAAAACACTGTTAATTGTTGCCCATGCGCCCTCTAAAAATACCCAGTTAATGGTTAATGCTGTTTTGACAGGGGCACAGCATCCAGAAATTGAGCAAGTACAAGCACGCTGGGTATCACCATTAAACGCCACACCTGAAGATGTATTAGCTTGCGATGCGATAATTATGGGCACGACGGAAAACCTCGGTTATATGAGTGGCGCATTGAAAGATTTTTTTGACCGTTGTTATTACCCTTGCCTAGATGTAAAACAGGGTTTGCCTTGTGCATTATTTGTTCGTGCTGGTAACGATGGTACTGGTACTTGCCGAGCAGTTGAATCAATTTGTAGTGGCTTGCGTTGGCACTGGGCTCATCCACCATTAGTGTGTCGTGGCGACTGGCAACCAGCGTTTCTTGAGCAATGCGAAGCGTTAGGTATGACCATAGCAGCTGGGCTTGATGTGGGGATTTATTAACGAACCAAAACACAGGGTAAGCCGCGTGCTCTACCCAGGCTGAGTATACTTACCCGGGCCAATATGCTAAGGTTTAAATTAAAATAATTGTAGGAGAAACAAAATGTTAGCAGAATCAGAATATACGATGAATAACTTGTTTGCGCAATTAGGATTAGACAGTTCGGATGACGCCATTAATGAGTTTATCGAAAAAAATCAATTAGCAGCAGGCGAATCATTAAAAGAATCTAAGATTTGGAATGATAGCCAACGCACGTTTCTCCAAGAGGAATGGGATAAAAACAGCATGTGGACTCAAGTCATCGATGATTTAAATTTACTTTTGTCAAACGTCGCTGAGTAAATAAATTTGCAGTAATTATCAGATAATAGATATGTCGATCTTGGGCGTAGCGAATGTAGAACAAAAACCAAGAGCCGTAGGGGTCAAATCTTGACTTCAGACATTATCATCATTGAGCGTTTGATAGTCGCTGTGAGTTTACCTTTCGATGAAAAGTATAATTTAATCAACACCCACAAAAAAGCGTTGCCCTTGAGCAACGCTTTTTTATGTCTAATTTCTAACAGCGAGTAACTTACTCTGCCGCTAACTTATTCTGCTGCGAGATAATCCAACACTACCTGATGGTGATCTTTGGTTTTAAACTTATCGAACAGGTGTTTAATTTTGCCGTCTTGACCGATTAAGAACGTCAGGCGGTGTATGCCGTCGTATTCTTTGCCCATAAATTTTTTGTAGCCCCAAATTCCAAATGCATCTGCAATGGCGTGATCTTCATCTGAGAGTAAATCGAAGTTAAGTTCTTTTTTAGTTTCGAAATTTTTAAGGCGTTTAATTGGATCTGGGCTTATGCCTACTACGCGGGTGTTAAATTTTGCCAGTTCTGCTTGCTGGTCGCGTAGGTTTTCGGCTTGTACGGTACAGCCTGGTGTTGACGCTCTAGGGTAAAAATAAACCAGTACTTGTTGCTGTTTTAACAACTCGCTTAAGGTGATTGTTTCGTCGTTTTGGTTTTGTAAGCTAAAAGCGGGGGCGTTGTCGCCGGCTTGTAATGGGCTGATTTTGTTCATGCTTGCTCCTTAATTTAACGAATACGTCTAAATATATAGTCTACGTTGAGAAGGTGAGAAAGTTTTTCAAAACTAATTTTAAATTGGTCTACATCTACTTCAACAGGAATATTAAACTCTAGTTCACAGCGCATTCTCATTACTGCTTCTTCGTCATCATAAGTGTCTGACTTTAGTGAGCAAATAATAATATTGTTGTCTGCAAAAAAGCGCGTAACTTTACTCAAAGTGCCGGGTGTGTCGGTGCCTGTGTACTCTAGTGTGTAACCGGCGCGAAACGCTCCTTGGTTATGACTTGCTGTGCGCTTCATCATAGTGAGCAAACCCAGTTCCATCGCTTTGGTAGGCAGGGTATGTTCTATGCGGCTAATGGCCGACATGTCACCGCTAAGTAGCATGATAAATGTAAATTCGTTACCTAAAATAGCAATGCGGCTATCTATTATATTACAGTGGCAATCGCTTACTAGCTGAGTTAACTCACTAACTATGCCAGACCTGTCTTCGCCAATAGCTGTTAAAACAATTTGATGATTTGAGTGTGCAGTCATGGGTTTAAATACCTAAGTTACTTGAATTACAACAGCGCAGTTGGCAACACAAAAAGTAAACACATAAAGTTGCGTGGCGGCGAAGTTTAACACAAAAACGTGTTTAAACTACACAGGCTGCTAATTTAGCAGTTTAAAAGTACAGTGTTTCTTGTTTTTACAAGCATGGGAAAGTACCATAGCCCAAATGTGTCTATTTGTTGCTTACTTTTGTTAACAGAGGTGAGTATTAAGCAACCAGGCAACCAAATTATAACTGTAAAGTTAATATTGATTTTACACTGAACCAAATCGGCATTACCCACTCATATACTTGTTAAAACAATTAAAGGGTATGCTAAGGAGAAATATCTGTGCAGTATTGGATCCCAAAAGCACTAACAGTAAGTGTATTGGTAAGTTTATCAGGATGTAGTGTATTTACTAATGATGCACATGACGAGCGTAATTATCGCGCTCATGAAGCAGTAAAAGTGCCTGCATCGTTATCACAACCCGCTCAAGATCCAACATATAAAATGGATGTAGGCCAATATAGTAATAATCCAGATGCTACAAATTACCGTCCGCCTGCTCAAGTACTTACAGTAGCAAAGGGTAGTTGGGTTGAAGAAACAGATAAAAACGCCCGTGTTTATTTTGATAAAAACGATGGTATTGATGACCTAGATGAGTTTATTTGGGAGTCTATTAATGCGGTTTTAGCCGACAATAACACGCAAGCGACTAAAGCAGACAAGCTACTAGGCATTATAGAAACAGATTGGTACGCTATTATTAAGCCAGAAGAAAGCTGGTTATGGAATAGCGACGAAAGTGTTGATTTAGAACGCTTTAAATTTACAATTGAAGAAAAGTCGCATCAGCGTACGGCTTCATTAAGTGCTGAACTTATTGACTTTAAAGGTGATGAGCCTTTAAGTGATTTATTTAAGCAACAGTTAGAAGTGCGTGCACTTAACCAAGTTATTAGCGAGTTTGATTATCGTTATCGTCAACTTGAAGTTGATATGCGCAAACGCCAAGGTATTATTTCTTTAGAAATGGGCTTTGATAACAAAGGTAATGCAGCACTTGTAACTGAGCAGTCGTATGAAACTGTATTTGACCGTTTTTCAGGGTTTTTAGAGCGCTTGTCGTTCACTATTGTTGAAATTAACCCAGATACAGGCTTAATTACGGCAGATTATAAAAAACCAGAGTCAAGTGTATGGGATTCTATTTGGGGTGACGAAGTAACCCAATTACCTATTGATGAAGGTCAATATCAAATATTAGTAAGTAAAACCAAACAAGGCGGCACTAGTCTGACCTGGATGGATGAACAAGGCGATACGCTTGAGCCAGGTACTATGAATGGTTTACAGCAAGCATTAGTGGCTGCACTCATTCAGCGCGGTATTAATATTTAATAATAATAAGTTTTTACCACAAAAAGAGCACTTTGCTCTTTTTGTGGTTTTTATAGGTTAAAAATATGTCTCAGTTCCCCACTTCGTCGCAATATAATATGCGCACTTGGCTTACCTTTTTAGTTCCTTCGCTAATTGGTTTGTTTTTATTTATGACACCAATCCCTATTGCTGATGGTATGACCATTCCCATTGCATTAATGGCTAAAGCAATTAAAGAGGGAATTAGCTCTGTTATGATTGAGCTGCTTACATTCATTATTTGTGTAACGGGTGTGCTTTCGCTATTAGCCAAAGTTGTTAAGCCTAGCTTTATTAAAAAGTCTTTTATACTAAAACACTTATTTGATGTTAACTGGCTTTGGCTAGGTATTCGCTTACTGGGTATGCTGTTTATTGTTTTGACCTTTATTAGTCAAACCGGCGCAGACGTGAGCTCGGCGCTTCCTGCGTTTTTATTACCGGTATTTAATGCTATTACCTCGGCAGATACGGGCGGCTTGGTTTTAAACGATTTATTGCCTATTTTGTTTTCGGTATTTGTTTTAGCGGGGTTATTACTGCCGCTGTTATTAAATTTTGGTTTGTTAGAGCTAGTGGGCACCTTGTTTACTAAACTTATGCGTCCGTTATTTGGTGTGCCGGGGCGCAGTGCTGTTGACTGTGCGGCGTCGTGGTTAGGTGATGGCAGCGTAGGTATTTTAATGACTGCGCGTCAGTACGAAGAAAAACATTACACTGAGCGTGAAGCGGCCATAATTGGTACTACGTTTTCGGCAGTTTCGATTACCTTTAGCTTAGTGGTTATTGAACAAGTGGGCTTAGAGAGTCACTTTGCACCGTTTTATTTAACTGTGTGTTTAGCCGGTGTGGTTGCTGCGATTATTGTGCCGCGCTTACCGCCGTTACGCTTCAAAAAAGATAGCTTTATAGATGGCAGTAAACGCGATGAGCATGCTGAGTCTGTACCAAGTGGTAAAACCTTGTTTGGGCATTCTTTAGATGTTGCGTTAGCTAAAGCGCATAGATCGCCAGGGTTTAAAGGCACGTTAAAAGAAGGCTTACACAATGCATTTGATATGGTGTTTGCTGTATTACCTGTCGTAATGGCGGTAGGTACATTTGCGTTAATTATTGCCACATATACCCCTGTTTTTCAGTATTTAGGTATGCCGTTTATTCCATTTTTAGAGCTGCTACGAATACCAGAAGCTGAGCTTGCTTCACAAACGATTATGGTTGGTTTTGCTGATATGTTTATTCCTTCAATATTAGCAGCGGGCACAATTGAGAGCGACGTAACCCGTTTTATTATTGCGGCAATGAGTGTAACGCAACTTATTTATATGTCGGAAGTGGGTGCACTTTTACTAGGCAGTAAAATACCGGTTAATATTTTTGAATTGTTTATTATTTTTATTCTTAGAACCTTAATCACTTTACCAGTTATTGCCTTAATGGCGCACTGGTTAGTTGGTTAGTTGGTTATAAAGATTAAGCAGTAAAAAGCCCTGATATTCAGGGCTTTTTTGTATCTGTAGAGTTAGTTTTATCGGGCTTTGTTTTTTTAAAGGGTAAATTTGCCGAGTGCTTTAGCAGTGCAAGATTACCAATAATAATAGCAAATACAATGATAACAATAACAACCATGTGCCAAGTTTGCATAGCAACGTCCGTTAATTATAAGCAAAGTATAAGTGTGAGCGTTTTAGTTTAAAACAGCAATAAAGTGACTTAAAAAATGGTGCTAATGCTGTATTTAAAAGCGTTTTGCTACCGATAGAGTTAAAAAATTTAGCCCGGGGTTGGGATCTTTAAAGCCCGCATTAGAGTAATGAATAATTCTTAGCGCCACGTTGGTTTCGCCAAAATCAGCAACTAAGCCAATTCTGTCTTCAAACTGATAGTGAGTGCTAATGTTTTTACCCGCAAAATAGGTTTCATCAACCAATGAAATACCAATACCCGCTTCTACATATATGGGGGTATTGTTAATGCTAAATGCTGGGAACAACAGCACAGGCGACATGGCAAGCACTACATTAGACTGTGTTTTATCGCCATGGTTATATTGCCAAAGGTTTACACTGGTTTCGAAATAAAAGCGCGTATCGCCAAGTAAAGACTGCAACCCTGTAGGATAATATTGATGGGCTAGTTTAAAGCCATTTACGCCACCTTCTCCCTTGAGCAGATCAATTGCGTAGCCGTGCTGCGATTGTGCGAATGCGTGTTGACTCGTGAATAATAAAACAAATATAAATAATGATAAAAATGACGTTTTCATAGGTGTCAGTGCTGTGCCTGAGTTAAATAGTGACTAAATAGTAAGGGCGCAACATGGGTGTTTTCAATGGGACAAAAATACGCTTGTATATAGGGTGTTAACCGAGGTTGATTAACTAATTGAATTTATTTACTTTGTTTTATTGGTGCTAAATGGGCATTAATAAGTTGCTTATTTAAGTCTATTTAAAGGTGTAATTATCGCGTAAATTAGCGTCATCTTAATCACACAGACAATAATTTATTATGAAGTTTTTAAAACTGTTTCTCGTTGTAGCTGTATTCTTTAGCGGCTCACTTTTTGCTCAAACGCAACAATCTCCACAACAACTCCTTAAAAGCGTAGCCGATACTTTATTTGCCGATATAGCCCAAGTTAATGCCAAAGGCGATGCAAGTAAAGAAGACATGTTTAACATTGTTGAGCAGCGCTTAATGCCGCATATTGATATAAAATTTGTAGCATTTAAATTATTAGGCAAACATATAAAGGGCATTGAGCGCGAGCAAGCAGTTAATTTTATTGATGCAGTAGAGCATTATTTAACAGGCACTTATGCCGGTGCTTTAATGAAGTACACTGGTCAAAAAGTAGTTTTTGAGCAAGATAACGCTTTGAGCGACTCACAGTACGCTACGGTTAAAACCCAGATAATACAAGCAAATGCGCCTACTATAGATTTACATTTTAAATTGCGCTTAGGGAAAGATGAACAATGGAAAGTATACGACATAGTTGCAGAAGGCATTTCATTGCTCAGCGCCAAGCAAAAAGAAATTATACAACGTATTTCTGATGTAGGTATAGAGAGCGTTATTAGCGAATTAAAAAGCAACTAATAGTAGATTATGTGACCCTGATTAAGTCCAGCTCCAACCAAATAAGCAGCCAACTAGTTATGTAGTTGGCTGCTTTTTTATTTTATAAGTATTGCGTTACTTTGCGCTAGCGTGGCGATCAAGGTGTGCTAGAATATCGGCTCGTCGATTAAGCGTGGTGTCAGCTAAAAGCTGCTATAACTGACCACTGTCCCAAGCTACACTGGAGTTGTGTTGTTTTAATGGAAAATGTACTGATTTGGCCAAAGGAATACCCATTACTTATCAAAGGACTTGTAGAACAAAATGGTGCCTTTATTTTAGATGCTTTAGAAGCTTGGCCTGCCTGTCGTTCTACCCATGAAGATGATGGAGTATGTACTACTGTTTTACCGCCCATATTTTATTTAGCGTGGTTTACTCCGCTGGAGCCTTTTGAAGAGTGTTATTTTCAACATATTTGCGAGTATGACGAAAGTGCACAAACGTATATAAGCGCGGTAAAAGAACATTATTTTGATAACGAATATACCCCCGAAAGCTTAGTACTTATGCTTTGCCAACGGCTCGAAAAATACGCGAATGTATCGGCGCAAAATGAGATTGATACACCGCAGTCGTTATTTAGTTTATTTTTTGCTAAACGCTATTTTACTCTAATTGAGCATGCGTTAAATAATCGCAGTAAATTATCGGCGGTTGACACGCTAGCTCTGTGGCAAGAAGTTGATTTTAGAGAGCGTTTGAGTGCTTATATTCCAGGTTCAATTGCCGATCTTGAGCATTTAACTGAACTGGCAAGTGAAAAGGTGGCTAAAGGCAAAGACTACTTTACTTTACTCACTCAAGTATCGCCGGATGTAGATTCTGTGGTACTACTTGAAAAAGCTTTGCTTGCTCATTTAAATAAAAAAACCGCTAAGCAAATGATGGCCATGCGCTTTATTGAGCAAGGCGCAACAGGTACGCTTGCCGATGAGCACAATAAAACAGCCTTTATGTGGGCTGCTGAAAAAGGCTACGTAAATGTAGTTGAAACCCTGCTGAGCCAACAAGATAAAAAAGCAGTTGATGATAAGGGGAATACTGCCTTGCATTATGCTGTGCTCTCTAAAAACGAATCGCTTATGGTATTGCTGCTAAAGGCGGGGTATGACTTTAGAGTGCGTAATAACGAAGGGCTTAGCTGTTATCGCTTAGCGGTGAGCATAAAAGCGAGTAACTTAGTAAAGTGCCTTGAGCGCGACTTTGGTATTAAAGAGTTGTCGCCTGAAGGGCAGTTTGATCGCATTAAAAAAGTGCATGCGCTGCATGCTCTGGTTACTTTATTATTGCCGGTGCAATTGTTTTTCTTTTTTGATGAAACAATAACCATAAAAAGCGAATTAACATTAACTCTAACTATGATTGCGGCGGTGTGTTTCTTTTTTGCGGCTACTTTAAAGCGCTGCGCGCTGTACCCGCACATTAAACACCCGTGGGGATTATTTGTATTAAGAGGCTTTTCTTTAGTTAGCCTAGTAGGGCAGTTAGGTTTAGCCGCTATTGTAACCCTTGCCGCATTAAGTTCTTTAGTTTAAATATTTACAAGTTTATCTTTCGAGGTTAAATTTGCAGCAATGTGTTTGGCCGTTAGGCAAGGCAGAGCCTATGTAGTGTAGCTGTTCCCCATAAATAGGCGATAACGATGCATAAATAAAAAACGCGCTAATTAGCGCGTTTTTTGTGTTTAAATTATAATTTAATCTGTTTTTTCGTGCTCGTGCGCTGCTTTTTCTTCGGCGAGATCGTCTTTCAATTTACGAATTTTTAAGCCAAGTTCTTGCCCACGATGCCTAGCATAGTAGGTACAGCCAATAAACATAGCAGAGGCAAATAGTAGCTCTAACAATACCCATACCAGCTCATCTTGCGCTACCCAAAGCAATGTAAGGCCATGAATAAAGTAAAGCATAACAATAAAGTTTGCCCATGCATACGTATACGCTTTGTCTTGAATTATGCCTTTAAGAGGAAATAATAATGGCAGTATGTACACGGCAAAAATAAAGCCATTGCTGTGGCCTTCTCTCGGTGCAAATACAAACATCCATAACGGCATTAAAATTAATAAACCGACATAACCAAAAATCGCGGTACGTTGAAATTTAACAGTAATTGGCTTTTTAGCTGGAATTTCAGCTGTTTTCATTGAAGTTTTCTCGCAATTTGAGTGAGGCGTTTGCCAACACTTTGGCATATTTTAATTTCGTCTTTACTTAATTCAGTACTATTACTACTACCAGCAACATGTGTTGCACCATAGGGTGTGCCACCGGTTTGTGTTGCTAGCAATTCGGGTACATCGTAAGGCACACCAAGTAACATCATGCCATGGTGCAGTAACGGCAGCGATAAGTTAAGTAATGTAGCTTCGTTGCCGCCATGCATACTGCTTGACGACGAAAAAACACAGGCTGGTTTGTCAATTAATTGCCCTTTTAACCATAATTCGCTGGTGGTTTCCCAAAACATTTTTGCTTGAGAAGCCATCATACCAAAGCGAGTAGGTGTGCCAAAGGCAAGGCCATCACAGTTTATTAAATCGTCTTTAGTGATAATAATGTCGTGTGGGTTTTTAGCAACAAAAGTGCGCAGCAAAGCGCTGGCCCCTTGTTGCTCTATAGACTCGGCAATTTCATGGGCCATAGCTTCAACTGAGCCATGGCTTGAATGGTAAAGTACCACTATGGTCGTGCTCATTATAAAACGCTTAATACGTTTTCTGGAGGGCGACCAACAGCAGCTTTATCATTGTTAACCACAATAGGGCGCTCAATTAGTTTTGGATTTTGTACCATAGCATTAATAAGTGCAGCTTCACTGGTTTCATCTTTTAAGTTTAGCGTTTTGTAAATGTCTTCTTTGGTGCGCATTAACTCGCGTGCAGATGTAAAACCCAGCTGCTTAACTAATGTAGTTAGCTGCTCGCTACTTAAAGGCGTATTTAAGTATTCAACTATACTTGGCTCAATAGCTTTGCTTTGTAATAAAGCTAGGGTCTCGCGCGATTTAGAGCAGCGCGGATTATGATAAATAGTTACAGACATAAAATGCTTCCAATAAATGAGTTGCGGCCATTTTAGGCCAAGCGCTTGTAGACTTAAAGCCTAGCAAGCTCTTTTTGTAAAAGTCGGTATTGTGTAAGTAGCGCTTTTAACCTTTGTTGTTTAACTAGCTCGTTTGGCTCAATAAAGTTGAGTGCTTTTTGTATTTCGTCGGCAGCTTTTAAATAAGCGCCGTATTGCGATAATACATCGGCATTGGCTTCGTGATAGGCGGCGAGTTTTTCTTGCTTTTTATAGGCGTCGGTTAATAGTTGCTTACCTAAGCTGTGATCTGGTTTTTCTAGTAAAAAGCTTTTTAAGATGTTTTCGGCAAGCTCGTATTGCTTTGCTTCTAGGGCTGCGTTGGCATAGTTTAGCGTAATTACCTGATTGTTAGGGCGGTAATTGTTTAATTCTGCTAAATAGGTAACGGCTTCAGCGGCCTTTTTTTGCGCTATTAATAAATCGGTATAGGTATCTATATAAAATAAGTTTTTAGGATCGCTTTTTAGTAGTTCATCTAAAATAGGCTGCGCTTCATCAAGCTTTTTTTGATCTAGTAAACTAATGCCTAAGCCATATTTTAGGGCGGCATTATTGTAGCTATTTTCGCGAATTAATTTTCTAAACAGCGATTCTGCTGCTTCTGGTTTATTGTCGTATCTTGCCAGCACGCGACTTTTTGCTAAGTTAAACTCAAGGCTCGGGTTTACTTGGCGTTTAGGGTATTGCTGCGCACGCAATCTTACATCAGACACACGGCTCTCAGGAAGCGGGTGAGTAAGTAAAAACGCAGGTGGCTTATATTTATAACGAATTTGCGCAGCGAGTTTAGTTAAAAATTCACTTGATGCACGCGGATCAAAGCCTGCATTATTAAGCGTTTGCATACCAATACGGTCGGCTTCTTGCTCTGCTGAGCGGCTATGCGTTAGTTGGCTAAATGCCGATTGTGTTTGGCTTGCTGAAATAATAGCAATACCAGCATCGGGCACGACTACAGCGGCTAAAATACCGGCAATCATTCCAGCTATGGTCATTGCGCTGTTGTCTTGTTGTTGCTGTAAGCGCCGTGCTAAATGGCGCTGGGTAACGTGGGCAATTTCATGGCCAAGTACCGATGCAAATTGACTTTCATCATCAGCTTGCGCAATTAATCCGGTGTGTACGCCTACATGGCCGCCATAAAATGCAAAGGCGTTTATTTCAGAGTTATTTAACCAAAAAAATGAAAACGGAAACCGCACATCATTGGCGCTAGCCACAAGTTTACGGCCCACTGTGGTTAAGTACTCATCAAGCACAGGGTCGTTAATTATTGGCGACGAGCCTCTAATTTGCATCATCATTACTTCGCCAATCGCTTGTTCTTTTTCGAGCGGCAGCACTTGTAAGGCTGAGGTACCTAAATCTGGCAATTTAAAGTTTGTTTGCGCCTTTAAAGGCTCACTTACTAATAGGCTAAATGTAAGCGCGGCACTACATAAAGTGATAAAGGCTGATTTTAGCTGCATTTTATTCCCTGTTAATTGGTTCACCAAGAGCAATTTTGGCAATGTTTATTTCGTCACTGCATGCACGGCTGTCTTTTTCACATAATTGATAAAGCGCTTTTATTGTGACCCCATCTAGCTTTACTACGTTCAATTGTATTTGTAAAAAAGTAATAATTTTATGCACTACCTTGTGTGCGTGTAAAATAATAGCTTTATCGGCTTTGTCTCCACGTTCAAAATAAAAGCCAATAAATGTATGTAATTGATTTATTCTAATTAAGCACTTCATGGAAAGTGGATCCCATACTTTAAATTCCATAAAACGATTATTTTTAACGTATTGATCAATAATAACATCTTTAGCGTACGGTTGAGCCCAAAGCTCAAAACCACGATCGGTAAATACTTGATGCAGTGCAATGCGTGGCTTTTTATTACATTGAATTTCGCCTAGCTCGGTTTCGTAGCCGTCAAGTAGATCAAGGTTCCAATTACGTTTGTCTAAAAGGCTTTTTACTGCATTATCAAACCCATGTTCTAAAATACCTTCAGCTTCGCTGACCGATGAGGCAACAAGGTGATAAAAAGGTGGTAATTCGCCCCAATTTATTTGTTTTTTATACCAATTAATCTCTTTGAGTGTTGGATTACTGGGTAATTGCGCTTTATTATGCGTGCCAGGCATTAACCTATCCTTACTGCTAATTATGCCCTAAGGATAAACTATTGCCGAGGTTGTTTTAAGGAAAAGTTATGCATGTTCACACTTAATACATTTTTAGGTGGTGACTATGGGACTTATTATTGATGTGAACTCAAGGTGAAACGAGTATGCTAGAGCAAAATTTATCAGCTTATAAATGCCCACAGCAGTTTATTCAATTTAAACTTGGGCTGCGTAAAGCCGTGTCGTTACAACAAAGTATTACTTTTAGTTTTAATAATGCAGAAAATATAAACGACATTGAACGATTTTTACAAAAGCATGCATATTGTTATACCTTAAATAAGCGCCAAGGAATGTTATTAGTGGAGCCATTACGTGTTTGAATATATAAAAGCGTGGTACGAAAAAAAGTTTTCTGATCCTCATTCAGTTACTTTATTATTTTTATTATTGGCGTTAGTAGCCTTATTATATTTTATTGGATCTTTGATAGTGCCGGTATTAGTGGCACTTATTATTGCCTATTTACTCGATTGGCCGGTACTGCACTTAGAGCGTTTTGGGTTAAGGCGTTTTACCGCTACAGTAATTGTTATGCTTATATTTACAGGTATTATGCTGACACTTATTTTAGTTATTGGCCCTGTGCTGTGGCAGCAAACCAGTAATTTATTTCAAGAAACACCCCATATGGTAGAGCAAGGAAAATCGTTTTTATTGGCCTTGCCTGCGCAGTACCCTAGTTTAATTACTGCAGAACAAGTACAAACAATTGTATTAACAGTAGAGACTAAAGTAATTGAATTTGGTCAAGTAGTGCTGTCGGTATCGCTCACGTCTTTAAAAGATGCGGTTGCGTGGTTAATTTACTTAATTTTAGTGCCCTTGTTAGTGTTTTTTATGCTTAAAGACAAACTAGAGCTTAGCCACAGTATTGCTAAACTTATTCCGCAACAACGACGCTTAATAATGCAGGTGTGGAATGAAATGAATCAGCAAATAATGAACTACATTCGCGGTAAAGTGTTTGAAATACTGATTGTTGGCTCGGTGTCGTTTATTGCCTTTACGGTACTTGATTTACGCTATGCTGCGTTATTGGGAGTATTAGTGGGCTTTTCGGTGTTGATCCCTTTTGTGGGTGCGGCATTGGTAACCATTCCGGTGGCGGCAGTGGCGTTGTTTCAGTTTGGAATTGAAACCCAATTTTGGACCATTTTAATTATTTACGGTATTATTCAAGCGCTTGATGGCAATGTACTAGTGCCTTTATTGTTCTCTGAAGCGGTTGATTTAAATCCGGTATTTATTATTGTAGCGGTATTATTTTTTGGAGGCTTGTGGGGTTTTTGGGGCGTATTTTTTGCCATTCCACTGGCGTCATTAGTCAAAGCGCTGATCAATGCGTGGTCATCTACTCAAGAAGAAATCATTAAAGAGCTGAGCTAAAAGTTAACACCGCTTTAAGTATAAAAAAGCATAGAAAACGCATCTTTAAAACTAATTGATTATTATCTATTACAGCCAAAACTATGTAATATTGGTATAAGATATATTTATTAGTAATAAGGTGCGTTTTTTAATGTCTGAGTATTTATTACCCGATGAGCCAGTAAAACAAGTTTACCTTGATGCAAATGCAACGACCCCTGTGTTGCCATGCATAGTTGATGTGGTGTGCCATGCAATGCAAACCTGTTTTGGTAATCCTTCTAGCCCACACATAACGGGTATTCAAGCTAAGCACTTATTGGAGCAAACTCGACAAAAAGCACGCGCGGTAATTGGCGCTAATAATGGTGATATTTTATTTACCTCTGGGGCAACCGAAGGTATTCAAACGGCTGTAGTGTCTACGCTGATAAATGCTAAAACCCATAATAAAAAAAATCCGGTGTTACTTTATGGCGCTACAGAGCACAAAGCAGTACCAAACACCCTAAAACATTGGAATCAAGTGCTAGAGATTAACGCTCAAGTACTTGCTATTCCGGTTGATAGTAACGGTATTTTAGACTTAGATTTTATTGCTCAGCATATTGATGATGCGCTGATGATTTGCACTATGGCGGTTAATAATGAAACCGGTGTATACCAAGATCTAGCGGCAATAGAGCAGGTTATTCGTAATCGCAATAGCAGCGTGTCTTGGATGGTCGATTGCGTTCAAGCATTAGGTAAGCAGCAGCTTATGTTGAGCGAAACAACAATAGATTACGCACCGTTTTCGGGCCATAAACTCTACGCTCCCAAAGGCATTGGCTTATTATATATTCGTCAAGGCAGTGCTTATACGGCATTTATAGCCGGTGGTGGGCAAGAAAGTGGTATGCGCTCAGGTACTGAAAATCTCCCTGGTATTGCAGGACTTAATAAGTTATTTAGTTTGTTATTAGATAAAACCGATGACACGTTTAAATCAAGTGCTGTGCTTGCGCAATATCGCAGCCAATTACACAATGCAATAAGCGATACATTTGGTGCCATTACCTTTAACCATGATTTTGCATACTCAGTGCCCACCACGCTTAATTTTGCGGTTAACGACTTAACCAGTAAAGAAGTTATTGATTTATTTGATGCTGCCGGCATACGCGTGAGCGGCGGCTCTGCGTGTAGTACTGGTGCTTCACAAAGTTTTGTACTAGATGCAATGGGTGCAAGCCAGTGGCAAAGTGAAAACGCCATACGTTTATCGTTTGGACCTGCCGCCA
This sequence comes from Pseudoalteromonas sp. 19-MNA-CIBAN-0066, assembly GCF_040308705.1. Lineage (NCBI taxonomy): Bacteria > Pseudomonadati > Pseudomonadota > Gammaproteobacteria > Alteromonadales > Pseudoalteromonadaceae > Pseudoalteromonas > Pseudoalteromonas sp. 19-MNA-CIBAN-0066. The sequence goes on from NZ_JBEONZ010000024.1 coordinate 36,047, forward strand.
CGCAACAAGATATTGACCATGCCTGTGAGCGAATTCGCGCCCTTAAACAAGTATTACAAGCAAATTGCCTGGTAGTATCTGACAGCGCTACACCTACGCAGGAATTATGTGCACTAGGCTTAACCCAATTTAGGCACCAAGGCGCGTGCAGCTGGTTATATGTTAATAGCAACAACCAAGCGGTGATCATCGACCCTATTATAGAGTTAATACCGCGCTTTGAAAAAATAGCCAATACGCAAAATTTAACCATAACCGCTATTTTAGACACCCATGCTCACCAAGAGCGTAATAGTGCAATTACCCTATTACGCAGTGTGTTAGCAGCACGTTTAGTAGCAGGAGAGGTTGATCAATTGGGTTGGCCAGTTAACCAAACGGTGATTAATTTAAATGGGCAACGCCTAGAAAAACTTGCCACACCTGGGCATAGCCAAGACAGTGTGAGTTACTTATTAAAAGAAGCCTCGGGTGAGGTTCGCTATTGTTTTTGTGGTGATCTCATTTTACCAGCGGGGCTGGGTAATACTCATTTGCTTGGTGGTAGTGCAGAGCAAATGGCTGACTCGTTAATATTATTAGCGCAGCAGTTAACCCCAGAGGCGGTTATTTGCTCAGGACACGATTACCAACAGTGTTTTGCTATGAACTGGGCGGTGCAACAACAGCAAACTCCTTTATTGAGCGCATTATTATCTAAGCAAATAACGAAAGATGAATTTGCTGCTAAAAAGCAGCAGCACGATGAGCAAAAACAAACAGATAATAACAACCAACTTTGTGGTTATGTAAATGCGCAACCAGATACAAATACACAGCAATTGAGTTATTCACAGGCAAAAGAAATGCTCAGCCACGGCAATGTATATTTAATTGATACGCGCGAACCCTATGAGCATGGCGCTAATAACATTTCATCGCTGTTAAATGTTGCTACAGCTAAAACCTTAAATATTCCGCTTAGTCGTATGGCAAACGCAATAGTAGAGCAGCAGCTAGATAAAAATAATCAATATATTTTAGTGTGCCGCAGTGGTAACCGCTCAAAGTTGGCAGCAGCTAATTTAATTGAGCTAGGTTATACCTCGGTTTATAATTTAAATGGCGGTTTGGCACTGGGAAGTTAAAATTAGTTAGCAAATAAATATAATTAAGGCCGGCATTTGTCGGCCTTTTTATTTATTTGCCAAATTAAGCTAACTGAGTCGCCTCTGAATGGGTTGTTAAATTAATATATTAATTTTATGATACCGGTGTCAAAAGCAAAAAATTACGTTATCATTCACAGCATAAAATATAAAAACAGCTCATTTTTAACTTTGCTATATATGTTAATTAACTAAGTTTTATATAATAAATACATTTAAATCAATAGATTAATATTTTAGGGGATGTTTACATGACTAACCGTTCGCAATTAGCAAGTTGGCAAGCGCTTGAAAAAAGTGCAACCAAGATGAAACAAAGCCATCTTAGGGATTTATTTGCTAAAGATGACGCGCGTTTTTCTCAATTTTCTACGCAAATCCCTGGATTATTATTTGATTACTCAAAACAACGTATTGATAAAGATGTTTTTACGCAGTTAATTGCATTAGCTAAAGAGTGTGACATTAGCGCTTGGCGTGAAAAAATGTTTAACGGTGAAAAAATTAATATCACCGAAAACCGAGCAGTGTTACACACAGCATTACGTAACCGCGCTCATACGCCACTTATTGTTGATGGTGAAAATGTAACTGAGTTGGTTGATAACGAACTTGCTAAAATTAAACTGTTTGTTGAAAAAGTACGCAGTGGTAAGTGGTTAGGCTACAGTGGTAAGCCAGTAAAAGATGTAGTAAGTATAGGTGTAGGTGGTTCAAACCTTGGCCCGCAAATGGCAACCGAAGCATTAAAAGCATTAAGTGACGATACCTTAAATGTACATTATGTGTCGAATGCTGACGGGGTACAAATTGCCTCGGTATTAAAAAATATTGATGCTGAAACAACCTTGTTTGTTATTGCATCAAAAACGTTTACCACGTCAGAGACAATGACCAACGCTAAAACAGCGGTTGATTGGTTTTTACAAACAGCTAAAGATAACGCCGCTATTGCTAAGCATTTTGTTGCGGTGAGCACTAATTTAGAAAAAACAGCCGAGTTTGGCATTAGTAACGACAACGTATTTACGATGTGGGATTGGGTTGGTGGTCGCTTTTCATTATGGAGCGCTATTGGTTTACCGATTGCATTATATGCAGGATATGACGCTTTTGAAGCAATTTTAGAGGGTGCGTACGAAGTTGATGAGCACTTTAAAAACGCACCACTAGAGCAAAATATTCCGCTTATTATGGCATTATTAAGTGTGTGGAATACCAGCTTTTTAGGTTATACCTCGCAAGCTATTTTACCTTATGACCAAGCGCTGCACATGTTGCCTGCGTACTTACAACAAGGTGAAATGGAAAGTAACGGCAAGCATGTTAACTTTGCGGGTGAACCTGTGCCTTATACAACAGTGCCAATTATTTGGGGTATGACCGGGATTAACGGGCAACACGCATTTTACCAATGTTTGCATCAAGGTAATGTTATTGTACCGGCTGATTTTATTGCCTCAATTAAGCCGCAAGTAAACGTTGATAAACATCACGATATTTTATTATCGAACTTTTTTGCGCAAACAGAAGCACTAATGAATGGCGTAGATGAGCAAGAGATCACCGCAGATTTAACCGCTAAGGGTAAATCTCAGGCACAAATAGATGAGTTACTAAAGCACAAAATTCATCAAGGCAACCGCCCAACTACCTCTATGTTACTAGATAGCGTAGACGCTAAAACGGTAGGGCGCTTAATTGCGTTGTATGAGCATAAGATTTTTTGCCAAGGCATTATTTTAGAAATTTGCTCATTTGATCAATGGGGTGTTGAGCTAGGTAAAGGATTAGCATCAAAAATAGAAGCCGAGTTAGTTGATGAGCGCGTTAAATATGCTCATGATAGTTCAACTAATGGCTTAATGGCGTATTATAAGCAACATCGTACGCAGTAAAAAATTAGCTTAGTAACATAAGCAACCAAATACCTTTGAACGGGTAGCGCTGGTGTACTTAGGGACTGTATTTTTGTGAGAGGAATTACAGTTCCCTAAGGCCCATTTTTAAGCGCAGATGATAAAATTAAAAATAAATAGCCAGCGGTGCGGTTAAATAAAAAACATCATCATCACAGCATAACAAAGCAGGTTTTTGTGCAAATATATTTATAAAAACCGACATCATTCAAGCAATAAACCGCTATATCTGATTACCTAACGGGTAGTGCCAGGTAGCACAAACGTAGAGAGTAACTATGCTTAATCCTTTTGATATTATAATTTTTGGGGGCGGTGGTGATCTTGCGTTACGCAAATTACTACCTGCAATGTATCGAGCATATCAAGAAGGTAATTTACCTGAAGGCTCACGTATTTTGCCAACGGTACGCGAAGAAACCCAACGTGCTGAGTACATAGAAACAGCACACAAGGCCTTAAAAGAGTTTTTAGCAAAGGATGAGTTTAATGCTAAAGATTGGAAAGCCTTTGCTACTTTTTTAGTACCTGTTGTTAGCAATGTAACAGCCCCTGACGATAACTGGGATGTGCTAAAAGGTATTTTAGATGAGCACGACAGCACTAAATCTCGCGTATTTTACTTATCACTACCACCTGCTGTGTACGGCACTTGCTGTGAAATTTTATCTGTTAAAAACTTAATAACGCCTACTTCACGTGTAGTGGTTGAAAAACCTATTGGTTATTGTGGTGAATCTGCCGAGGCTATTAATGGAAAAATCGCCGAGTATTTTAGCGAAGAGCAAATTTTCCGAATTGATCATTACTTAGGTAAAGAAACCGTTCAAAACTTAATGGCACTGCGTTTTTCAAACTCGTTGTTTGAAAACATGTGGGATGCTAAATCAATCGATAATATTCAAATTAGCATTTCAGAAACTGTGGGCCTTGAAACTCGTGCAGGCTTTTACGACAAAGCCGGTGCGCTGCGTGACATGGTTCAAAACCACTTGTTACAGCTGTTATGTTTAGTAGCAATGGAATCACCCCATAAACTTAATGCCAGTAGTATTCGCAACGAAAAGCTCAAAGTATTAGAGGCGCTGCGTCCACTTATTGGCAGCGACGTAGATAAAAATATTATTCGTGGTCAATATGTACCAGGTGACCTAAACGGTAAAATTGTACCAGGTTACTTAGAAGAGCTTAATGAAGGTTCAAGTAAAACCGAAACCTTTGTAGGTATTCGAGAGCATATTGATAACTGGCGTTGGGCAGGTGTGCCATTTTATTTGCGCACGGGTAAACGTATGGCTAAACGCTGTGCTGAAATTGTAGTGCAATACAAAAAAGTATCACACAATGTGTACGAAGACAGCGTTGGCGAAATAGAGCCAAACCGCTTGGTTATTCGCCTGCAACCAGAGGAAACTATTCAGCTAACCTTGATGTCTAAACGCTTAGATAATCTTGAAATGCAGCTTGAGCCAGTAACGATGAATATTGAGCTTTCACAAGCCTATAGCAATGGTTTTCACTCAGATGCCTACAAGCGCTTAATGCTAGATGCAGCCGCTAATAATCCTTCGTTATTTATCCATCGTGATGAAGTACGCCAAGCATGGAAGTGGATTGATCCAATCATCGACCGCTGGCAAGAAAAAGGCAAACCGGCGCTTTATCGTGCAGGTAGCTGGGGCCCAGAAGATGCTGACGAATTATTAGCAGAGAACAACCATGTATGGTTTAACACCGGTGATAAGGGAGCATAATGGCAACAATAATTGAAAAGTTTTTTGATAGTAAAGAGGCGCTTACAGCAGAGCTGTCGGCAACACTTGAACAATCATTACGTGATGGCATAAGCAATGATGGCCGTGCAGTATTAATGGTATCGGGCGGTTCATCCCCTGCTGCGGCGTATAAGCATTTATCAACCCTTGATTTAAATTGGCAGCATGTTGATGTTGCTATGGTTGACGAGCGTTGGGTAGATGCTAGCCACGAAAAAAGTAACGAAGCATTTATTAACAGCACGTTATTACAAAACTATGGTGCTGCGGCTAACTTTGTCACGATGAAAAATAGCGCCGAGACTGCGCAGCAAGGCACTGCAGTGTGTGAAGCTGCTTATGCTGCGTTAAAACGCCCGTATGATGTGACTATTTTAGGTATGGGCGCAGATGGCCATACTGCGTCATTATTCCCACATGCAGAGGGTTTAGACGTAGGCCTAAGCTCGGATCAACTGGTGTGTGCAATTAATGCCATTAAAAGCGATGTAACTGGCAGTATTACTGAGCGTATGACACTTACGTTAAACGCGATAGCGCAATCTAAAGTGGTTAAGCTACTTATTAGCGGTGATGAAAAACTCGCTGTGTATAAGCAAGCCAAAGCGGGCGGAGATGTAAACGACATGCCACTGCGCGCAGTGCTAAATCACCCAAGTATTAATATTGAGGTTTATTGGGCGCCGTAATTTAAAATGAGTGCGAATGAACAAATAAAAAGGCAGCTATAACTAGCTGCCTTTTTATTTGTGTAATTATTATCCAAAATAACGTGGTTAGTAACGTGATTTTGTTAAAACAGGTTAACATTAAAAACAAGCCTGTATGTTAAATAGCCTTACTGTGTGTGCTTTTTAAGCAGATTTAACCCTTGTTATGTGTACGTTTTTTGGCAAGGTGCAGATTTATTTAAATTTTATTTTATCAAAACGGTTGTCATAAAAGTTTCCCTTCCTTTTTTTGCTCAAAAGCATTAGCCTAAAGGTATTAACAAAGAAACATACAAATTAAAAATAAACGGAGCAGTAACATGGCGGAGCAACAAGTACAGCCTTTACACAACGAAAAACATGCCAACACTAAAATTAAAAACGGCATCAATGTAGAATTTATGAAAACGCAACATTTAGTGCCAGTAGTTGCACATGAATTTGCGCGTATAGCGAATGAATTTCCAATGTCTTTCGTTAAAAATAACGAAACAGGCACTTTTCAAGCAGTTGCTATGTTTGGCCTTGAGCCAGGCGAAAACTTGTTTGTTGAAGGCGATAAGTGGACGGCAGCATTTGCACCAATGGCTACGACGCGCTACCCACTAGGTTTAGTAAAACACCCAGATCAAGATCAATACGGTATTGTTATTGACGAAGCGAGCCCATTAGTTGGCGAAGAAGAAGGTAATGCGTTGTTTGAAAACGGCGAAGAAACTGACTACTTAAAGCGTCGTAAAGAAGCATTAGTATCGTTTATTGAGTTTTCACAGATCACAGATGCTTTTACTAAGTTTTTAGCCGATAAAGAGCTTTTAGTAGCGCAAACGCTAACAGTTGATATTAAAGGCGAGAAAAAAGACATCAACGGTATTTACCTTATCGATGAGAAAAAACTTAATGAATTAAGTGATGCTGACTTTTTAGAGCTACGTAAACGTGGTTATTTAGCACCAATTTATTCTTTTTTAACGTCTACGCATCAAGTAGCACGTTTAGCTCGTTTAAAAGCGCAACAAGCGTAATAATTTAAACCAGCAAAAAAAAGCGCCTTTGGGCGCTTTTTTTATGTGTTTAAACTTACTTTACTTGATAAATAGTTAGCGACCATCCACATTGGTTTCACTGAAGTTTATAAGAGCTCATTATGAAAAAATCACTTTTAATGGCGCTTATCGCCACTAGTTTTATTAGCGTAAGCAATAACGCCTTAAGCGCAGAAGTACCTTTTGCTATTGCCATTCATGGCGGTGCGGGCACGATTGAAAAAAGTAAATTTACGCCAAAAGAAGAGCAAGCTTATCGTGCTAAATTAACCCAAGCGGTAGAGGCCGGTTATAAAGTACTTGAGCAAGGCGGCGAAAGCTTAGATGCCATAACGGCAGCGATTCAAGTGATGGAGCAGTCTACTTATTTTAATGCAGGGCGTGGCGCGGTTTATACTTACGATGGCAGCCATGAGCTCGATGCATCAATTATGGATGGTCGTAATCGTCAGGCGGGCGCAGTTGCAGGTGTTAAGCATGTAGAGAGCCCAATTAATTTAGCACGTTTGGTTATGGATAATTCAGTACACGTCATGCTCAGTGGGCAAGGCGCTGAAGAATTTGCTAAAGAGCAAGGTATTCCCTTAATCGAAAATAACTTATTTGATACCGAGCACCGCTATAAAGCATTATTAAAAGCAAAGCAAAAATTAGATAAAGCCAAAGCAACCAGTAAAGACTATCAAGCGGCGCATAAAGCCTTGCCAAATAACTATAAAATGGGCACGGTTGGTGCGGTAGCACTGGATAAAAATGGCAATTTAGCAGCTGGTACATCAACCGGTGGTATGACCGCCAAACGCTATGGCCGTATTGGTGATGCGCCGGTAATTGGTGCAGGAACGTTTGCGGAAAATGAATCGTGTGCGGTATCGGCTACCGGCCATGGTGAGTATTTTATTCGTTACAATGTAGCCAGCGATATTTGTGCGCGCGTTAAATACCAAGGTAAAACCATAACGCAAGCAGGGGACGAAGTGATTAATGGGGTACTTGCACCAATAGGCGGTACGGGCGGTGTTATTATAGTGGATACTAAAGGTAATATTAGTTTGCCGTTTAATACCTCAGGTATGTACAGAGCCAGTAAATCAAATACCCAAGCCACTTATGTAGGCATTTTTAAAGGCGAATAAGCGCTTTATTTGTTTGGCTGGTGGCTTATATAACAAACTACTAAGCGTTATGCACTTTGTAGGATTAACCCCAGCCATTTAATTTGCTACAATTGCGGCTCTTTTACTAATTTTATAAGGTATGCGGGTGGTAAACCTAGGTCAGTTGTTTGGCGAGCTAAAGACGTGCTTGAAAAAAGATCAATTCATTTTTAAAAAACGCTTACATGGCGTAAAAAAAATAACCGATGAGAATAAGCATGCCAACGCGCTTGAAAAAATAGCGGCCGACATTACCCGTAGCCAAGCACTGCGCGCGCAGCGTTTAGCGGCTCTGCCTAAAGTGACTTACCCAGAGCAATTACCGGTGAGTCAAAAAAAGGATGTGATTAAAAACGCCATTGCTAATAACCAAGTGGTTATTATTGCAGGTGAAACCGGTTCAGGTAAAACCACGCAAATTCCTAAAATGTGTTTAGAGCTAGGGCGTGGGGTTGATGGCTTAATTGGCCACACCCAACCAAGGCGACTAGCAGCACGAACGGTGGCTAATCGTATTGCAGAAGAAATGCAGTGTGAACTTGGCCAACAAGTTGGTTTTAAAATACGCTTTAGTGATCAGGTCTCGAATAATACCTATATTAAACTAATGACCGACGGGATTTTACTTGCCGAAATTCAACAAGATCGATTTTTAAATCAATACGACACCATTATTATTGATGAAGCGCACGAACGTAGCTTAAACATTGATTTTATTTTAGGTTATTTAAAAAACTTACTCCCTAAGCGCCCCGATTTAAAAATAATAATTACCTCAGCAACGATCGATCCAGAGCGTTTTTCAAAGCACTTTGATGATGCGCCAATTATAGAAGTATCAGGGCGAACCTTCCCAGTTGATGTACGTTACAACCCAGTTACTGAGATAAATAAAGAGGATATGGAAGCCGAAGGCGACCAACTGCAAGGTATTTTTGATGCTGTAGATGAACTGTGTGCAGAAGGCCCTGGCGACATTTTAATATTTTTAAATGGTGAGCGTGAAATACGCGATACCGCCGATGCTCTCAGTAAACGTAATTTAAAACACACTGATATATTACCGCTTTATTCGCGACTATCAAACGCCGAGCAAAACCGTATATTTGCACCGCACTCGCGCCGCCATATTATTTTATCGACCAACGTGGCCGAAACATCGTTAACCGTACCGGGGATTCGTTATGTAATTGATCCGGGTACGGCGCGTATTAGCCGTTATAGTTACCGCACCAAGGTACAGCGCCTGCCTATAGAGCCAATATCGCAAGCCAGTGCAAATCAGCGAATGGGACGTTGTGGCCGCGTAGAGGCGGGTATTTGTATTCGTTTATACGCTGAGGATGACTTTTTATCACGCCCAGAGTTTACCGATCCTGAAATACTACGTACTAACTTAGCTTCGGTTATTTTACAAATGCTAGCGCTGGGTTTAGGCGACATGGCGCAGTTTCCGTTTGTGCAAGCCCCAGATAGTCGTAATATTAGTGATGGTTTAACCTTGCTTGAGGAACTCCAAGCAGTACATCCCACTAAACGTAACGACAAAACAGCGCTTACCCAGTCAGGCCGAGAATTAAGCCGTTTACCGGTCGATCCGCGTTTAGCTAAAATGGTGTTAACCGCACATAAGCTCGGTGCGCTACGTGAAGTAATTATTATAGTGGCGGCACTGTCTATTCAAGACCCCCGTGAGCGCCCGCAAGAAAAACGTGCTGCGGCAAACGAAAAACACGGCCGTTTTGATGATCCTGATTCAGACTTTATTGCATTTTTAAACTTGTGGAATTATTTAGAAGAGCAACAAAGCGTACTGACTAATAGCCAGTTTAGAAAACTCTGCCAAAAAGACTTCCTCGCTTATATGCGCCTTCGTGAGTGGCAAGATATTGTTTATCAAATAAGTACCGTATGCAACGAAATGGGTATGAAAGCCACATCGAATGCTGCCGACGGTGAGCAAGTTCACAAAGCATTACTGAGCGGTATGCTTAGCCATATTGGCTTTAAAGATGAAAAACAAATTTATAAAGGCGCGCGTAATAGCCAGTTTCATATTTTTCCGGGGTCGGGGTTATTTAAAAAGAGCCCAAAATGGCTAATGTCGGCAGAGCTGGTAGAAACCAGTAAATTATATGCCCGCACTAACGCCAAAATAGACATTAACTGGGTTGAGCCACTGGCGCAGCATTTGGTTAAGCGCAGTTATACAGAGCCACATTGGGAGAAAAAACCCGGTGCGGTAATCGCCTTTGAGCAACAAACCTTATATGGCCTGCTAATCGTCAATAAGCGCCGCTGCGTGTATAGCAATATTGATCCTAAAGTGAGCCGTGAGCTGTTTATTCGCACCGCATTAGTTGAGCAAGAACTGGGTTTAAACGAAAGCTTTTTAGAGTTTAACCGCGAGCTGATTGAAGATATTCAAGTGCTTGAAAACAAGTCACGCAGGCGCGATATTTTAGTTGATGAGCAAACTTTATTTGAGTTTTACGATAAAAAAATTCCAAAAGAAATTAATAATCGTGCAGCATTTTTAAAATGGTATAAAACGCAAAAACAACAAAATAAACACTATTTGCAAATGAGCCGCGATGACTTAATGCAGCATGGTGCAAGCAGTATTACCGAGTTTGACTACCCAGATACTTGGCAGCAAGATAATTTAATTTTACCTTTAGCGTATCATTTCGATCCCGGTCAAGCGGTTGATGGTGTGGCGGTACAAATACCGGTTGCGCTATTAAACCAAGTGCAAGAAAGCGGCTTTGACTGGCATATACCTGCGTTTCGACATGAGTTAATAAGTGGTTTAATTAAATCATTGCCTAAGTCACTGCGCCGTAATTTTGTACCTGCGCCTAACTATGCCGATGCTGTTTTGGCGGCTATTGAGCCATTGCAGGGGAGTTTAATTGACGCACTTAGTAATCGACTATTAAAAATGACAGGGGTGCGAGTTGACCCTGATGCCTGGGATTTAAGTGCCTTGGCAGCGCATTTACGTTTGCAGTTTGAAGTACGTGGCGATAACGATAAGTTACTCGCGCGTGGCCTAGATTTAGCCAAACTTAAAGCGCAGCTACAAGGCGAAGTAACGCAAACATTATCCAAAGTAGCCGATAAAGGCATAGAAAAAGCAGACTTAACGCAGTGGGATTTTGGCGAGCTACCTAACTCATATGTAAAAAAACAAGGGCAATACGAAATTAAAGCGTATCCGGCGCTGGTGGATAAAAAATCAACTGCTGCTATTGAGCTTTTCGATAACGAAGTAAAAGCACAGGTTGCCCATCAACAAGGGCTGCGCCGATTAGTATTATTAAATGTGCCTTCACCAATAAAGTATTTGCAGCAAAACTTACCAAATAAGGCTAAGCTTGGATTGTATTTTAATCCTTTTGGTAAAATAGCCGATTTAATTGATGACTGCATTGCCGCCGGTGTTGATAGCTTATTATTAAAGTACGGTGACATTCGCACCAGCGACGCGTTTGAAAATGTAAAAGAGCATATACGTGGTGAGCTTGGTGACGCTGTAGTTGAAATTGCCACGCAAGTAGAGCAAGTGTTAAGTATAGCCCATGCCTTACATAAAAAAATGAAAGGACGGGTAGATTTAACCATGATCACTGCGCATGGAGATATTAAATCGCAATTAGAGTCTCTTGTTTTTAAAGGCTTTGTAAGCCAACATGGGGCAACTAAGCTAAGTGACTTAATCCGTTATTTAAAAGCGATTCAAAAACGTTTAGAAAAGTTACCCATAGATCCAAATCGCGATAGATTATGTGTACTTGAGCTTGATAAAGTGGCTCAAGAGTATAAAAAGCAAGCAAACAAAACCCCTAAAGGGATGCCAATTCCAAAAGAGGTAGAAGCTATCTTTTGGATGCAGCAAGAGCTGAGAGTGTCTTTATTTGCACAGACCTTGGGTACTCCGTATCCAATTTCGGCGAAACGTGTGTTAAATGCAATAAAAGAAATAGAGTAAAAGGTGTATCTACTATTAAGCTTAAGTACTTAATAGTAGAACTTATTTTTTGTTTTGAGAAGGAAACGACATAGCCATGTCCTCATCAATAGAACATAAAGTACAACAACTACTAGTGGTAGATGACGAGTATTTTAATTATGAAATACTCAAAGCAGCACTTAGCGCAAAGTTTGATGTTAATTATGCCGATTCTGGAACAAGCTGTTTAGCCTCTGCTATTGCTAATCCGCCCGATATTATTTTACTTGATGTATGTATGCCAGGGCTGGATGGTTACGATACGTGTAGAATGCTTAAACATACACCTGAGACAAAAAACATCCCTATTGTTATGGTGTCAGGGCTGGAGTCACCGCTTGAAAAGCAAGCTGGGTTTGACGCGGGCTGTGATGCTTATGTGGTTAAGCCGTTTTCTGTACCACTGTTGTTAGAGCAAATTAATAAAATAGTATAGGAAAAATTATGTTTACAGATGATAAGCGAAATTTTCGACGTATGCAGATCAATACACCAGCAAAGCTAACCACAATAGAGCCGATTGCTGGCTTAAATTATAATGCAGAATGTGTAGATTTGAGTGCAACTGGGTTGTCGTTGCATTTAGATGAGTTACTTGAGCCAAACACTATTTTATTGGTACATATAGACTCAACTCATCCGAGTATTGCGCCTTTAGACGCAACGGCTAAGGTGATACGCGCCAGCAAAGAAGATGACGGTACAATAACTGCCGGACTTGAAATAATACAGTTTAATTAGCTTAGGTAGCGTGGTTATTGCCCATATAAATAGGCAATAACTACGTATAAATACTAGGGTCTGTTGACCTTTGCGGATTGAAATTTGTTCAAACTAGGGGCGATTTAATCACGGCGCGAGGTTTGTAACCTAGTGGGCTAAGTAAAAACCGAGCAACAAAGAGTCAATCGCCCCTAGGCAGAACCCTTCGGGCAGTGCCTGTTTGGCATTGATGCTACGTTATCGCCTATTTATGGGGAATAACCACACCACATAGGCTCTGCCTTGCCTAAATACCAAACACACTGCTGCAAATTCAACCTTGAAAGATCAACAGACCCTAATCAAGCCTAGGCGTTAGTAAACCTTACAAATTAAGCCTTTTAAGTAAAAACCTTCAGGGTAACTACCCGCAATAGGGTGATCGGCGGCTTGGTTTAAACGCTCCATAATAAGTAAGTCTTTACCAGCATCAAGGGCTGCATCAGCCACCACTTTTTGAAACAAGTTTTGCTCCATTAAGCCCGAACACGAGAAGGTTAATAAGGTGCCACCTGGTTTTAATATTTGCATAGCAATCATGTTTATATCTTTATAGCCACGACACGCACCAGTAAGTTGTGCTTTGTTGTCGGCAAACTTTGGCGGATCCATTACTATAGTGTCAAACAAAACACCGTCTTCGCGGTATTGACGCAGTAACTTAAATACATCTTGTTTGACAAAATCAACCTTATCTAAATCAAGATTGTTATGCTCAACATTGCGCTTAGCTGTATCGAGGGCTGGCTGCGATACATCCACATTAGTTACGTGTTTACAGCCGCCACGTAAGGCATACAACGAAAATGTACCCGTGTAGCTAAAGCAGTTTAATACGGTTTTGTCTTTAGAAAAGCGTTCAAGTGCAGCGCGGCTATCGCGTTGATCTAAATAAAAGCCGGTTTTATGGCCATCAATAATATCAACTTCAATTTTAAAGCCATTTTCTGCAATGAGTACTGGGGCAGTTGGTTCATTGCCCCATAATGCCCCTTTAATTGGCTCAAGGCCTTCTTTGGTACGTACTTCTACGTCTGAGCGCTCGTAAATGCTCATACCAGGGAATATAGCCATTAACGCGCCAACAATTTCACCTTTATGACGCTCAGCACCCGCGCTAAGTAATTGACACACTAATACGTTGTCAAACTTATCTATGGTAACGCCGGGTAAAAAATCTGATTCTGCGGCGCAGAGTCTAAAACCAGTTAAACCACCTTCTTCAATTACTTGGCTACGGGCTTCTAGTGCACGACGTAGGCGGCGTTCAAAAAAGTGTTGATCAATAACTTCTTTTTCGTCAAAGCTCCAAACACGGGCACGAATTTGTGAATGTGGGCTATAAGCTGCTGTTGCTAAAAATTTACCTTCACTGTCGTGAATAGTAACTGTGTCACCTAGGCCTGGTTTACCTTTAATTTTTTTGATGGCTTTGGAAAATAACCAAGGGTGTTTTCTTTTTAATGATTTATCGCGGCCAGCTTGCAGGTAAACGGCAGATGTCATAAAGCTTCTCAGTAGTAATAAATAAGCGCTGTATTTTAGTCAAGGCAAGGGCAACATACAATGAATGTTTTGCATGGAGCCCATAAATCGCGGTAAAGTATGGCTAATTCAATATGTTAATTAGGTATTTGGAACACGTTGTGACAGACATAATGTTAAGCCCTGAGCTGCAGCTCAATTTACAGTGCAGAGCCTTTATTACCACACTAATTCATGCCGATGTGGCGCATGATATAACCCATATTGAACGCGTAGTTCGGGTTGCTATTAAATTGTGCGATGCAGAGCAAGCTAATATGAAGGTAGTGCTCCCGGCTGCATGGTTACACGACTGTGTAGCCGTGGCTAAAAACCACCCAGATAGGGCTAAAGCCTCTACTATGGCCGCCGATAAAGCGATTGCTTTTTTAGCTTCTATTAATTACGACGCGCAATTATTTACTCAAATTCATCATGCAATAGCGGCGCATAGCTTTAGCGCCAATATTAAAGTGAACTCAGTAGAAGCACAAATAGTGCAAGACGCAGACAGAATGGACGCACTAGGCGCGATTGGTATAAGCCGCTGCATGAAAGTAGGTGGCTCAATAAGTCGATTACTATATAACCCGGATGACCCATTTTGCCTACAACGCGAAGCAGATGATAAAAAATACACGCTTGATCATTTTTTTATTAAGTTATTACACATAGCTCAAAGCATGAATACTCCCTCGGCTAAGGCCGAAGCACTAAGACGTACTGAGTATATGCATGACTTTTTAGAGCAACTAAAGTCTGAAATAGGAGAGCAGCGTGAGTATACCTAAGCTAGCTGGGATTGATCATTGTCATTTAAATGTGGATGATTTAGCGCAAGCGGTTAAATGGTATGAGCGTGTTTTAGGTTTTAGTGTGGTTGAAGCGCTCGCCTTTTGGAATGAAGATGGCAAAGGGCCATTAACCCTTGAAGATGCAAATGCTACCACGCGTTTAGCGTTATTTACTGCACAGGGACGTAGTAAAGGCATTGCTTTTTTAGCCACTGGGGAGCAATTTATTGCATGGCTTGAGCATTTTGAACACCTAAATATTAAAACAGTATTAGCTGATCACGGCGTTACGTTTTCAATTTATTTTAAAGATAACAGCGGAAATAGCCATGAAATTACCTCTCATGACTATACGCAGATTAAAACTGTGTATCCGCAGGTATTATTAGGCTCGCATACAGCCAAAAAGAGCTAAATTAAAATCGCTCCTGATGAGCATTTTTTATGGCAATAATATCGTCAATTTTGCCAATAAATAGCTCAACCAATTGCGGATCAAAGTGTTTACCGGCTTGTTGTTGCATATGTTCTAGAGTTTGCTCTATGCTCCAAGGCTCTTTATAGGGGCGTTTTGAGGTAAGTGCATCAAATACATCGGCAATGGCAACAATACGGCCTTCCAGCGATATGGCTTCTCCTTTTAGGCCATTGGGGTAGCCAGTACCATCCCACTTTTCATGATGTTCAATTGCCAGCACATGCGCCAGTTGTAATAGTGGCGATGATGAATTTGCTAAAATTTGTGCACCAATTAAAGCGTGCTCTTTCATGTGGGTAAACTCATCGGCAGTTAACTTTCCGGGTTTTAGCAAAATGGCATCCGGAATACCTATTTTACCTACATCGTGCATAGGGGCTGCTTGGCGTAATAATTCGGCGTGTTGCTCATCCATACCCAGCGCCAATGCAAGTACTTTGCTGTATTGACTCATACGTATAATATGCTCACCGGTATCGGTGTCTTTATATTCTGCAGCACGACCTAAACGCTGTACTAAATCGACATGAGCTTGTTTTAGCTGCTCAGCTTGCACTAACGACAGGTGAGTTTTAACACGTGCCCGTACAATAGCAGGGCTAATGGGTTTGGTTATATAGTCTACAGCGCCTAGTTCAAAACCTTTAAATTCATCACTTTCATCACTTAGTGCAGTAACAAAAATAATAGGGATATGCGATGTTGCAGGGTTAGCTTTAACAATTTGGCATACTTCAAAGCCATTCATATCAGGCATCATAATATCGAGTAAAATTAGCTTTGGTAGTTCTTTTTCAAGTAATGCTATAGCGGCAGCGCCCGATTTAGCAAACGACATTCTATATTGATTACCAAGCACCTCGCGCATTACTTTTAAGTTTGCAGGCTCGTCGTCAACAATTAATATGCGGGGCTTATCTAGAATAAAATCCATTAATTAATTCTCCTTTAGGGTTAACTTTTTAAGTAAATTTGCTAATTTAACTTGCGCGTTATCAAAGTCGAATTCATCAAAGGCACTGGCTATTTCATCTATATCTACTTGTACTGATGCTATACATTTACGTTGTAACTGATCGAGAAGATCATCATTAAGTTCGGCATTTTGTGCATCAGCATAGAGTTCTTGGCAAATTTCTATTAGCTCAGCTGTTGATAACGGCTCAGCATTGTCGATAAGTTTGGCGGGCTCTTTACATATAGTGCTTGCTAATAATTGGCCGATAAGCGCCAATTCAGTTTTTATATCTGCCAAAACGCTGGTTAGCGCAGCTTCATCGTCAGCGTTCTCTAAACGCGTTAACAGTGTCATTAAGGTTAATAACCCTAAATTACCAGCCACGCCTTTTAAAGTGTGAATAAGCGTATAAACACTTTTAATATCGCTTAGTTGCAGCTTAAATAAGCTTATAAATTGCTTTTCGTTGGTATTAACAAATTTAGTAATTTCGGTAAGCTGTTTACATTTAGAGCCCCACAAAGCTAACCCTTTTTCAAAATCTATGTGCTTGGCATCGGGGTCGGTTTGCGCAATTAATGTTTCTTTTGCTAAGCCAAGTCCAAGCACCAGTGCTATTTCTTGATTCAGTTGGTTGATATCAACCGGCTTATTAGCAAACCCATTCATGCCTGCATTTTTAGCGGTTAGTTTATCTTGCTGTAACACGCTGGCTGTTAAGGCAATAATAGGCGTAAATTTTATTTGTTTTAGTTGCTCCAATGCACGAATTTTAATGGTGGCCTCAATACCGTCACATTCAGGCATGTGAATGTCCATTAAAATGACATCAAAGTCTTGTTGATTAAACGCCTCAATGGCTTCTAAACCATTACTTGCAGTGGTTACTGTGTGTTGATCTCGCGAAAGTAATATAGAAAGTAGCTCTGTATTTTGTTCTATATCATCAACCACTAATATTCTAAGCGGAGGTAGTTCGGTATGTAGGCCTTCAAAATAATCTATTTTATTTTCATCACCAACAGTAAAAGGTAATGAGAAGTAAAAGCAGCTGCCTTTATCAACTTCACTCACTAAATCAATTGAGCCATGCATAAGCTCTACTAATTGTTTACTTATTGTTGTGCCTAAACCTGTGCCACCAAATCGACGTGTGGTCGTGCCATCGGCTTGCACAAAAGGCTGAAAAACCGCTTTAATACGATCTTTAGCAATACCAATGCCTGTATCTTGTACTTCAAAAAATAGGTGATTATTTTGTGTGGTACTTACGGTAACAGTAACAGCGCCTTGCTCAGTAAATTTAATAGCGTTACCAATAAGGTTTGTAAGTATTTGCCTAAGGCGGTCGGGATCACCGTAGTATGCGGTGCTAACTGATTTATTAATATTAAGCGTTAAATTAAGGTTTTTCTTTTTAGCTTCTAACCAAAAAGTTGAAATAATACTGTCGATAACGGGCTTTAAATTAAAATGCACAGGCTCAATGGTTAGCTTTCCTCGTTCTAACTTTGCAGAGTCGAGAATCTCATTAAGCAGCCGCAGCAAAGAGCGTGCTGCGCTATTAACCGTAACAAGGTGCTTTTGCTGCTCTTTACTTAGCGGTGTATCCATTAGCAGATCGCTAAAGCCAATAATTGCATTCATAGGGGTGCGTATTTCATGGCTCATATTTGCCATAAAAGATTGCTTAGCATTGGCAGCTTCTTCTGCTTGCAGTTTAGCGTGCTCTAATTTTGCTTCATACTCTTTGCGCTCAGTAATATCAACAAGTACACCATCAATCCACTGTGCTACATCGGTATTATTAAAGTCAAAACTGCCTTTCTCTAATACCCATACCGTTGCGCCGTTGCGATGGCGAATTCTATATTCAACAGAATATTGACGCTTTTCGGTAACGGCATTAGTGAGCGTGGTAATAATCATTTGTTGATCAGACTTTAAAATCAGGTCTGTAAACTCAATGTGTTGCTCAATAAATTCATCTGGTGTATAGCCAGTTAAATCCAATATACTTGGGCTAACAAATAGCATGGTGTAGTTAGTATCAAATTTACATCTAAAGGCAACGCCTGGCATATTTTGCATTAATGAGCGATATTTTTGCTCATTTTCAACAACCGTTTTTTGTAGCGCTCGTTGCTGCGTTAAGTCAGTAATAAAGCCAACATACAAAGGCGGTTGCCCAGTTTGCGTCACTTGTCCAATACCAAGGCGCACAGGGATCAAATGGTTATCTTTATGTTTAGCAAAAGTATCGCGGTTTATGCCTATAATAGCGCTTAGATCAAGAGTCATATCACCAGATGATGACGCATTGTTTAAGGCGTTATTATCATTTAAAAGAATCTGTACACTTTTACCTTGTAACTCATGTTCTCGCCAACCTAAAATCTTACTCGCAGCATCATTAAAGCTTAAAATAATACCTTGATGATCAATAGTCACAATGCCATCTATTGCTGTTTCTAATATGGCGTTTAACCGCGACTCGTCGGCTGACTTCTCTTCAAGTAGCAGTTTATAGCGTACCATGCCATTAATTACAGCAACCACGCTGGTTATTGCAACAGTTGCAGTGGCAACCGCAATTGCAACAAATGTAAGCCCAGCAGACGCATTTTCGTCTGCGTAAATAAGAGGAGAAGTTGCTACAAAACGGGTTGCTGCCATACCCATATAATGCATACCAGTAACAGCAAAGCCTAATATAACGGCGCTGGTTGAACGAATTTGTAACTGTGATAACCGAGGGAAAATTCTTTCAAGGTTAAAGTGGCTATATAAAGCTATAAAGGATAGGGCAACGGCCACTAAAATAGACAACCCAAACATAACTGGGTCATACCGTAGCATAGGCGCAAGCTCCATCGCTGCCATACCACTGTAATGCATAGTGCCAATACCTGAGCCTAATAATACCGAGCAAACAGCTAATACTTTAAAGTTACCATTACTTTTTACCAGTATAGATACAGCGTATTGGCACGCTAAAAATGCCGGTATAAAAGAGAGTAAGGTAATAGTTGGGTTATATTTAATGTTAGTACACAAAGAAAAAGCCAACATACCAATAAAATGCATGCTCCAAATACCCGCAGAAAAAACAGCTGCAGCGGTTACAGTAGCTAAACGTTGATAGCTTGGGAAAGTAGTTTTTTTAGCTAAATCAATGAGTTTTGTAGTAAAAAAAGCGGCAAATATCACTATTAAAACTGAAAGAGAAACCAAGAGAGGATCGTAAACCCCGTTTATAATTAAACTAGGATCTTGGTCAGTAATAAAGAAAGCTGATAACATGGCGGCTCTAAATAGGCATTTTAATCGTGTAGTTTAATAGAATTAATTAATTAATAAACCGTTAATTTTATGATTGCTTATTAAGCTATAAATAAACAACACGGCATTAACTAACCATTAGACGAAAAGTAGCCCCTAGCTAGTATAGTGTGAGAGATTAATTTGTTTGCCTACCAACTAAAAAAAAGTACCCGACGAAAGACCGTTGCTATTAAAGTGCATAATCAAAATGTGACGGTATATGCCCCCCATCACGTACAAAAAAAAGTGCTCGATAACTGGTTATTAGAAAAAAAATCATGGGTTGAGGCGCAGCTGCAAAAACAGCTTACTTTGGTTGATACAAAACAGTATCCACTTAAGGACAAAAAGATCTGGGTTTTTTCAGAAGCAATTAATTTAACGTTTCAGCAAGGCAATACCTCTACAGTGGAGCGCCAACAAGATGACCTGCTTATTACCGTTTCTGCTCGTGTTAAGCATCAGCAGCAAAAGTACCAATTACTTTTAGAGGCGTATTTAAAAGAGCAGTTAACCGCATACATTGAAATGCGACTTAATGACTTTTGCACGCTGATGCAAGAAGCGCTGCCTAACGATTTAAATATTGCAGTTTATAAACGCAAATGGGGAAGTTGTAATAGTAAAAGGGCGTTAACATTTAACTTATTATTGATTGGTGCACCGCATAGCATTATTGATTATGTAATAGTGCATGAGCTGGCGCATTTACGACATTTAAATCATAGCAAAGCATTTTGGCAGCGCGTAGCACAATTTTGTCCCGACTATAAAGCAAGTACGTTATGGCTAAAACAATATGGTATGAGTTTACAATGGGTATTTTAATGTTTAACTAAGAAAAAACACGGAGATTACTAACAAGGAATGTAGTAACTATATAAGTAGAAAAGTGGTGGAGGGAGCTGGATTCGAACCAGCGAAGGCTGAGCCGTCAGATTTACAGTCTGATCCCTTTGGCCG